>JBCCCB010000065.1:0-15041 GCA_039033775.1 Pseudomonadota bacterium | reverse complement strand
GGTTTTCCTCGGTGTGCTTTACCTATCTGCCCCGGCGCGCCCCCCCCCGCACCACCGGGCCGCCCCAGGACCGCAGCCGCTCGGCCACCGGAAGCGGCCCGGCCCATTGCATCCGCGTCCGGCCCCCCATCTCCCGGTCGCCGAAGCGCGACGCCAGATCGTCGATCCGCGCCACCACCTCCGACAGCCGGACCGCCAGCACCCGATCCACCGCCCGCGCGGTCAGCACCGCCGCCGCGTCGATCACGTCCTGCGACGTCAGTCCCGTGTGCACGATGTCGCGCCCGCCCCGCAGCGCCCGCACCAACGCAGGCACCACCACGCCATCCACGCTCGTCCCATCGACCAGCGCCGCCGGGTCCAGACCCGCCGCCTCGACCGCCGCCACCGCCTCGGCCACGCGCCCGGCATCCAGCACGCCGACCTCGGCCTGGGCCTCCAAGAACGCCACCTCCACCCGCTTCAACAGCGCCACCTGCGCCGCTTCCCCGAACAGGGCTTCGATCTGCGCATCGCCCAGCAGCTCCCGCGTCCACGGCGTCCCCGGCGCCAGGCTCATGCTGCGCGCAAGCCCAGGATCGCCCGCGCCTCGGCCGGGCCGGCCACGGGCCGCCCATGGCGCTCGGCCACCTCGACCGCCCGCGCGACCAGCGCCGCGTTCGACGGCGCCAGCGTGTCCCGGTCCAGCCGCACGTTGTCCTCCAACCCCGTCCGCGCATGGCCGCCCGCCGCGATGGCCCAGTCGTTCACCTCGATCTGATGGCGCCCGATCCCGGCCGCGCACCAGGGCGCGTCGCCGAACAGATGTCGCTTGCTGGCCAGCATGGCGTCGAAGGCCACCCGGTCGGCGGGCATGGCGTTCTTCACCCCCATGACGAATTGGCAATAGGGCAGCTTTGGCAGCCGCCCGTCCCGATGCATCTTGGCCGCCTGGTACAGATGGCTCAGATCGAAGCACTCGATCTCGGGCACCACATCGTGGGCGACCATCTGGGCGGCCAGCCAATTCACCAGATCGGGCGGGTTCTCGTAGACCCGCGTCGGAAAATTGTTCGACCCGACGGACAGGGAACACATGTCCGGCCGCAGCGGGATCATCCCGCCCCGCGCCTTCCCCGCGCCCGACCGGCCGCCGGTGGATAATTGCACGATCATGCCGGGGCAATGCCGTTCGATCCCGTCCTTGAGCGCCGCGAAGCGGTCGGGATCCGACGTCGGCGTGCCATCGTCCAACCGCACATGGCAATGGGCGATGGACGCCCCGGCCTCGAAGGCGGCCTGCGTGCTCTCGATCTGCTCGGCGACCGAGATCGGCACGGCCGGGTTGTCGATCTTCTGGGGCACCGACCCGGTGATCGCGACGCAGATGACGACCGGATCAGACATGGCGACCTCCCGTCTCGGCCTGGCCCCGCACCTGCCTGTCCATCGCATATTCCCCCTTGGCTGGGATCCCGATCCCCGCTGCCAGTGTCGCCCGGCGGTCGGTATCGGAACGCGGCCTGCCATCATCCAACCGCATGGGAGATCGGATGACTGGTCTGCCCGCCGCCAGAGCCGGTCGGGCCCGCGCAGTCCGCTCGCCAGCCGGACGCGGCCCTGCCGGCCTCTCCGTGGTTTCGGGGAATGACGCAGCCCTGGCGACACGGATGACAACCGGATCAGACATCCAGGAACACCGTCTCGGCCTCGCCCTGAAGATGAATGTCCAGGTGATATCCCCCCTCGACGGCCTGGGCGACCATGGTCCCGGCCCGGTCCCCGGCCAGGGCCAGCACCGGGTCGGCGGCGTTGGCGTCGGCCTCGTCCTCGAAATAGGCCCGCGTGGTCAGCCCCAGATTGATCCCCCGCGCCACGATCCAGATCAGCAGATGCGGCGCCTGCGCCCCGACCGGCCCCGGCTTGACCGTCTCGAACCGGAAGATCCCCGTCTTCCCATCCGTCGCCTGCCGCCCCCAACCCTGCGCACCCGGACCGTACCGCCCCTGGCCATCCGCCTGCCAGATCTCCACCAGGGCATCCGTCACCGGCGCCCCATCCCCATCGAGCACCCGCCCGGCAAAGACGATCCGAGCGCCATCGCCCAGCGCCATGTCGGCCCCCAGATCGACGCCGCCATACATGCCCTCCAACCCGGCAAAGCTCGGGACGCAGCCGATATGCACATACGGCCCGGCCGTCTGCGAGGGCGATTCCTTCAACTCGTCCATCTCAACGCCCTTCCCCCTCGAACGGCGTCGCCGCCCGTCCCCGCAGCACGATGTCGAAGCGGTAGGCCCGCAGGTCCATCGGCACCGTCCGCTCCATGTCCAGCCGCGCCACCAGACGGTCCACGGCCGCGGCACTCGGGATCGCCTGCACGATGGGGCACCGGGCGATATGCGGGTCGCCCTCGAAATACATCTGCGTGACCAGCCGCTGCACGATCCCGTCCCCGAAGACCGAGAAATGGATATGCGCCGGCCGCCAATCGTTCCCGCCATTGGGCCAGGGATAGGGGCCGGGCTGCACGCTCCGGAACGCATAGGCGCCGTCGGCGCCGGTGATGCACCGCCCGCAGCCCCCGAAATCGGGATCCAGAGGCGCCAGATACCCGTCCCGCTTGTGCCGATACCGCCCGCCCGCATTGGCCTGCCAGACCTCGATCAGCTTGCCCGGAACGGCCCGCCCGTCCTCGTCCAGAAGCCGCCCGTGGACCAGGATCCGGGGTCCCTGGGCCGTCCGCCCCGGCCGCGCATGGTTCACAATCAGATCGGCATCGTCCGGCCCCAGCAGATCATGCCCGAAGACCGGCCCCGTCCGCTCCGTCTCGGTCTGCGCGATCCGCAAGGGCGCCTGCCGCGGCGACCGCCGGATCGACGACCGATAGGCCGGGGCCAGGGCCGGCGGATGCCATCCCCGATCCCTCGGTGCGAAGCCCGTCATTCCCGCTCCTCCGCCAAGACCCGCTCCAACAGCTTCAACCCATGGTTCGCCCGCGGCACGCCAGCGTACACGGCCACATGCTGCAACGCCTCCCGCAGATCCTCGGGCGCGGCCCCCGTCCGCGCCGCCGCCCGCACATGCATCGGGATCTCGTCCCAATTCCCCAGCGCCGCCAACAACGCCACCGTCAGCATCGACCGCTCCCGCCACGGGATGCCGTCCCCGGCCCAGACCCGCCCCCACGCCCCCTCGGTGATGAGCGTCCGGAACGGCGCCGCCAGGTCGCTCGTCCCCGCGCGATCCACATGGGCATCCCCCAACACGGCCCGACGCACGGCCTCGCCCCCCGGCCCGGCCCTCCCGGCCAACGCCCGCCGGATCGCCTCCGCCACCGCGTCGGGCGCGTCCATCCAGGCAACGACCTCGCCCTCGGGCGTCGCCCGGCACGCCGCCACGAACCCGTCGACCGACACCCGGCCCACCATCGCGCGATATCCGGCCCGCATCTCCGGCACCTCCGCTCCCGGCCACAAAGCCACCACGTCGTCGGCCACCGCCGCCATCCCCCCGGCCTCGGCCGCCGCGGCCCAGTCCACCGGCCCGCGCGCCACGCCCACCGGCACGTCGGCCCGCCCCGGCCCCACACCGCAGATCAGCGCGTCCCCGATCCCGGCCGCCGCCATCACCCCGGCCAAACATCCGCGATCCAACGCCCCGTCCCCGCTGGCCCCATGCCCCGGCAGGTCCCAGGTCAGCACCGCCCGCCCCCGTGGCAACAGCGCGATCACCCCATCCCACAGGCTCTGATCCATGCCCGGCCCGTTGCAGAACACCACGGCGGGCTCGACCCCCGCCCGATGGCGATAGGCCAACACCTGTCCGTTCACGTCGCAATATCGCATGGCCCCATCCTCCTCCGCTCAGCCGTCCAAGGGAAGCCCCACGTAATTCTCCGCGATCGACCGCGACGCCGCCTCGGACCCGCGCAGATACGCGAATTCCGCCCGCTGCATCTTCTTCTCGAACGGCGAATGGTCCGGGAACTGATGCATCAGCATCGACAGCTGCCAGGAAAACCGCTCCACCTTCCAGACCCGCGCCAGCGCGTCGGCGGAATAGCTATCGAGGAACCGCGCCTCGCCCGTCCCGTAGGCCTGGACCAGCGCGCGGGCCAGCAGCCGCACGTCGGCCACCGCCAGGTTCAAGCCCTTCGCCCCCGTGGGCGGCACGATATGGGCCGCATCCCCGGCCAGGAACAGCCGCCCGTGGCGCATGGGCTCGGCCACGAAGGACCGCAGGGGCGCGATGGATTTCTCGAAGGACGGCCCGGTCTCCATCCCGGCGGCCGTCTCGGGCCCGATCCGCCGCGCCAGCTCGTCCCAGAACCGGTCGTCGGACCAATCCTCGACCCGGTCGCTCAGGTCGCATTGCACGTAATACCGGCTGCGCGTGGCCGACCGCATGGAACACAGCGCGAAGCCCCTGGCATCGTTGGCATAGATCAGCTCGTGATGGACCGGCGGCCGCTCGGTCAGCACGCCCAGCCAGCCGAACGGATAGACCCGCTCGTAGGTCTTCAGGACCGAGGCCGGGATCGCCTGCCGCGACGCCCCCCGGAAGCCGTCGCACCCGGCGATATAGTCGCACTCGACCCGGATCTCCGCGCCGTCCTTCCGGAACATGACGGCGGGCCGGTCCGAGGTGATCTCCACCGGCCGCGCGTCCTCCACGTCGAAGAAGAACGCCTGCCCCTCGGCCATCCGCCGCGCGAACAGGTCCTTCGTCACCTCGGTCTGGCCATAGACAGTGACCACCTGGCCCGTCAGCCCCTCCAGGTCGATCCGATGCCGCGCGCCGTCGAAGGCCAGGTCGAAACCGGCATGGGGCAGCCCCTCGGCCAGCAGCCGATCCCCCAGACCGGCGCTCACCAGGGTCTCGACCGTGCCCTGTTCCAACACGCCCGCCCGGATCCGGCCTTCGATATGGGCGCGGTCGCGGCGGTCCAGCACGACGCTCTCGATCCCCTCCAGCGCCAAAAGATGGGACAAAAGCAGACCCGCCGGGCCCGAACCGATGATGCAAACCTGCGTTCTCAAGTTGCCGGTCATGCCGCGCCTTTGTCTATCCATCTCGACGGGAGAGGGCGCCGGCGCGGGCCGACCAGGGGGCGCCCCGTCTCCCCGCGACGCGCCGATCCCGACCGTGTCAGCGCCCGAGATCGGCGGCAATGGACGATCGGCCCGCGATTTTGCACTATCGGACCATCCCTTCGGAGCCGTTTTTCAGATGCCCACCCTCGTCCCCACTTACGATCTCTACGGGGAACGGCTGTCCCATCATCTGGACGATCCCGTCCATCACGAGCGGATCCGCGACCGGTCCGAGCGCCATAGCTGGACGATCCGCCCCCATCGCCACGATGGCCTGGCACAACTCTTCCTGTTCCGCTCGGGGGGCGTGCGGATCACGGCGGGCGGGCTCGACCTGGACACGACCGGTCCGGCGGCCCTTCTGGTGCCGCCCCGCATGGTCCACGGATTCCGCTTTCCCGCCGAAACCGCCGGCGACGTCGTCACCCTGCCGCTGGACCAACAATCGCCTGCGATCCGCGCCCGGTTGCAGGGCCAGGCCATGGCCCTGCTGCGCGGTCCGGCCGATCCGCCCCATTTCGACGGGCTCGTCGCCACAGTCGATCAGATCGCCCACCTGTTCCCCCGCTTCGATCCGGAACGGCGCGCGTTGCTGGCCAGCCTGGCCGAGACCCTGACGCTCTACGCCCTGGCGGAGCGCCAGGCCGACGACGGCGCCGAACTGGGCGATGCGCGAGCCTCCGCGCTCTGCGCCCTGGTCGAGACCGGGTATTCCGGGGATCTCAGCGTTGCCGATTGCGCCCGCGCGCTCGACCTGTCGCCGACCCATCTGACACGCCTGTCGCGCCGTTACCTGGGCGTGCCCCCGGGCGAGCTGATCCTGCGCCGCCGCATGCTCGAAGCCCGGCGGCTGCTGCGCGACACGCGCCAAACCGTGGCGCAGATCGGCCCGCGCTGCGGCTACCGGGACCCGGCCTATTTCGTGCGGGTGTTCAGCCGCGCCCATGGCATCCCGCCGGGCCGTTACCGCAAGAACGGCCATGCGGGGCTTGACCCCGCCGACGCTCAGGGGTCCGTGACCGAACGTAACGCCGGTTAACGGAACGGCCCATACACCGCCCGTCTGCATGGGGGGTGTACGGGGGGTGTACGCCCCTGCGCTGGCCGAAATCGGTGCCGCGAATCATCTATCCTCCTGAGATATCTACATTTCCGAAAAAATATGTGAATCGCGTTAACAATTTGGCCCTCACCCCCTTGTGACCTTCCGTCAGCCTTCCCATCTCCTGTGATGTGAAACGCATTCACATCCAAACACAGGAGAGACGCTGATGACCCCCGCCCCCGCTTACGCCGACGCCCCTCGTGGCAACTGGCTGTCCCGCTCCGAGGCCTGGCTCGACGCCCGCGGCAAGGGCGCGTGGATTGCCGTGATGGTCCTCGGCTTCATCTTCTTCTGGCCGATCGGCCTCGCCCTTCTCGCTTACATGATCTGGAGCAAGCGTATGTTTTCCGGCCGCAATTCCCGCTCGATGACCTGCAATGCCCGCCGCGCCATGCGGACCACCCGGTCCACCGGCAACGCCGCCTTCGACAGCTACAAGGCCGACATGCTGCGCCGGCTGGAAGAAGAGCAGACCGCCTTCGAGGAATTCCTGCAACGCCTGCGCGAAGCCAAGGACAAGGCCGAGTTCGACCAGTTCATGGACGACCGCGCCCGCAAGCGCTCCGACGACGGCGACACCGCCGAAGCCTAAGCGCCCCGCCGGCCCCGCACAGGGGCCGGCCTTCCTGAAATCCAAGGGACATCAATGACCTACCTGCACCAGAGCTCCGCCCTGCCCGATCCACATTACGAGGCTCAGTTCTACGCAGGCGTGCCCCTGAAGCGCGCCATCGCCTGGGTCCTGGACGTCATCGCGATCACCGCCCTGACATTCCTGGCCGGTATCCTGACGCTGACCCTGGCCTGGTGGCTTTGGCCCCTCGCCTTCCTGACCATCGGCCTGGTCTACCGCATCGGCACCTTGGCCAGCGGCTCGGCCACGCCCGGCATGCGCCTGATGGGGATCGAGCTGCGCGGTGCCGATGGCGAACCGCTCGACGGTGTGCAAGCCGCGCTGCACGTGGTCGGATACTACGCCACGATGGCCTTCTTCCTGCCGATCCTGGCCACCGTCGCGACGGTCCTGGCGACACAACGTCGCCAGAGTCTGACCGATCTCGTTCTCGGAACCGCAGCGATCAACCGGCCTGGCTGACATCGTCGCCGCCTGCGCCACGCAGGCGGCGATATTTGCGTTGTCGGATGCCGACCCCCTCGCTAGGGTCCCAAGCAACCACACGAAGAAAGCCATCCGCACCATGCGCCACAGCCTTCCGCTGACGCCGCAATTCTATGTCACGGCGCCTCAGCCCTGCCCGTATCTCGACGGGCGGCGGGAGCGGAAGTTGTTCACCGCCTTGCAAGGTTCGGGCGCGGCCGACCTGAACGACAAGCTCAGCAAGCAAGGCTTCCGGCGCAGTCAGAACGTGCTGTACCGGCCGTCCTGCGCCGATTGTTCGGCCTGCCTGTCGGCCCGGATCGACGCCCGCGCCTTCAAGCCCTCCCGCTCGCAGCGCAAGACCCTGACGCGCAATGCCCACCTGCGGCGCGAGATCACGTCGCCCTGGGCCACCGAGGAGCAATATGCCCTCTTCCGCCGCTACCTGGAGATGCGGCACGCCGATGGCGGCATGGCCGACATGGATATCTTCGAATCCGCAGCCATGATCGAGGAAACCCCGATCCGCACCCGCGTCATCGAATATTGGGACGACCGCCCCCGGGAAAACGGCGGCGCCTCGATCCTGCGCGCCGTGTGCCTGACGGATGTGCTCGATGACGGGCTGTCGATGGTCTATTCCTTCTACGATCCCAGCCAGGGCCAGGACTCGCTCGGGACGCTTATCATCCTCGACCATGTGGAGATCGCGCGCGAGGCCGCGTTGCCCTATGTCTATTTGGGCTATTGGGTCCCCGGCTCTCCCAAGATGGGCTACAAGGCCGGTTTCTCGGCGCTGGAGATCTATAAGAACCGCGAATGGCGCCCCATCGGCGCGCCGGACACGCACCACCAGGAAACCCATCCCCTGGCCGTCGAACCGATTGCCGAGCAGGTCGCGCGGATCGACCTTCCCGAACAGAGCGGCTGACTACGGCAGCGTCGCCCGCAGCACTTCGCTGACCGGAACCACATCGACCGTCGCGGCACGGTCGCTTTCGGACCAGTCTCGCAGGGCGGCGACCGTTTCCGGCGTTGTGCGGCCCACGACGATGGCCGACCCGTCCTGGGCCGCCTCGAACGTCGCACGGTCCAGGAAGCGCATGATCATCGGCGCCTGCTGTCCCTGGTCGTCCAGCACGCGGTACAATTGGGCCGCCGCCACGCCCTCGCGGAGCGCCGTCTGCACGCCCGACCCCAAGCCGCCCGGATAGCTCACGAACCCAAGTCCCGCTTCCCCGAGTGACGGCAGCAGGGCCGACAGGGCCTGCCGCTGGTCCGCGAAGCCCAACTCGGCCCGGTCCAGAACGCCGACGGCTTCGGGCACGGCGGCGCGCGCGCCCGCCAGCGCGACCTCGATGTCCTGCGGTGCACCGTCGGGCGCCAGGGCGTCGGCGATCAACAGCACCTCGTGACCGGCGGCCCGGTAGACCGCCATCGCGTCGGCCGCATCGGGTGCCGAGGCGTCGATGGCGAAGGCGACCGGGAAGCCGAGAGCGCTCAGCGTGGCGCGATCCAGCCCCGCCGCGGGATCGTCGATCAGCACGATCGAAAAAACCGGGACACCCGACCGTCGGTCGGCAGGGGCGGCGAAGGCGTCGAGCGCGCGGGCCGATCCCTCGGAACCGCCTGCGGCTTCTTCGACGGCGATGGCCGCCGAGCTGTCCGCCTCGTCCCGCTCGCTGTCGAGCACCAGGCGGCGTGGCAGGGCGGCCGCGGCCGCGGCGGCAACATCCTCGTCGGATGGGATGTCGGCTGGATCGGGGTCTTCGACGATCTCCGGCGCCGGAGTCCGATTTGGCACCACGATTTCATCCGGCCGCAGCACCCGGATCGTGTCCTGAGCCAACTGCGCGGTTTCAAGCGGCGCCACCTCGGGCGAGACGATGGCGGCGGGATCGGCCCCAGCCGCCGCGATGGGGCCGCCGGCAGGCGGCTGTTCGACGACGACCGGCGGCGTGTCGCCGTCGATGGCGGCCGGGTCGGCCTCCGCCGATTGCGGCGCGATCTCCGCCTCCTCGGCGATGGCTGTCTCGGTCAAAATGGGGGCTGCCAGATCTTCTTCGACGACCTGCTCCGCCTCTTCGAGGACGGGCTCGTCCGCCACGACGGTCTCGGGGACCGCGTCGGCGACATCGGGCGCGGGGGTTTCCCCGGCGATATCGGGGGCCTCGTCTTCGGCCAGGGCCTCTTCCTCGCCGGGCTCGACACTTCGGAAGGTCTGCGGCGCACGTTCGTCGATGGGCGCCGGCAGGTCTGGCGCCGCCCCGTCCGAGGGCGGCGGCGCGAGCGAGGTGAACCGTGCCGTCCCTGGGATCGCCGCCGAGCGGGTATCCGCCTCCGGCGCCGAGGGCGGGACCGATCCGCTGGGCCCCGAGGACGCCGTCAATTGCGGCCGCTGGTCGCCATCGGGCGTCACGACGGCCACGTCTTCGCGGGGCCGGCCGAACTGGGACCCGGCGGGGATGTCGATCTCGCCCACGGGCGCGGCCTCGACCAGATCGGCGGTCGGGGTCTCGGCCCGGGGGGGCAAGGGATCGGGCCGGATCACAGCGGTCTCGTCCGAGCTGGGCGGGGCGGCCAGGTCGGGGCGATCCGGCACCCGCTCCGTCACCGTGCCCCCCGGCGGCGGCACCAGCAGCGACACCGAAACCAGCAGAAGCCCCGACAGCGCCAACCCGCTGATCGACCCAAGTAGAATACCGCGCAGCATCGCCTGCCCTCCGAACGCCCCTTTGCCGACGGCGCCCGGCGATCCACGCCGCCTTGACCGCGCCCCCGGCCGTTGGGCATGTATAGCCCGGCCAAGGGACGCGGATAACCCCCGTCGAAACGCTTCCGGAGGGTTGGGCTTGCTTCTGCTGATCGACAATTACGACAGCTTCACCTGGAACCTGGTGCATTACGTGTCCGAACTGGGTGCCGACGTGCGTGTCGTGCGAAACGACGCGATGGATGTGCAACAGGCAATGGGCTTGAATCCGGCGGGCATCTTGCTGTCGCCGGGGCCGTGCGACCCGGATCGGGCAGGGATCTGCCTGGCCATGGTCCAGGCCTGCGCCGAGACGCGGACGCCGTTGTTCGGCGTCTGCCTGGGACATCAGGCCATCGGCCAGGCCTTCGGCGGCCAGGTCGTCCGCGCAGGCGAGATCGTCCATGGCAAGCTGGGCCGGATGCAGAATGATGGAACCGGCGTGTTCGCGGGCCTGCCCGAGGCGTTCCATGCCACGCGCTATCATTCGCTGGTGGTGGACCGGGACATGCTGCCGGATGCGCTGGTGGTGAATGCCGAATTGTCCGACGGCACGATCATGGGGCTGCGGCACCGCGACTTGCCGATCCACGGCGTGCAGTTCCACCCCGAAAGCATCGCGTCCGAGCATGGCCATGCGCTGTTGCGGAATTTCCTCGACACGATGCCGGTTCCCGCATGACCGATCTCAAACCCCTCCTGAACGCGGTGGCCGACCGTGCGCTGACCCGCGCCGAGGCCGAGACCGTGTTCACCGCCTTCTTCGAAGGCGAGGCGACGGCCGCCCAGATCGCGGGCATCCTGATGGCGTTGCGGACGCGGGGCGAAACGGTCGACGAGATCGCCGCCGCCGCCGCCGCCATGCGGGCGAAGATGACCCGCGTGGCCGCGCCCGAAGGCGCGATGGACATCGTCGGCACGGGGGGGGACGGCAAGGGGACGCTGAACATCTCGACCGCCACGGCCTTTGTCGTCGCCGCCGCCGGGGTGCCGGTGGCGAAGCACGGGAATCGCAACCTGAGCAGCAAATCCGGGGCGGCGGATGTGCTGACCGAGATGGGCGTGAACGTGATGGTGGACGCCGCTATTGCCGAACGGGCGCTTGCGGAGACCGGGATCTGTTTCATGATGGCGCCGATGCACCATCCCGCGACCAAGCACGTGATGCCGGTGCGCGGGGAATTGGGGACGCGGACCGTGTTCAACGTGCTGGGGCCATTGACCAATCCCGCGGGCGTCAGGCGGCAGTTGACCGGCGCCTATTCGCGCGACCTGCTGCGTCCCATGGCCGAGGTTCTGGGCGCGCTCGGCTCGAGCGATGCCTGGCTCGTCCATGGCAGTGACGGCACGGACGAATTGTCTATCGCAGGGCCCAGTTCGGTGGCCGTGCTCAAGGATGGGGCGGTCACGGAGAAGACGGTCACGCCTGACGATGCCGGTCTGCCGACCCATTCCTTCGAGGCGATCCTGGGCGGCGAGCCGTCGGAAAACGCGGCCGCCTTCCGCGCGCTGATGCATGGCGCGGGCGGGGCCTATCGCGATGCGGTCCTCTTGAACGCGGCCGCCGCCCTGGTCGTGGCGGGCAAGGCCACCGCCCTGCCCGACGGCGTCGCCCAGGCGGCGCTGGCCATCGACAGCGGCACAGCGTTGGCCAAGGTCCAGGCCCTGGCCGCCCTCACCTCGGAGACGGCATGACCACGCCCAGCATTCTCGACCGGATCAAGACCTACAAGCTGGACGAGGTCGCCGCTCGGAAGGCCGATCGAGACCAAGCCAGCATCGAAGCCGATGCCAGGTCCGCGCCGCCCATCCGGCCCTTTGCTGAGGCGCTGCAACAGGCTTCGATTTCGGGCTATGGCCTAATCGCGGAGATCAAGAAGGCAAGCCCGTCCAAGGGCTTGATCCGGGAGCCGTTCGATCCGCCGAGCTTGGCCAAGGCCTATGCGGAAGGCGGCGCGGCCTGTCTTTCGGTGTTGACCGATGGTCCGTCCTTCCAGGGCGCGGACCGGTACTTGGTCGATGCCCGTGCGGCGGTCGATCTGCCGGTCCTACGCAAGGATTTTCTCTATGATCCTTGGCAGGTTGCCGAAAGCCGGGCGCTCGGCGCCGATTGCATCCTGATCATCATGGCCAGCGTCGAAGACAGCCAAGCCGTCGAGCTGGAGGCCGCGGCCATGGACTGGGGCATGGATGTCCTCGTCGAGGTTCACGACCAGATGGAACTGGACCGCGCGGCGGTTCTGAAGTCGCCCCTCCTGGGTATAAACAATCGCAATCTCAACACGTTCGAGACCAATCTTCAAGTCACGCGCGATCTGGCCCGCAGGGCAGATAGCGACCGCCTGCTGGTCAGCGAAAGCGGTTTGTCTAGGCCGGATCATCTGGCTGACATGGCCCGTCACGGCGCCCGCTGCTTCCTGATTGGCGAAAGCCTGATGCGGCAAGACGACGTGGCCTCGGCCACGCGCGCTCTTTTGGCCGATCCTCTGGTCTCCGGCCGATGACGGGACTGACCCATTTCGACGACACAGGCGCGGCCCATATGGTCGACGTCTCGGCGAAAGCGGCGACCAAACGGGTGGCGGTCGCCGAAGGGTATGTGAAGATGTCGCCGGAGACGTTTGATATCATTCAGGCGGGCCAAGCCAAGAAGGGCGATGTGGCCGGCGTTGCCCGGCTGGCGGGGATCATGGGGGCCAAGCGCACGGCGGATCTGATCCCGCTCTGCCATCCTCTGCCGCTGTCCCGCGTTGCCCTCGAGATCGCAGCCGATCCGGCCCTGCCCGGTCTGCGCGTCCAAGCCACCGTCGCCACGACCGGCCCGACCGGCGTCGAGATGGAGGGGCTTACCGCTGTCTCGGTCGCCTGTCTGACGATCTACGACATGGTTAAAGCGGTCCAGAAGGATATGGAGATCGGCGGCATCCGGCTCCTGTCGAAGACGGGCGGCAAGTCCGGCGATTGGATCGCCCCTTGATCTCCGTCGAGGAGGCGCGGGCCGCGCTGCTGGCGCTGGCCGCGCCGCTGGAGATCGAGGAGAGTGCTTTCCGGGACGCGGCCGGCCGCGGCCTGGCCCGGGACATGCCAGCGCCCCGACCGCAACCCCCCTACGCCGCCTCCGCCAAGGACGGCTATGCCGGGGCCGAGACCGCGCCGCCGCCGGGGCGGGTCTTCGACGTCGTCGGAACGTCGGCGGCCGGTCATTCCTTCGCGGGCACGCTGCGCGAGGGCGAAGCCGTGCGGATCTTCACCGGCGCGCCGGTGCCCGAAGGCGCCCGTCACATCCTGATCCAGGAAGATGTCGATCGACAGGGCGACCGGATCGTCGTTGGCCCGGCTCCGGACGGGGCCGCCTATGTCAGGCCCCCAGGCGGCGATTTCGATACCGGCTTCGTTTTGTCGGGCGGACGGGTGCTGCGGCCGCAGGACATCGCCCTCCTGGGCGCCATGGGGCATGGCACGATCCCCGTGCGCCGCCGGCCGATCGTTGCGATCCTGTCCACCGGGGATGAACTGCGCGCGCCCGGCGATACGCTCGACCCCGGCACGATCTTCGCATCGAACGGAGACGCCTTGGCCGCCCTGATCGAGGGCTGGGGCGCGACAGCGCGGCGGCTACCGCTGGTGGGCGACAATGAGGAGAGCCTCGCCCTCGCCTTCGGATTGGCACAGGATGCCGACCTTCTGCTGACGGCGGGGGGCGCCTCGGTCGGGGAGCACGACCTGGTCGCCCCGGCCGCTCAAACGGCGGGCTTCGAGCTTCGGTTTCAAAAGGTGGCGATGCGCCCCGGCAAGCCCCTGATGGCGGGGCAGAAACCAGGTCAGGTGATGGTCGGTTTGCCGGGCAATCCGGTTTCGGCCTTCGTTTGCGCCTTGGTGTTCGTCCAACCGATGATCGCGCGCTTCCTTGGCCTGCCGGACCGGGATCTGACGGAAGAGCGGATACTGGGCGCCCCGGTCGGCGCCAACGGCCCGCGCATGCATTACATGCGAGCCCAGACGACCCCCGACGGCCTGTCGCGGGTCGCCGACCGTCAAGACAGCAGCCTTCTGTCGGTCCTTGCAGCCAGCGATCATCTGGTGATCCGGCCGCCGCACGACCCGCCCCGTGACGCGGGCACACGAATTCGCACCTTGGCGTTGCCGCGTTAACACTTTTTAAACCACTCGGACCCATCCTGTGCCTGATCCGTTCCAGTCCGTTGACACAAAACCGGAACTTAAATAGAACAGATCATGATTTGCCCGTGGGGCCACGGAATTTGGGGAGACGTCAAGTCATGCTGACACGCAAGCAGCGCGACCTTTTGGAATTCATCCATAAGCGGGTTCAACGGGATGGCGTGCCGCCATCCTTCGACGAAATGAAGGATGCACTGGACCTACGGTCGAAATCTGGAATTCACCGACTGATTACCGGGCTGGAAGAGCGGGGCTTCATCCGTCGCCTGGCCCATCGCGCCCGCGCGATCGAGGTGATCCGTCTGCCCGAGGACATGGCGCCATCTGGTTTCGCGCCACGGGTGATCGAGGGCGGCGCGCCGGAACGGACCGTCCAGGCGCGGGAGGCGATGCCGGTTCAGGTGGATGCCACGACGCTTCCGCTGATGGGACGAATCGCGGCCGGTGTGCCGATCGAGGCCATCGGGGAAGTCACGCGGCACGTGGCGGTGCCGGGCCAGATGCTGGACCGTGGCGGAGACCATTACGCACTGGAAGTCCGCGGGGATTCGATGATCGAGGCCGGGATCAACGACGGGGATGTCGTCGTCATCCGCGAACAGACGGTTGCCGACAATGGCGATATCGTCGTCGCCCTGGTCGACGGACACGAAGCGACGCTGAAGCGGTTCCGCCGGTCGCGCGAGATGATCGCACTGGAAGCCGCGAACCCGGCCTACGAGACGCGGATGCTCAGTTCGGAGCGGGTCAAGGTGCAGGGGCGCCTGGTTGGTCTGATCCGGAGCTACTGACGCGTCGATCATCCGCCAGATCGCCGGGATCTGGCGG
>JBCCCB010000064.1:0-15070 GCA_039033775.1 Pseudomonadota bacterium | reverse complement strand
GCTGATGGGACGAATCGCGGCCGGTGTGCCGATCGAGGCCATCGGGGAAGTCACGCGGCACGTGGCGGTGCCGGGCCAGATGCTGGACCGTGGCGGAGATCATTATGCATTGGAAGTCCGCGGGGATTCGATGATCGAGGCCGGGATCAACGACGGAGATGTCGTCGTCATCCGCGAACAGACGGTCGCCGACAATGGCGACATCGTCGTCGCCCTAGTCGACGGACACGAAGCGACGCTGAAGCGGTTCCGCCGGTCGCGCGAGATGATCGCACTGGAAGCCGCGAACCCGGCATACGAGACGCGGATGCTCAGTTCGGAGCGGGTCAAGGTGCAGGGGCGCCTGGTTGGTCTGATCCGGAGCTACTGACGCGTCGATCATCCGCCAGATCGCCGGGATCTGGCGGGACAGTGGGGACTTCGCAAAGACGTAAGACCATGATCGGCCTTGGGTTCAGCGTGGAACCCAGGGCCGATTTCCTTGACGGTCCCGCGCATGGACTTCTAGAAAACCGCCGGTTCCGTTGGCATAAAGCGCAATCGCTCCGGTATCGCGGAGGGTTTGCGGCGTCAGAATGCGGCAGGTCGGTGGGTTGCCCTCCAACTCCATCGGGGCCACAATCCAGCCGCCATCGCAGGTCTGATAGGCGGCCTCCGCATCGCGCGCGCGGCGCAGCGGCGTGATCTCCGGCAAGCCCGCCGATAGCGACGCCGGTCGACCGACGGCTTCGGCTTGGTCGGCTGGATCCCCATCATTTTCGAGCCAGGACTGCGCGACGAAACCGGCGCCGCTCTCTCGGCTCAGCCGGCGCCCCTCGGATGTCTGCCAGCCGACCAGACGACCATCCGCCGAGATCAGCACATCCGGCCTCGGTGTCAGCATCCAGACCGCGACGGCGCCAGCGACCACGCCTCCGCCCAACAGGCGCGACACCCCCGGTAGACAGGCCGCAAGCGCGAAGCCGAGGCCCAGCAGCGGCAAGACCAGCGGGCCCGGGGCGGGTACGGACGTGACAGCGCCCGGAAGAGCGGCGACGCCCCCGGCGACGCCGAGGATCCAGTTAATGCCAAATTCCGCGACCCAGAGCGGACCGCCTTCCAAGCCCAGGGGCCAAAGCAGTAGGGCGATCAGAAGCATGGGCATCACGGCGAAGCCCATGACCGGGACGGCCAGAAGGTTGGCCAAGACACCGAATTGCCCCACCCGGTTGAAATGCGCTGCGGCAAACGGCCCCGTCGCGAGGCCGGCGACCACCGACGAAACCAGCAGCGATACGAAGGCCCCGCGCCAGCCGCGCAGCCAGCCGCCATGGTTCCGGGACATGGCGCCGAAGGCCAGCACCAGCGCCCCGGTGGCGTCGAAGGACATCTGGAAGCCCGGCCCGGTCAGCGCATCGGGGCGCCAGGCGAGAATGACGAGGGCCGCCAAGGCCACGCTGCGCAGCGATAGGGCGCGGCGGCCGAGACAGATGGCCAGCAGCATCACAAAGACCATCACGAAGGCCCGTTGCGTGGCCACGGACCCGCCGGAGATGACCAGGTAGGCGGCGGCGAAGGGCATGGCAGTCAAGGCAGCCCAGATGCGGGTGGGATGGTTGAGCGCGATGCGGGGCACGAGAGCCAGGCCGCCCCGGACCGCCCAAAAGACGAAGCCGGTCAGCAATCCCATATGGAGACCGGAAATGGCCAGGAGATGCGCCAGGTTCGACGCGCGCAGGTCTTCGGTGACCGCATCGGACAGGCCCGAACGGTCGCCCGTGGTGATCGCCACGGCGATCTGGCCGGTTTGTCCCGGCAGACGTTCGCGCAGGCGTCTCGAAAGGTCTTCGCGGAAGCGGGCGGCCAGCATCGCGAAGCCGCCCGGCGCGGGTTCGGCGGTCACGAGCGGGACGCGGGTATAGCCGACCGCACCCAGCTTGAGGAACCAGGCATGGCGCTGGAAATCGAAACCGCCCGGCTCTGCCGGGCCATTGGGCGGCGCCAGGAAAGCCGTCGTCATGACGCGGGTTCCCGGCGGCGGACGGGTGAGCCCGCCGTCGCCATGCAAGGACAGGCGCACCCGGCGGGGTGTTTCGGCGCCGGGCACGCGGTCCAATCGGACGCGGTCTAGGGTGATCCGGACCGCGCCGGAACTGGAGCGGTCGATATGGACGACCCGGCCCTCGACCGCGCCGTGATAACGGTAATCCAGGAAGGGACCGGCGACGCGGTGCGTGCGCGCCTGTGCAAAAGCCGCCCCGAGAACCAGCGCGATCAGGATCGTCAGGAGGGGGCCGACCCCGTCCCGACCGCGCCATGCCAGAATGGCCAAGCCCACCGCGAGACCGACCAGGGCCAGGGGCGCCCAAGGCGCAGGCTCGACTGGCAGGGCGAAATAGACGCCGACACCCACGCCGAAGGCCGTGGCGAGCCAGGGCAGCCGCCGGCCGCGCAACCCCTGGCTGAGCGCGATCACCCCCTGCCCCCAGGTCCGGGCGGGTCTGGCCGTGTCGACCGTGTGCATCCTTGCTCTCCCCTCTGGGGCTGCCTATCAACCGCGCGGATCATGCCTCGGCTGGGGTTTACGAACCGTTAACCATTCGCACTTCGGAAAGACTTCCATGAGTGATACACCCCCCGTCGTGACCCGCATCGCGCCGTCGCCGACCGGAACGATGCATATCGGCACCGCCCGTACAGCGCTGTTCAACTGGCTCTATGCGAGGGGTCGGGGCGGACGGTTCCTGCTGCGGGTCGAGGACACGGACCGGGCGCGGTCGACGCCGGAAGCGACCGAGACGATCTTGGCGGGCTTGCGGTGGCTGGGCCTGGATTGGGACGGCGACGTCGTCAGCCAGGCCGCCCGCGCGGACCGGCACGCCGAGGTCGCCAGGGAGATGCTGGCGGCCGGGCATGCCTTTCGCTGCTGGTCCAGCCAGGCGGAGATCGAATCCTATCGCGAAGCCGCGCGCGCAGAGGGTCGGTCGACCCTGTTCCAGAGCCCTTGGCGCGACGCCGATCCGACAACCGCACCGGATGCGCCGTCGGTCATCCGATTGAAGGCGCCCCGCGCGGGCGAGACGATCATCGCGGATGCGGTGCAGGGCCAGGTGACGGTCCGGAACGATCAACTCGACGACATGGTGTTGCTTCGGTCGGACGGGTCGCCGACCTACATGCTGGCCGTGGTCGTGGACGATCACGACATGGGGATCACACATGTCATCCGGGGCGACGATCATCTCAACAACGCGGCCCGGCAGGCCCAGATCTACCGCGCCATGGGGTGGCCGGAACCGGTCTGGGCCCATATCCCCCTGATCCACGGAGCCGATGGGAAGAAACTGTCCAAACGCCACGGTGCCACCGGGGTCGAGGAATATGCCGAGATGGGCTTTCCAGCGCGGGCCTTGCGGAACTACCTGGCCAGGCTGGGTTGGAGCCACGGAGACGACGAATACTTCACCGACGCGCAGGCGCGGGACTGGTTCGACCTGGACGGGATCGGCAAAGCCCCGGCGCGACTTGACTTGAAGAAGCTGGAGAACCTGTCGGGCCAGCATCTGAGTCAGATGACCCCCCAGGAGGTGACGGAGGCGTTGCTGGACTGGGCGGCACGCGCCGGGCAACCGGCACCTGACGCGGCGGCGCTGACACAGGCCGTGCCGGTGGCCCAGGACGCGGCGCGAACCTTGCCACAATTGCTTGATCGAGCCCAGTTCGCCTTGGTATCGCGGCCCATAGACATCGAGGCGAAGGCCTCAAAATCACTTGATCCGGTATCCCGTCGCATACTGTCAGAATTGACGCCGCACCTGCAAAATGTTAGCTGGACCCGCGATGCGTTGGAGGGTGTCGTGGGGGATTTAGCCGCGTCCCACGGCGTTGGCCTGGGCAAGCTTGCCGCCCCCTTGCGCGCAGCCCTCGCGGGTCGCACGGCTACCCCCAGCGTTTTCGACATGATGCTTGTCCTCGGGCGCGACGAAACCATCGCGCGCATCGCGGACGCCGCCGGAACAGACTTGGCGGCTACGGACTAGACGGCGCGGGAAACCTCGCCGAAAGAAGGGCTTACCTGGCATTCTTCAGGTGACCGCTAAGGAAAGGACCGACATGGCCGATACTCCGAAGACAGCGACATTGACCCTGGATGGCCAGACATACGACTTGCCGATCCACAGCCCCACCGCCGGGCCGGACGTGCTGGATATCCGAAAGCTGTACGGTCAGGCCGACGTCTTCACCTACGATCCGGGGTTCACCTCCACGGCGGCCTGTGACTCGGCGATCACCTTCATCGACGGCGATGCCGGCATTTTGCTGCATCGCGGCTATCCGATCGGCCAATTGGCGGCGAAGTCGCATTACCTGGAGGTCTGCTTCCTGCTGCTCTATGGCGATTTGCCGTCGGCCGCCCAACTCGAAGACTTCGAGACCCGGGTCACGATGCACACCATGATCCACGAGCAGATGCATAACTTCTTCCGGGGCTTCCGGCGGGACGCGCATCCCATGGCGACCATGGTCGGCGTCGTCGGCGCCATGTCGGCGTTCTACCATGACAGTACCGATATCAACGACCCATGGCAGCGCGAAGTCGCGTCGATCCGGCTGATCGCGAAGATGCCGACCATTGCGGCGATGGCCTACAAATATTCGATCGGCCAGCCTTTCGTGTATCCGCGCAATGACTTGGACTATGCGGCCAACTTCCTGAACATGTGCTTCAGCGTGCCGGCCCAGCCCTTCCACGTGGACCCGATCCTGTCGCGCGCCATGGATCGCATCTTCACGCTGCATGCCGATCACGAACAGAATGCGTCGACATCGACGGTCCGTCTGGCCTCATCCTCGGGCGCGAACCCGTTCGCCTGCATCGCGGCAGGCATAGCGTGCCTGTGGGGTCCCGCCCATGGTGGCGCGAACCAGGCTTGCCTGGAGATGCTGCGCGAGATCGGCACGGTGGACCGCATCCCGGAATACATCGCCCGCGCCAAGGACAAGGCGGATCCGTTCCGCCTGATGGGCTTCGGACATCGGGTCTACAAGAACTTCGACCCGCGCGCGACGGTGATGAAGGAAAGCGCCGACGAGGTGCTCGAGCTGTTGGGCGTCGAGAACAACCCGACGCTCCAGGTCGCGAAGGAACTCGAGAAGCAGGCGCTGGCCGATCCCTACTTCTCCGAGAAGAAGCTGTTTCCCAATGTGGATTTCTATTCCGGGATCATCCTGGAAGCGATGGGCTTCCCCACGTCGATGTTCACGCCGATCTTCGCCCTGTCGCGGACGGTCGGCTGGATCTCCCAGTGGAAGGAGCAATTGTCCGATCCGGCGCTCAAGATCGGCCGGCCGCGCCAGCTCTACACCGGACCGACGCAGCGCGATTACGTCGACGTCGAGAACCGGTAGCAGGCTCGTGGGCCCGATCCAAAGGATCGGGCCCTTTTTCGAATGGAAGCGTCCCCGGCCCCGGGACGGATTGTTTCCCAAAGCTAGATCGTTCACGGCCCCGTGATCGGATAGGCTTGTTCCGGTCCATCCTGAGTTGCGCCCATGTCCGATCATCCCGATGTCGATCCCGCGATGCCTGCGGCGCGCTGCCCGTTCCTGTCGCAATTGGATCAATTACCCCGACTGACCGAGGCGCGATACGCCGACGCCATGGGTGAACTGCATCAGGGCGCGGACCCCGCCGACGTTGCCGCGCGCCTGTTCGACCAGGACGGCGACATGCCGAATGCCCAGGGCGCCAGCGCCTTGTTCACGACTTGGGGCCAGTTCATCGACCACGATCTGAGCCTGACGCCCGAGGGCGAGATCGAGATCATGCACAACGCCGCGTTTCCCCATGGCGTCGGCCGGTCCGAGCCCCTGGACGGCACGGGCGAAGACGGACCTCGGGAATTCGGCAACGCAATCACCTGGCAGATCGACGCAAGCATGGTCTACGGCTCGAATGCCGGGCGGGCGGCCGATGTGCGGGCCTTCGAGGGTGGCCGGCTGGCGACTACGGATGATCCCACCTCCATCTATGGCCTGCTGCCACGGGCCACGCCCGATGTCGTCATGGCGGGCGACACGGAGGGCGAGGATGCGGTATTCCTGGCCGGAGACGTCCGCGCCAATGAAAACCCCAACCTATTGACCCTTCACACGTTGTTCGTGCGAGAACACAACCACTGGGCCGACCGGTTGGCGGATGACCATCCGGACTGGACCGATGATCAACTGTTCGAAGGCGCGCGGCAGATCATCGAATACCAGATCCAGAAGATCACCTACGAGGAATGGCTGCCGTTGCTGGTGGGCAGTGCGACACCGGACGATATCGAGGCGGTCGGGCACGACCCCGATGCGGACGGCCAGATCGCGCTGGAATTCTCGACAGCCGCCTTCCGGTTCGGTCACACCCTGGTCGCGTCACGGCTGGAACGGGTCCAGGATGACGGCACCACCGCCGATGGCGGGCATCAGGACCTGATGGACGCCTTCTTCGACCCCAGCGGCGTGCGCGACGGCGGGCTGGACGGTTACCTGCGCGGCATGGCCCAGCAATCTGCGCAAGACCTGGACACTAAGGTCGTGGACGCGCTTAACTTCTTCCTGGCGACGCCGGATGGGGTATCCGGCTTTTCACTGCCGGCTTTGAACCTGTTGCGGTCGGCGGATCACGGGATGGACAGTTACGTGAACGTCCGTGCCCAGCTTTTGGGTGACCTGGATCCCGCCGCGTTGGATCCGTCGGATTTCTCGATCATCACCGCCGATGCGGATCTGCAGGCCGAGCTAAGTTCGGTGTACCACACCATTCACGAAGTGGATCTCTGGGTCGGCGGTCTGGCCGAGGACAAGGTCGACGGCACAATGCTGGGGCCGCTCTTCGGGCATATCGTCTCCGATCAATTCATCCGAACCGCGACCGCGGACCAGACGTTCGGCGACCTGGACCCCCAGTTTGGAGCCGAAATCATCGCCGATGTGCGCGGCTCCGACCTTCGGGACGTCATCCTGCGGAACACCCATATCGACTATCTCCAAGACAATCCCTTCCTGATGGAAACGCGTGTCCTGACTGACATTCTGGAGATCCGGGGTACACCACGGGACGACGCCATCGAGATTGCCGCGCAGGATGTCGAGACCACCGTGCTGACCCAGTCCGGCGACGACACGGTCACGGTGACCGGCGGCAGCGTCCTGCGCGATGGCATTCGCTTGGGCAGTGGGGATGACGGCTTCGACATGACATCCGGATCGGTCAACGGCGCCGTGGGCGGCAGATCGGGCGCGGATGGGCTCCGGCTGGGCGGAACGGCCCGGGCGGATCAGCTCCGCGGCGGGTCGGGCGACGACACGATCCGCTTGGACGAGATGTCCAAGGCCGAGACGGTGAGAGGTCAGGCGGGAGACGACGTCATCCGTCTGACCGGCAAGGCCGCCGCCGAGACCGTCACCGGCAATGGGGGCGACGACCTGATCGACCTGGCCGACAGCGTATCCGCGTCCGTGGTTCGCGGCGGCGGAGGTGACGACAGCGTCTTCGTCACCGGTGAAGCGCATGTGGATCGGATTGATCTGGGAACCGGCGACGATACCGTCCGCCTCGACGGCCCCGGCACCGGCCGGATCGACGGCGGACGCGGCCATGACGTCTTGCAACTCGGCCCCGGCGCCACGGTCAGGTTCGACGGCGACTCCGACGGCATCGTGGAATGGTCCGGCGGGGCGCAGACTGCGTTCCGCAATGTCGAGATCGTGACCTGTTTCACACCGGGCACCTTGATCGTCACGGCCCTTGGCAAGCGCCCGATCGAAACGCTCAAGCCCGGGGCGCGGGTTATGACGCTGGACCATGGCCTGCAACCGGTCCGCTGGATCGGCCGGACGACGGTCCCGGCCCAAGGCCGGCTTGCCCCGATCCGGATCGACGCCCAGGCCCTGGGAAACACGCGGCGCCTGGACGTGTCACCACAACACCGAATGCTGCTCACCTCGGCCCATGCGGAGATGCTGTTCGGCGCGACGGACGTTTTGGCCCCGGCCTTGGCCCTGACCGATCATCCCGGCATCGAGCGGTGCGAAGGTGGCGAGGTGGCCTATATCCACCTTCTCTTCGACCGCCACGAGATCGTCCTGGCCGAAGGCATCCCGTCCGAGAGCTTTCATCCTGGTGTCATGGCCCTTTCGTCCTTGGACCGTGCGGCCCAGGACGAGCTTCGGCGGCTGTTCCCCGATCTGACCAGCCACGGCTACGGGGCCGATGCCCGCCCGGCGCTGCGCGGGCGGGAAGCCCGCCTGATGGCGCACCTTCTGGGCTAGCGGCCCAGCCCGTCGTAATGGGCCTGGAGCCGCTGGAGCGCGATCCTGAGAACGACCTTGCCCGATCGCGCGGACCAGCCCATCCGCTTTTCGGCCGTCTCCAGGCCTTCCAGGAAGCAGCATACCCGAAGCACCACATCGCCCAGACCGGGGCCAAGCGCCCGCAGCGCTTCGGACACCCGTGCACGGGCCGCATCCGACCCGCCGCCACCGCCGCCGGGGCGAAAGTCGCTGCGAACGCCGGCGGTCAGGAAGCCGTCCCAATCCTGGCCAACCCGAGGTCCCATCTGCGCCGCTTCGAAATCTGCGCGCAGCCGCTCGCCCGCGATGACCAGGGCCATCGACAGAAAGGCCTTTCCGTCCTTGTCTTTTTTCCGCGCCAGAACCCCCAGCGGAGATTCCGCCAGATTGACCCGCAGAATTTCCTCGCCATTTGTGCCTTGGACGACCCGTTCGCCCTCAATCTGGTGTTGCGTCAGGAACGGGCTGGGTGCCTCGGCCATGCCCCGGGCTTCGACCTTGGCCCGCAGGTCTTCGCCCAGCAGCCGCTTCAGCGCGCCCCGGCCCGCTTCGGTGATCCGATAGCGCGTGATCCGCCCGCTGCGGAAGCAAGACACCCAATCCTTCAGGACGAAGGCCTGGGCCACCGCGCGGGGCAGTGTCGCCGTCCGCGTCGGCACGTCCCCGTTTTCGCGCAGCACCACCGCCTGCGGCATCCCCTGCCCCACCGCGAGGATGGCATCCGCCTCGCACAACCGGCGGAGAACGCGGCGGGCTTCGCGGTTCAGTGTGTCGTCGTCGATCAGGGCCGCTTGGGAAGGCATGGATGACATCGCTATGAAGTCCTTTTCGTCTGAGGGGAGCGTACCGTCTCCTGCGACTTCTGCGAGCCGTTCCAGGATGTCGTCCACCAGCGGGTCGTCGCGCCGGGCTTCCAGGCGCCGGACCTGTCGAAGGATGGTCGACGGGGCGACGCCCTCGTCCATCGCCAACGCCCGCAACGGCCGTCCGACCACCGCATGGGCCACGTAGGTGCGCGCCTCGGCGGGCACCCACTCGGGCAACCCGTTGGCGGGCGGCGGGGCGGAAAGACAGGGCGATATGGATGACATCCGAAAGTCCTGAGGAAGCTGTGGAAAACACGGTCACATCAACTGTCGATTGGTTACCAAGACGTTAATTGTGGCGGCTCGGAGCGAGAATGTTTCCAGTTTGTAAACGGCCGAAACGCACCGTTCGCTGCCCCCCCAATTTGCGCAACACGCGCTGCACTCGGTCAATGATTACAGCATCTTCAACACTGACTGGAGCCGTCCGATGTGCAAAATCTCCAAAGACCTTGACGCCCTGACCCGCCCTGAATTGCTGGTTGAGGCCGCAGCCCACGGCACCCAAACCTACGAACGCCGCCGGGATCTACGCCGGATGCTGCGCACAGCGATTCCCTCGACCGCGCGGGCCGCGCTGGAGCGGCTGTTACCCTTGGAGGACTCCTTGGAAAAGCGCCGCCAGCGCGGGGACGGCACTTACAGCTTCGCCCGCCATGTCGATATTCTGGCCGCTCTTCTGGCCGAGGCGCGTTACTTCCGAGGCGCGTGACCCGCGTCAGATATGCGCGTCGGGCATCTCGGACTTCCGGCGCGCGACGTAGGCTTCCAGCGCTTCGCGAATCCCTGGGTCCATCGGCGGCTCTTCGTAGGTGGACAGCAAGGCGTTCATCCGGCGCTCGGCCAGCGCGCCCGTATCGCGTGACCCTTCGTCCGACCAGGTCTCGTATGGCTTGTAATCGAACAGGTCCGACCGCCAGAACGCCGTCTTGTAATTGCCCTGGGTATGCGCGCAGCCCAGATAGTGCCCTCCCGGCCCGACCTCTCGGATAGCGTCCAGGGCCTGCGCGTTTTCGTCCATGGCCACGCCCTGCGCCATCTTGTGCAGAGCGCCCAGCTGATCTGCATCCATCACGAACTTCTTGAAGTCGGCGACCAGGCCGCCCTCCAGCCAGCCGCAGGCATGCAGCATGAAGTTCACCCCCGAGAGTAAACCGGCATTCAGGGAATTCGCGCTTTCATAGGCGGCTTGGGCATCCGGCAACTTCGATCCGCAGAACGCCCCGCCCGACCGGTACGGCAAACTCAATCGCCGCGCCAATTGTCCCGCGCCGTAGGTGATCTGCGCCGCTTCCGGCGTACCGAAGGTCGGCGCCCCGGAATTCATGTCGATGGACGTCACGAATGCCCCAAAAATGACCGGCGCGCCCGCACGGACGAGTTGGGAATAGGCGACGCCGGCCATGACCTCGGCCAGCACCTGCGTCAGCGTGCCCGTCACCGAAACCGGGGCCATGGCGCCGCCCACGATGAAGGGCGAGATGATGCAGGCCTGGTTTGCCGCCGCATATTCCTCGAGCGCGCCCATCATGATCGAATCGAACGTGAGCGGCGAATTGATGTTGATCAGCGAAACCATGGCGGTCCGGTCGTTCAACCCACCGAAAAGAATGTCGCACATCTCGATCGAATCCCGCGCGCGCGACGGCTCCGTCACCGATCCCATGAACGGTTTGTCGGTCAGGGTCATATGCGCCATCAGCATGTCCAGATGCCGCTTGTTGACCGGCACATCCGTCGGTTCGCAAACGGTCCCGCCGGAATGGTGCAGCCATTTCGATTGGTGCCCCAACTTCACGAAGGTCCGGAAGTCCTCCATAGTCGCATAGCGGCGTTCGGTGCCGTCGCGGACGAAGGGCGGCCCATAAACCGGTGCGAGCACGAGGGTCCGGCCGCCGATCTCGACGGAACGCTCGGGATTTCGGGCGATCTGAGTGAACGTCGAGGGCGCCGCCTTGCACAGCGACCGCGCAAGCCCGCGGGGGATATGAACCACTTCACCCCGAATATCGGCCCCCGCCGCGCGCCAGCGCTCCAAGGCGGCAGGGTTTTCGACGAAGGCGACGCCGACCTCTTCCAGGACGGTTTCGGCATTTCGCTCGATCAGATCCAGCGCCTCGTCATCCAGGATCTCGAAATCGGGGATGGTACGGGTAATGGTCTTCGCCGTCTCGATTCGGGTCGAGGTCCGTTCGGCCCGGCGCGCCGCCCCCCCCCCGCCCCGTCGTTTGCGTGCCACGCTCTCGCCCATGCCCCGCACTCCTCGCTGCGCTAGGTTTCAACAGGGATCTAGCGGCTCCCGAGGATCGCTCCGGGCAGGTTTGCGGCGCAAGGGACAGGAAAGCGACACCTGCCGCGGCAAGATGTTCTTAACCCGATCAGCATAGGGATGTGACGATCGGTTCATCCGGAGCGCGCTTATGGGTCTTCTTGCCCTCTTCGACTTCTTCGACGCGCTCGGCGCACCGCAGGCCCAGGACAGCGCCGGCGTGGCCCAGAACGCCACCTTCTATGGGGATGCCCAAGCCGATGGCGCGGGAACGGCAGGCTTCGATGGCGACGGCGATTATGCGGTCATCGATCCGGATCCGACCTTCGACTTGGACCAGGGAACCGTGGAGCTGTCCTTCGTGCAGAACACCGCGTCCATGGGAAACGCTCCGTTCGGTGGAAGCGCGGCCCAGACGATCTTTTCATCGGACGCGAGCGGGACCGTCGACGGCCATCTCACGATTTACATTCGAAGCGATGGCATCCTCATGGTTCGCCATCAAACCGACGGCCAGCATCATTATTACAGCGGTGACACGGTCACTCTGGGCCAACCCATCGACATCAGCTATTCATTCGGCCCCTCCGGAAGCACGCTGGTGATGAACGGCGTGACCGTGGATACCGGGACGCAAGCCCACAGTTTAACCGGCGGAACCAATCCGATCGTCATCGGCGCATCGACGGCGAATTCCAGCAGCGGCAGCGTGAACAATCCAGTCGGCTTCTTCGACGGCGACATCTCTCGGGTGGCGATCTACGACGATCAGACCGGCTCCCGCTCGGCGGCGCCCGCCTGTTTCGCGCGCGGCACGTTGATCGAGACGCTCAATGGTCCCCGCAAGGTCGAAACGTTGCGGCGGGGCGATCCTGTCATCACGCTCGATAATGGTCCCCTCCCGCTCCTGGCGACCGTGGCTCAGGCCGTCGATGCAGCGGCCCTGCGCGAGAACGACGCGCTGCGGCCCATCAAGATCGCGGCGGGCGCGATGGGAAATGGCCAGTGCTTGGTGGTATCGCGTCAGCACTGCCTCGCCATGCGGCTGGACAATGAGCCGGTGCTCGTGCGGGCCGGACATCTTGCGGATTACGGTCCCGGCGTGTTTCGGCGCGCGGACGGGATCAAGGCCATCCAATACTTTCATATCCTCTTCCGATCCCATGAACTGGTCCGCGCCGAAGGATGCTGGGCCGAAAGCCTGAAGCCGGACAGCCCAGCCGCCGCAAGCCGCACCCAGGCAGTCGTCCCAGATCCCGCCCGTCTCTGCCGGGCGATCCTGTCCGGCAGACAGGTCCGCGACGGATTGCGACGCGGACGATTGCGACCTTATGCGGCGACCGATGCCGCCACGGTCGCCTGACCTTGCGGGTGCGCCAAGCCTGCGCTACCGCCCCATCATGGATAGCCCCGAGCATCAGCGTCTTCTTATCATCGATTTCGGCAGCCAGGTCACCCAGCTGATCGCCCGGCGCTTGCGGGAATTGCATGTCTACTGCGAGATCCACCCGTTCCAGTCCGTGACCCCGGATTTCCTGGCCGAGTTCGCACCCCGCGCCGTCATCCTGTCGGGGGGCCCGTCCAGCGTCCCCGACGCTGACAGCCCCCGTCCGCCAGCGGACGTCTTCGATCTCGGCGTTCCCGTCCTGGGCATATGCTATGGGCAGCAAGTGATGATGCAGATGCTGGGCGGACAGGTCACGCGCGGCGAAGGCACCGCCGAATTCGGACGGGCCTACGTGGTGCCCAAGGACAAGCTGGACCTGCTGGAGGGCTGGTTCGACGGTCTTGAAGCGACGGGCCGCGAGCAGGTCTGGATGTCCCATGGCGACCACGTCTCGCGCCTCGCGCCGGGCTTCGGAGTCTATGGCACCTCGCAGGGCGCGCCCTACGCGATCACCGCTGATACCGACCGGCGCTTCTATGCCGTGCAGTTCCACCCCGAGGTGCATCACACCCCGAAAGGCGCCCGGCTCTACGAGAACTTCGTGCGCCTGGCGGGTTTCACTGGGGACTGGACCATGGCCGGCTACCGCGAGCAGGCCATCGCCGCCATCCGTGATCAGGTCGGCGATGCGAAGGTCATCTGCGCCCTGTCGGGCGGGGTCGACAGTTCGGTCGCCGCGGTCCTGATCCACGAGGCCATCGGCGACCAGCTGACCTGCGTCTTCGTCGACCACGGCTTGCTGCGGCAGGGCGAGGCCGACGAGGTCGTGACCATGTTCCGCGACCACTACAACATGCCCCTGATCCACGCGGATGAGCAGGATCTGTTCCTCGATGCGCTCGACGGCGTCAGCGACCCGGAAACCAAGCGCAAGACCATTGGCAAACTTTTCATCGACGTGTTCCAGAAGCATGCGGGCGAGGTCGGCGGGGCGAGGTTCTTGGCTCAAGGCACGCTCTACCCGGACGTCATCGAAAGCGTCAGCTTCTCGGGCGGCCCATCGGTCACGATCAAGAGCCATCACAATGTGGGCGGCCTGCCCGACAAGATGGGGCTCAAACTGGTCGAGCCCTTGCGCGAGCTCTTCAAGGACGAAGTCCGTGCGCTCGGCCGCGAATTGGGCCTGCCGCCCAGCTTCATAGGCCGCCATCCGTTCCCCGGACCGGGCCTGGCCATCCGCTGCCCCGGAGAGATCACGCGCCCCAAGCTCGACATCCTGCGCAAGGCGGATGCCGTCTATATCGACCAAATCCGCCGTCACGGACTCTACGACGATATCTGGCAGGCTTTCGTGGCGATCCTACCGGTTCGGACGGTCGGTGTCATGGGCGACGGTCGTACCTACGACTACGCGTGTGCGCTACGGGCGGTCACCTCGGTCGATGGGATGACGGCGGACTATTATCCATTCAGCCACGAGTTCCTGGGCGAGACGGCGACCCGGATCATCAACGAAGTGCCGGGCATCAACCGGGTGACCTACGACATCACCTCGAAGCCGCCCGGCACGATCGAGTGGGAATGATCTAAGGTCGTTTCAGACCATCCCGCTCGGTGCCGAAAGTCGCTCGACTAGATTGACTACAAAGGATAATTATTCCCAACCCGTATCGCTGCATGTCACCCCAACCTAGTCACTCTGTTGGCACTGATGTTGGTACGACGCAGGATGGTCAAGAAATGGGCCTTCGCTACCAACAGCCCGTCTTGTTGGTATCCGTTCGCCCCAGACCGGATGCAGATTTATGGGTAATCTTACTGACAGAGAACTGAAAAACCTGAAGCCGAAGGCCAAGCTTTACAAAGTGACGGACGGCGACGGGATGCATGCGGCCGTCACGCCAACGGGCGTCATCTCGTTCCGGTATCAGTACCGCGTGAACGGGCGGCAGGAAGTTCTGACCATCGGTCGATACAGTGCTGAGGCCGCGCGCAAGCTGACACGCGAACCCGAAGCGCTGGAATACGGGATGCAGGTGTCGCTTGCAGAGGCCAGGACACTATTGGGGCGGGCTAGGTGCCAGGTCGAGCGTGGCGAGTCACCGTCTAAAGCCAAGGTGGAAAAGCGCACGGCGTCGGCCGCAGCGTTTACGTTCGGTGGCTGGGCCGAAGCTTACTTCAAACACAAGGCCGACCCGAAGTCGGCCAGTCTCTCCGCTGCCGACTTCG
>JBCCCB010000063.1:0-15620 GCA_039033775.1 Pseudomonadota bacterium | reverse complement strand
TCATCCCGCTCGTCCGAACGCGCTCCACCGCCTCGCGCTTGAACGCGTCCGGAAACACCCGCCGCTTCCCTGCCGCCATAAACACTCCTCTCCGCGTCTCCTCGACCCTATAAGGCCGTCCACAAAACCGGGGGAGAATCATCGAGGATTTGCCTGCGTCCTGGCGGCGGGTTCAGAAGGCGCGGGCTTGGCGGGGATTGACGCGGGCGAGAGGAACGCGGGTCTCGGCGAGCGCGGCCATCAACGGGCGCTCATATCCGCCCGAAGTCTCGAAGACGACGAGCGCGCCCTGGGCCTCGCGCGCGACGCGGGCCAGCGCCTCGGGCGTGGTGGGGATGCGGGCATGGCGCCCGGTCGAGAGACGGTGGACGTCGATCCAGTCATTCGAGACATCGACGCCGATGAGGTCTTGTGGCAAAGTGATGTGGCCTGTCCATGATCTGCGGGATCGGCCGTTGCTGCGGCCCTCCCCGGCAAGTGTTCGAATTCGATACGGTGGGCGGACGTGCTCCATGCTACGCTACGGGCTCACAGACCCAAGGGTAGATCGGGGTCACGTCAGCCGATACCAATAACAGCTTCGAAGGAGACAAGGGTTTGCGCATGATCCACCTCCCAACAGAGGTGAGTCAGACAAAAAGCCCCTATGAGTCCCATCGAGATTCAGATCAAGCACAAACCACTTTAAACCGCGATCACCGGCGTTGTCGCCGCGATGGACCAGGCCAGCAGCAGGCCCAGGACCAGGCCCGTCGTCCCGGACGTGCTGCGCGCGGCCATCCATCGCGCGGCCAGGCCGAAGACGAACCAGTAGAGCAGAACAACTGGAATGACGGTGAACGCGACCCCCAACATGGGCGACACCGCCATGACAGCCAGCAGCGTTGCCAGCGGCAGCACCCGCGCCGCGATCCGCGTGATCCAGCCGGTGCCCCGGGTCAGCATCGCATCTGCAAGCGCGAAGATCATCGCCGCCGGCAGCAGCAGCGCCAGGACGAGCAGGCGTGGGCCGACCGGCAGGAAGGCCCCGCCATAGCGGTCCAGCGCCACGGCGAAGATGCCCAAGCTCCAGGCCAGAAGCGCGACGGTCGGCCAGAGGCGCGGCGCCAACAGCTGCTGCCCCGCGCGCCAGAGGACGGCCCCCTGGACCAGGCCCCAAAGCCCGAAGAAGACCGCTAGCTGACCGAAGGCCGCTAGGCCCAGGATCCCGTCTGGCATCAGCGCGGTGCCGGCGAAGGCCGGCAGAATCGGCGCGGCCAAGGCCGTCAGCACGACCCTCGGCGGTGGCGGTGTGGACGCCTGCGGCGGGCCAAACGCCCGGGCCAGGGGCCAGGCAAGGGCCAGTGCCGAGACCAGCAGTATCCCAATCCAGATCCCCGCCCGCGACGGGGCGGCCGCCATCGGCCGATCCAGCGCTGCGCCGATCCAATCCCGCGTCTCCGTCAATGTCGCCGGGGCGTAGATCACGCCCACATGGCCCACCAACGGCGCGACGGCCGCCCGCCGCGCCCGGCCGTCCGTGCCGATGGTCTGCCCCTCGGCCGCCGCCGGCTCTACCAGGCGCACCACCTCCAGGGCGACGTCGCGCAACCGCCCCTCTTGCGCGCCTGACAGGATCAGCAGGCGGGCCGGGTCGTTCGCTGTCACCGCCTCGGAATACATCGAAATGGCGATCACCGCCGCCACATTCGGTAAGCGCTGTGAGGCCCGCACCGCTACATCCGTGGCCATGGAATGACCGACCAGCGAGACCGGTCCTTCGATATCGTCCCGGTCCCGCAACACCGTCGTGGTCGCCACGACCTGATCGACCAGCCGCGCGGTCGCGCCGTCCAGGCGGGTGACGTCGCCGCTCATGGGGACATGGTGGCGGCCATGGCCCAGCAGGTCGATATTCGCGACCGCCACGCCGCCCTGCGCCAGCGTCGTCGAAATGGCCCGCATCATCTGCCGCGATCCGCCATAGCCATGGGCGACCACCACCAGGGGCAGGGGACCGTCGAGATCGGGCTGCAGCAGCGTCACCGGCGTGCCCTCGACCGTCAGGCGCGTCACGGCCAGGCCTGCCCGCTCCCGCTCCAACAGGATGACGGCCAGAAGCGCACTGCAGAGAGCCAAAGCCGCGACCAGAGCGGTCAAAGGTTGAGAGGTGGAAGATCGTGCCATGGCGCGCATCTAGCCCAAGAGCCGCCCAGGTCACTTGGCTGCGACCTTCACGCCGGCCGCCCTATATCAGCGGTTCGACCCCAGGAGCCCGTGCCCCATGCTGATCGTCACCCACGACACCATCCGAAATCCGTCCATCTTGGAAGTGCGGCAATTGCCACGCAAGTTTATCGAGCGCGTAACGGTCTGGCCCAAGGGCCGCATCGGGCCGGGACAGTTCCTGCGCATCGTGGCCGAGTTCCGGCCGGTCCGCTACGGCATGTGGCTGTTGCCCCTGGCCGTCATCGCCTTCATCTGGCGCGAGGCGGCATTGCCGCTGTCCCAGGCGCCGATCCCCATGGTCGTCCTGGTCTGGTGGATCGAAGTCCGCGTCCTGGGCTATTCCGATGCCAAGCGTGCGGGGCTGATCGACCCCGACGAAGCCGCCCGTGGCCTGGACCTTCTCAAGGTCCAGGGCCGCGCCGTCCTGACCCGCATCGCCGCCGGGCGTGGCGTGCGCGCGGGTGAATTGTGGCTGGTGATCGAGCAATCCCCCTTGGCGCGCATCGCGCCGCTGACCTACGTCTCCGTCCAATCCGAAGACGGCCCCGAGGTCGTGTCGCTGACCCCTGACGAGGTCCAGACGATCCGCGACGGGCTCTTCCAGCCGCCCCTGGACGAGCGGCGGCTGCAATTGATCAACGCGGCCGAGAACGAGTTCATCCGGGAGGTCACGCTGGATGCCGCCAGCGTCTCGGCCCATGCCCGGCTGGAGGCGGCGCTGGCCTGAAGTTGGGTAACCGAGCTTGGGCACGCGTTGCGACAGCGTGCGAACGCATTTGGCGCTAGGTGGCCAGGTCCAGCAGGTGGCCATAGGGGGCGACCAGGCCGCGACCGTCCGGCACGGCCCAGATCACCGGCAGGCGCGGGGCGGCCCCCGGATCGCCGTCCAGATCGGTCAGGATGACGAGGGCGGCGCTGTCCAGCGCCAGGGCGGCTTCGATCACCGGCCGGAACGCCGTTCCCCCCGTCGCGGGGCATGTCCGGCAGGATCGGCCGGGCATATGGGTCGATCCGGGCTTGGTGGCGGATGGCGTCGTCGAAGACCATCAGATGCAGCTCGGCCCGCAGGCGGCGGGCGATGCCCGTCACTTCGCCCCAGAACAGGGAAAGCCGCGCCTCGTCGATGCTACCCGACACGTCCAGGGCGACGGCGATGCGTGGCACATCCGTCAAGGGCCGGCGCCCCGGCTCGAAGCCGGGCAAGGGCGTGCCCGCCCGCGCCGCCTGGGCAGCACCGGCCAGCCAGCGGCGGGACGGGCGCAGGGGGCTGGGGCGGGGCAGGGGCGTCGCGGCCTTGGTCAGCAGGCGCCGCAAAACGATCTCCCACGGGGTGCGCGGCTCTGGAATGTCGGCGATGCGATGCCCGATCCGGCCCAGGCCGCGCCCGGCCCGGCGCCCGGCATCCATCGCGCGCGCAATATGCTGGCGCCAGCGCGCGGCCTCCTCCCCATCTTCGGGCGTTCCAGCCTTGCCATCCTCGCCTTCCAGATCTGGCACGAAGCGTCGTGCTGACCCGTTTCCGGTCCCGTCGCCCTTGGGACCGTCCCGCATCCCTTCGTCGCGCAGCGCATGATAGAGACGGTCCACGTCCCAGGTCGCCAAGGCAGTTTCGGGCGCGGTCTCTTCACCCAACGCCTTCCGCAGCAAACCTGTCACCTTCACGGCCGGCCGGGGCAGCGCGTAATCGGCCAGCAACAGCGCCTCGTTCACGACCGCATCGGCGGCCATATTGTAGCGATCCGGCGCGAAGCCGTCGCCCAGCCGCGCCTGCAAGTCGGCCAACCGGGCCGAATGCCGCAGCGCCACGTGCAAGATGTGATGCGCCGCCAACCCGCGCTGTTCGTGGGCCGGCAGGTCTGCGAAATCCGGCCCATAGGTAATCGTCGTCCCGCGCGTCATTGTCGCCCCGCCGTCGCGATGCTCGCACCAGAGCGACAACGCTGCGATGGCCGGATCCGTCTCGGCTAGGTCCTGTAACGCCGCGCGGGCCCGGGTCGAATGACCGCTCATGCCCCGGCGCGATCCTCGGCATAAGCCGCGTACGCGGACGAGGTTCGGAACACCTCCTGCAATCCGTCGGCCAGGGCTTTTTCGATCAACAGCTCGAAGCCGTAGGTCGTCAACTCGCCCAAGGGCAACGTAGCGAAGACCGGCTCCGTCCGGTCGCGGGCCAGGTGGCGGATCTGAGCCATGACGTCGATGGCGGGCGACAGCGTCTCGCGGTCGGCCAGAGCGACCAGTGCATAGACCAGGGCCGTCAGCCCGTGCAGGCTGGCCGGATACATCTCCAACCGTTCGGCCGGGCCTGCGGTCAGCATTCCCGTCGCCTCGACCGTCGCGGCGATGTCGTTCAGCACCAGGATAAATTCCGCCGCCGGGCCTTCGCCCAGGGTTCCGGCGATCAGGATGTCGCGGATGGTGCGGTCGGGGGCAGCCTGTAGGATCGTCGAGACCCGCACCCACGACCGGGGCGTGCAGGCGATGGACGCGCCCTGGCGCAGGGCCTCTTCGGTCGTGTCCAGCAGGTCCGGCCGGGTGCGGATGAAGGCGGCCACGGCGGGGTGGATGCCGCGCGGAACGGCATAGCCGGTCAGCCAGTCCTGGGCCTCGGCCCGGATCGCCAGGTGGATTAGGCGGTCCGACAAGGCGGTCCCCATCTCGTAGGCAATCGCGCCGTCTTCGACGGCATTCCCGGCGGCCACCACGAAGGTGGATGCGGGCAGGCGGTACGCGCCGACTCGCCGTTCCTGAAGCAAGCCATAGATCGTGGGCTGCAAGGTCGGCGCGGCGGCTGTCAGTTCATCCAGGAACAGGATGGCGGGCCGGTCCTCGGATGGCAGGTCTTCGGGCGGATACCAGACGGTTTGCCGCGCGTCGTGATCGTAGAAGGGCAGGCCACGCAGGTCCTGCGGCTCGATGGTGGTCAGCCTCAGATCGAACAGGCGGCTGCCGGTGTCCCGCGCCAATTGCTGGACGATCTCGGTCTTGCCGATGCCCGGCCGCCCATGCAGCATCCACGCGGCGGTCAGACGGCCATCCGTTTGCGCGGCATGTCCCGCGCGGAGCGCGTCCAAAGCCTGGCCCGCCGAGATCGGGGATGTGTTGACGGCCATGGCCTCTCTCTTCGTGTGGTCGGCGGATCGCGCCGGTAGATGGTTCTAGGGCAGGGCCGCTTCTGGTCCAACGCCGCCTGGACGCCGCAAAAGGGGGTAGCCGGAACAAACCGGGGGTAGCCATTCTTTGCCGATGGACAGCATCTTGGCCGGAAGTTCCCAATAATCCTAGTATTTTGCTATGATTAGACGGGATCTAAATACGCGTGGTCCCAGAGTTCGTGTAGGGAGGTGACATGAGCCGAAAAGATAGCGCACCCGCCAATCCCATTCGTCGGTCGACGCCGGTCTGCCCGCCGCGCCTGGATGAAGACAATATCCCATTCGAGCGTTGCGTCGAAACGCTGGTTCAGAGGCTGGTCTCGGGCGCCACGACTGCGTCGCACGAGACCGTTCAGACGGCCTGATCCCAAAGCGGCATGCCCGCCGGTTGGCGCCGATCAGATGGGGTCGTCCCCGTCAGGACGGGCCGGCGTCAAGACATGGTCCGCGCGCACGGAATCGGCGATGACGCGCCGGGCATTGGGCAAATCGTTTCCATGGCACCGCGCCTCGGCGTTTTCAGGGTCGTGGCGCCGCCAGCGGGCCAGCAATCGCCGTTCCAGTTCGGCCTCGGGCACTGACAGGGCGATCGTCAGGTCCCAGAGACGGTGAAGCGCTGACCAGGGCTCGCCGCCCAGCAGCAGATAATTGCCTTCGAACAGGGCGATGTCGTCAGTGGCGGCGATCTGCCCGCCCGCAGGCACGACGGCGTCGGCTGCGCGGTCGAAGGTCGGATAGCTCCGCTGCCCCCCCTCGGCGATGGCCTGCGTCAGCGCCACCAGAGCCGCAACGTCGAAGGTCTCCGGCGCGCCCTTGCGGGCCCGTAGGCCCAGCCGGTCCAGGTCGGCATTGTCCAAATGGAACCCGTCCATGGGAATGATGGCCACGCTGCGGCCCCGGCTGCGGATGGCCTTGGCCAGTTCGGCGGCCGTGGTCGACTTGCCCGCCGCCGGCGGCCCGGCCAGCGCGACCAGCCGCCGTCCCGGCGGCAAGGCGGCCACCGCATTTGCGATCTCGGCGATGCTCATGCGGGGGCAGCGACGCCTTCGGGCGTCTTGGCGCCGGTCATGTAGGCGACTGCGTCGGACATGGAATGATCCTTCGGGTCGATCACGGTCAGCCGCTTGCCCAGGCGGTGGATGTGGATGCGGTCGGCCACTTCGAAGACGTGGGGCATGTTGTGCGAGATCAGGATGATCGGAATGCCCCGGGCCTTCACGTCTTGGATCAGCTCCAGCACCCTGCGGCTTTCCTTGACGCCGAGCGCCGCCGTCGGCTCGTCCAGGATGATGACCTTCGATCCAAAGGCGGCGGCGCGGGCGACGGCGACGCCCTGCCGCTGACCGCCCGACAGGGTCTCGACCGCCTGGTTGATGTTCTGGATCGTCATCAGCCCCAGTTCCGACAGCTTGTCTCGGGCGAAGGTCTCCATGGCCTTGCGGTCCAGTTGCCGCAGCAGGCGGCCGCGCAGGCCGGGTTTGCGGATCTCGCGGCCCATGAACATGTTGTCGGTGATCGACAGGGCGGGGGACATGGCCAAGGTCTGATAGACCGTCTCGATCCCCGCATCCCTGGCCTGCATGGGCGAGACGAACTGGACCTTTTGCCCCTCCAGCCAGATTTCGCCCCCGTCGGGCTGCACCGCGCCCGACACGGCCTTGATGAGGGTCGACTTGCCCGCGCCGTTGTCGCCGATCACCGCCAAAATCTCGCCCGGCATTAGATCGAAGTCGCAATGGTCCAGGGCGGTGACCCGGCCATACCGCTTAACGAGGCCGCGGCCCTTCAAAATCGGGTCGGTCATGCGGAGACCTTTCGGATCCATTGGTCGACGGCCACGGCGGCGATGATGAGCACGCCGATCAGCAGGTAGGTCCATTGCGCATCCGCCCCCAGAAGGCGCAGGCCCAGGGTGAACACGCCGACGATCAGCGCCCCGAAGAACGTGCCCAGGATCGACCCGCGCCCGCCGAACAGGCTGATGCCGCCGATCACCACGGCGGTGATGCTTTCGATGTTCAGAAGCTGCCCCGAAGTCGGCGAGACCGATCCGATCCGTCCGATCAGGGCCCAGCCCGCGAAGGCGCAGATCAAGCCGGCCAGGCCGTAGACCGAGATCAGCGTCCGCGTGACGTTCACACCTGACAGGGCCGCCGCCTCGGGGTCGTCCCCCACCGCATAGACATGCCGCCCCCAGGCCGTGTGCCGCAGCGCGTAGGCCAGGACGATGACCAGCAGGACCATGAAGACGACGCCTAAGGTGAAGGTGGCGCCGCCGACCCGGAAGGTAGTGCCCAGGACTTGCAGGAGTGGCGCCTGATCCTGGATGTCCTGGGATCTGATCGTCTCGTTGGCCGAGTAGAGGAAGTTCGCCGCCAGCACGATCTGCCACATGCCCAGCGTCACGATGAAGGGCGGCAGCTTCATCACCGCGACCAACCAGCCGTTCACGCAGCCGATGGCCGTGCCGACCATCAGGCCGCAGGCCACCGCCACTTCGACCGGCAGGCCGTAGCGGAATGTGAATTGCCCCATGATCACCGACGAGATGACGGCAATTGCCCCCACGCTCAGGTCGATGCCGGCCGTCAGGATGACCAACGATTGCGCGGCCGCCACGATGCCCACGATCTGCACCTGTTGCAGGATCAGGGTCAGCGCGAAGGGCGAGAAGAAGCGCGACCCCAGAAGAAGGCCGAACATGACGATCGACGCGACCAGGACGATCAGCGGCACCAGCGCCGGGTTCACATGCAGCAGATGCTGCAATCCGCCGACGAATCCGCGCTTGGGGTGGTCGAACTCCGCCACGGTATCGGCACGGTTGATGGCGCTCTCGTAGCTGTCGGTCTGGCCCGGTTCGGCCATGGCGGTGCTCCTCCCTGCCAAAGTGCTGCGCGGCATCCGCGCAGCACCAGCTTACACGATCAGCCGATTACCCCCAGCAGAGGTTGCGGCCTTCCTCGACCGAGATGCTCTCGACCCCGTCCGCGGGCTGGTCGGTGACCAGGGCCACGCCTGTGTCGAAGAAGTCCTTGCCCTCGGTCGGCGCGGGCAGGGTGCCGTCCTCGGCGAACTGGGCGATGGCCTCGATCCCCAGCGACGCCATCAGCAGCGGATATTGCTGCGACGTGGCGCCGATCACGCCGTCGGCCACGTTCTGCACGCCGGGACAGCCGCCATCGACGGACACGATCAGCACGTCGTTCTCGCGCCCGATGGCGCGCAGCGCCTCATAGGCGCCGGCGGCGGCGGGTTCGTTGATCGTGTAGACCACGTTGATTTCGGGATCGACGGCCAGAAGGTTTTCCATGGCGCGCCGGCCGCCTTCCTCATTGCCCTGGGTGACGTCGTTGCCGACGATCCGCGGGTCGTCCTCGTCCCCGTTCACGTTTGGATCGGCGGTGTCGATGCCGAAGCCCGTCAGGAAGCCTTGGTCGCGCAACACACCCACCGTCGGCTGGCTGACGGCCAAGTCAAGAAGCGCGATCTTGGCGCTGTCGGCGTCGTCGCCAAGCGTCGCGGCGGCCCATTGCCCGATCAACTCGCCTGCCACAAAGTTGTCGGTGGCGAAGGTCATGTCGGCGGCGTCGATCGGGTCGAGCGGGGTGTCGAGTGCGATGACCAGGATGCCGGCCTCCCGCGCCTGCTGCACCGAAGTCACGATGGACGACGTGTCCGACGCGGTGATCAGGATGCCCGACGCACCGTCCAGGATGCAGGTCTCGATGGCCGCGACCTGGGTTTCGTGATCCCCATCGACTTGTCCGGCGAACGTCTTGAGCGTGATGCCAAGCTCTTCGGCCTTGGCGGTGGCACCTTCGCGCATCTTCACGAAGAACGGGTTGGTGTCCGTCTTGGTGATCAGGCAGGCGGTGGTTCCGTGGCCGTCGGCGATGGCGTCACCGGTCATGGACAGGGCGGCAAGGGCCGACCCGGCGAGCAGTTTTTTCATGTTATCCTCCCGTATGGCCCGGCACGGCGGCGCGAGCGAAGGTCAGAATAAGCTCAGGAAGGGGGCTCGCGTCAATCCGCTGCCGCTAGGTTAAGATAGCGAAGCGCGGCGCGGTAGCCTTCAATGCCGAGGCCCGCGATCACCGCGTCGGCCCTTGCGGAGACATGGGAATGGTGCCGAAACACCTCGCGCTTGTGGATGTTCGAGATGTGCACCTCGACGACCGGACCCTCGAACATGTTCAGCGCGTCCAGGATCGCGATTGAGGTGTGGGAATAGGCGCCGGGATTGATGACGATCGCGTCGGCGTCGCCCCGCGCCGCCTGGATCCAATCGACCAACTCACCCTCATGGTTCGATTGCCGGAACTCCAGCTCGCCCAGATCCAGCGACCGGCAGGATGCCTCCACGTCGGCCAGCGTCTCGGCGCCGTAGATCTCGGGCTCGCGGGTGCCGAGCAGGTTCAGGTTCGGGCCGTTCAGGATCAGGATCTTCATGGCTGCCTCTATGCCCCGCCGCGCTGTGCGTGGCAAAAGAAAAGGGGGCGCCCGAAAGCGCCCCGTCAAGTCGGACCGTACCCCGGGCCCGTAGGATGGGGTTTCACCCCATCTCTCGTTCAGCAGCTGTAGTAGAGCTGGTACTCGACTGGATGCGGCGTGTGCTCGTAGGCGTACACCTCTTCCCATTTCAGCCCCATGTACCCTTCGATCTGATCGCGGGTGAACACGTCGCCGGCCAGTAGGAACTCGTGGTCCTTCTCCAGTTCGTCCAATGCCTCGCGCAAGGACGCGCAGACGGTCGGGATCGACGCCAATTCCTCGGCGGGCAGGTCGTAGAGGTCCTTATCCGACGGCTCGCCCGGATGGATCTTGTTCTGAATGCCGTCGAGGCCGGCCATCAGCAGGGCCGCGAAGCACAGATACGGGTTCGCCGACGGGTCGGGGAAGCGGGCCTCGACGCGCTTGGCCTTGGGGCTTTCCGTCCACGGGATCCGCACGCAGCCCGAGCGGTTGCGAGCCGAGTAGGCGCGCAGCACGGGCGCCTCGAAGCCCGGGATCAGGCGCTTGTAGGAGTTCGTCGCTGGATTCGTGAAGGCATTCAGCGCCTTGGCGTGCTTCAGGATACCGCCAATGAAATAGAGCGCCTCCATGCTGAGATCGGCATATTGGTCGCCCGCAAATAACGGCTTGCCGTCCTTCCAGATCGACATGTTCACATGCATGCCCGTGCCGTTGTCGCCCGCGATCGGCTTCGGCATGAACGTGGCCGACTTACCGTAAGCGTGCGCGACGTTGTGGATGACGTACTTGTACTTCTGCAGCTCGTCGGCTTGCTTGGTCAGGCTCGAAAAGATCAGGCCCAGTTCGTGCTGGCAGGACGCGACCTCATGGTGGTGCTTGTCCACCTTCATGCCGATCCTCTTCATGGTCGACAGCATCTCGGAGCGCAGGTCCATCGCAGCGTCCGTCGGGTTGACCGGGAAATATCCGCCCTTGACGCCGGGCCGATGGCCCATGTTGCCCATCTCGTATTCGGTATCCGTGTTCCAGGCGGCATCGGCCGCGTCGACCTCGTAGCCGACCTTGTTCATCGAGTTCGAGAAGCGCACGTCGTCGAACAGGAAAAATTCGGCCTCCGGCCCGAAGAAGGCCGTGTCGCCGATGCCCGTGGATTTCAGGTAGGCCTCGGCCTTCTCGGCGGTGCCGCGCGGGTCGCGCTCGTAGCTCTCGTTCGTGTCCGGCTCCAGGATCGAGCAATGCACGCAGAGCGTCTTCTCGGCGTAGAACGGGTCGATATAGGCGCTCTCGGTGTCGGGCATGAGCTTCATGTCCGAGGCTTCGATGCCCTTCCAACCGGCGATGGAGGAGCCGTCGAACATAAAGCCCTCGTCCAGGAAATCCTCGTCGACCTGATCCGACAGGACCGTCACGTGCTGCAGCTTGCCTCGCGGGTCGGTGAAGCGGATGTCGACGTATTCGATCTCCTCGTCCTTGATCGTCTTGAGGACGTCGCTTTTGCTCATGGGGTTCCCCTTTACCTTGGTAGTTCAGTGATTTGTGGTCAGATCGCGTCGGCGCCGGCCTCTCCAGTGCGGATGCGGATGGCCTGCTCGACCGGGCTGACAAAGATCTTGCCGTCGCCGATCTTGTCGGTTTTGGCGGCGGCGACGATGGCGTCGACGGCCGGCTCGACCATGTCGTCTTGCAGCACGACCTCGATCTTCACCTTGGGCAGGAAATCGACCACGTATTCGGCCCCGCGATAGAGCTCGGTATGGCCCTTCTGGCGGCCGAAGCCCTTCACCTCGGTGACCGATAGGCCCTGGATGCCGATCTCCTGCAGGGCCTCCTTCACCTCGTCCAGTTTGAAGGGCTTGATGATGGCCTCGACCTTTTTCATGTCCTGCTCCCTCGGTGTCGGGGGGTGGCGTGACAGGGTGGACGGGGGGCGTCCATCGACTAGGGTTTCCGGGCCGGACGGCCCGCGCGGTTTCGGCGCGGGCCGCCTTTGGATTGGGCGCGGTGCCTAATAATTGTGCAAGCGGAGAAGCCATGTCCGAACTCCTCCTGACCGCGGCCCAGATGCGGGCCCTGGAACGCGCCGCCATCGAGTCGGGCGCGGTCACCGGGCTGGAACTGATGGAGCGCGCCGGCCGCGGCGCGGTCGAGGCGATCCTGGCGGAATGGCCCAAGCTGGCGGCGGCGCCGGGGCGGGCCGTGGTGCTCTGCGGGCCGGGGAACAATGGCGGCGACGGGTTCGTGGTGGCACGGCTCTTGCGAGAGCTTGGGTGGGATGTGGAGGTGTTCCTCTATGGTTCCTATTACTCTCTTGCCAAAAGCATAGCGGGGTTGCCGCCGGATGCGCGAACCAACTGCAAACTATGGGATGGCCCGGTTCGACATCTGAGAGACGGTTTTCCGTCTTTATCGGCGGGCACACTTCTCGTCGATGCTCTCTTCGGAACCGGGCTTTCACGTCCGATCCCCAATCACATATCCCAGTGGTCAGAGCATCATGACATGGCTTGGCCAGAGAAAGTCGTGGCTCTCGATGTACCCAGTGGACTCTGCGCCGACAGTGGCCGCGCCCTCGGGAGCGTTATCACAGCTAACCTCACCGTCGTTTTTGGTCATGCAAAGGCAGGTCTCTACTTATCGGACTCATGGCAATTCTGCGGAAGGGTGGAGCTTGTCGAGATTGGCCTGCCGCGGACTCTCTGGCGAAAGGTGCTCGGGCGACCCTATGATCCAGTTGCCCGGAGAAAGGCGGATTATTCTCCCGTCACTCGGCTTGAGGACGGATATAGCCTTCTCCCCGGCTTCTCAGATGAAAGAGCTTATCTCGACAAAGGTTGGTCAGGACCTGACCGTCACAAATACGACCACGGCCACGCTCTCGTCCTGACCGGCGGCCTGGGCCGCACCGGGGCGGCCCGGCTCGCGGCGCGGGGGGCGCTGCGGGTCGGGGCGGGGCTCGTGACGTTGGGGGCGCCGGGGGCAGCGATGTTGGAATGTGCGGCGCAGATCACGGCGTTGATGCTCAGGCGGTGCGAGGATGGGGCGGCGCTGGAGACGCTATTGGAAGACGACCGGCTCAACGCGCTCTGCCTCGGGCCGGGGCTCGGGACGGACAGGCGGGCCGAGGGGCTCGTGGCGGCGGCGATCTTGTCCGGCGTGTCCGCCGTCCTCGACGCGGATGCGCTGACGGTGCTGGCGGCGCGGGAGGATTGGGGGCTGCACAAGGGTTGCGTGTTGACCCCCCACAGGGGCGAGTTCGCGCGGCTCTTCCCCGACATCGCGGCCAAGCTGGACGCGCCCGCGACCGAGGGCCCGGCCTATTCCAAGGTCGATGCAGCGCGCGAGGCGGCGGCGCGGGCGGGCTGCGTGGTGCTGTTCAAGGGACCCGATACGGTGATCGCCGAACCGGACGGGCGGGCGGCGGTGAATGCGGCGGTGTATGACCGTGCGGCGCCCTGGCTCGCGACGGCGGGATCCGGGGACGTTTTGGCGGGGATGATCGCGGGGCTGCTGGCGCGCGGGCTGCTGCCGTTCGACGCGGCGTGCTCGGCGGCTTGGTTGCATGTGGAGGCGGCACGGGCCTTCGGGCCGGGGCTAATCGCCGAGGATTTGCCGGAGATGCTGCCGACGGTGTTTGCGGCGTTGGAGGCTCCTTCGTCCTGACGGATCGCATCGCCAGGGCCCGACGCCACGGCCACGCCCGGCGGCTTGAGGCAGATGGCGGTCTCGCCGAGCGGCTCGGCCGGTCCGCTGCGAAGTCAGTCCGGCAGCGCATCCATCGCGCCCGAGACCAGCTCCAACCCATCCACATACAGCGCCGAGGGCCGGTCCAGCACGATAGCGAAGGTGGCCAGGCCGGGCGAGGAAACCCGGCGGATCACGGCCTTGTCCACAAGGCGCAATGCGGCCACCCGGGCTTCCTTCGCGGAGAACAGGGCCCGCGCCCGCCAATCCCGCAGCACAAGGGGTTGATCCAACGGCAGAAGCACGTCCCGTTCCGGACGACCCCGGCCGAGCGACCCGGCCGGGAAGAGAACCATAGCCGCGCCGCGCGGGGCTTCGCCCCGAACCACGTCGCGGATCCGCACCATGCCATGGTCACGGCTGATGACGCGGTCGCCTTGCACCAGCGTCTCGACCAGGGCTTCGCCCCGGGCGGTCAGGACACGGCTGCCGGCGGGCAGCGCATGGCGCAGGGAATGGTCACGCAGGATCGGCACGCCCAGGGGTGCCGGGATGGGGGAAATCAATGTCATGTCACTGCCCGTGCGATTTTTCGCTTCTGTGCCGACATGCTAGGTCCCGTCCTGTCCTCGGTCACGGAGAATCACCCCGCAAAGTTGGGTTTAGGCCGGAAGTGTTGCGCCCGACTTAACGGGCAAGAAGAAGGGCCCGGGATGCGGATCGCATCGCCGGGCCCCAGAGCCGTATGGAGACCTGCCAATCTCCTTGGGCGGACGCTCTCACTCGGCGTCGTTCAGTTCGATAACCTCGGTTTCCGTGCGTCCGGTCGGGGTTTCCAGACCGTTGGCATAGACCGTCAGGGGGGCATCGAAGTCGAGGCGGAAGAAATCGGCATGACCGAAGGCCGCGATCTGTTTGCCGTCGCACAGACGGCGGGCGGGAACCAGGGCGCGGGGCATGTCGAACAATGCCTCCGCGCGCCAATCGCGCAGGATGATATGCTGGTCGGCGGCAACCGTGGTGTCGCGTTCGGGGCGGGCCAAGCCCAGGCTGTCGGTGCGGATCGTGCAGGCCGGGCGCTCCATGGTCGAGATGGCTTGCAGGACAGCCATGCCGCGTTCGCGGGTGATGACGCGCTCCCCGACGCGAAGCTGTTCGACCGGCACTTCGCCGCGCGCGGTCAGGATCATGGTGCCTCGAGCGATTCCGCCCGTCACCGCGTCTGGGGCGACGGGGGCGGCGGCATGGACGACAAGGGCTTCGGCATTTTGGCGGAGCTGGACGGTCATGGCAGTGATTCCGTTTTGGCTGTTGGCAATGCTTAACCGTTGACGCCCAAATGGGGCACGATCTGGGCAGAGACGCGGCGTCCCCGCGGCCCTTTAAGGATCATTCTGCGGATGCTAGTGGGGCGGCGGAGCGGGTGTGGCGGAACTGGTAGACGCACCAGATTTAGGTTCTGGCGCCGCAAGGCGTGGGGGTTCGAGTCCCTTCACCCGCACCATCTCACATTTTGCAGTAAAATCGGGCTCTGTTGCACAAATCTGTGAAGGATTCATCATGTGGGTCCAGCGTGGTGGCTGGGCTCCATGAGCAAACCCGCACCCACGACCTACAAGACCAGGAATGGGCCGGCCTATAATGAAGCGCTCAAGGCCGGGGTTCGCTGACGATCTGGTTTGATCCCGAGATGAGCTGGGATGCCGTGCCCACAGGCAGGCGAGGCCGCCAGCGAACCTACAGCGATGCCGCCATCTAAACGTGCCTTTCGATGAAGGTTCTGTTCGGCATGGCGCTCCGACAGACGATCGGGTTCGTCGAGAGCCTGCTGCGGCTGGTTGACCTCGACTGGACGGCGCCCGATTTCAGCACGCTGAGTCGCCGCCAAAAGACGTTGGCCGTGACCAGTCCCTCCCGCGGCTCCAAGGGGCTGTTGCACCTGTTCATCCCCTTTTTTTGTACATTCTTCATTTTTTGTTGCATTTTTGGCGTTGTCACGCGGATTGCGCAGGGTCGTGCGGCGGCGGGGGATGGATCGTATCCCTCTTGGTGATGAAGGACCGGTCCCGAGTAGGGGCGCCCCCGTCTGTCTCTTTGGAC
>JBCCCB010000062.1:0-15667 GCA_039033775.1 Pseudomonadota bacterium | reverse complement strand
GCGGCGCGGCTCAGTTGGCTCAGGATGCCGATCTCGTTGAAGATGGCGAAGGCACGGCGCAGATCGGTATCGTCAGGCATTCCTCAGGCGGGTCTCCAGCGGCCAGCGCGGCGTGCGCGGCGTCCGCTGTCCGTAGCCCAGAAGGCCCAGCATTTGAACCGTGCCGCCCTCGGGCGCGAATTTCGCATGCAGGGCCTCGCGGATCGGAAGGACCTCGGGATATTCCTGCAATGCCTGGCTGACGGGCCGCAACGCCAGCCCCAGTCCCGTCGCCGCCAGGTTCAACCGCAGCCATTGCTGCCCGGCCTCGATCTGGTCCAGCCGGGTGTTGCCCGGTGTCATGGTCAGGGTGATCGCGGGTGCATGTCCTATGGCGAAGGCCGTCGATTCGATGGCGTCCCGGGTGCCGGGATTGGTCAAATCCGACGCCGCATCGCGCGTGAAGATCCCGGCCAGGGCCAGGGCTTCCAGCATCGGGCCGCCCGCGTCGATCCCGTCGGGCTGGGCATTGATTTCCGCCTTCCCGATCCGCAACAGGTCGATGCTTTCCTGCCACGCGGCTGGCGTTTCGGCCTCGGCCAACCAGGCGTCCAGCGCAAAATCCCGCAGGGCATCCCGGTCCGGCCCATCGAGATAGAGTGTCGCGTAATCCGCCAGCGGCGCGGCCTCGGGTCCCACCGCCCGTGCGTCAAACGCGTCTTTGTGCGACCGCCGCTCCATGACATGGGCAAAGAGCGGGTCCGGAGCCCCGCCGTCGGTCAAGGTTAACCGCGCGACTGGACCGTCTTCACCCTCGGGGAACAGGTCGATCTCGGTCGCAAACCCCTCCGCGGCTGCGGCCATTCGGCAAAGCTCCAGAAAGCAACCCATCCCGATGGTCAACTGCCGGCCGAACGGGTCCGTGACCGGCAAGTCCCGGATCTTGTCCCGCCACAAGGCGATGCCGTCGGTGCCGATCAACTCCGCCTCCCATGGCTGTCGGTTATGGGGGTTCGGCGCCAGCAGCGCATAGCTCAGCGCCCGCAGACGCGGGTCGTCATAGCCGCCCGCCGCGTCCCAAGGGGCCAGCGCGGCATGGGGGGTGCGGGTGGCAATGAAAGTCCCGGCAGACGCGGTGGCGGCGAAGACGGTGCCACCGCCGAGCAGGACAAGTGTTTTCCGGCGGGTCAGGGAAGGCATGGCGAGCTCCATTCGATACAATATTGCACTATATAGTACGATATTGCATTAAATGCAAGTCAGACGGCCGCATTGCTCCTCGCCTGGTATCCGGTATGTTTTCCTGACCAATCCGGAGTCCCTGCCCATGCCGCCCGTCATTACCGAGATCGAGGACCTGCACCGGATCTATCGCCGTAAGGTCCCGAAAATGTTTTATGATTACTGCCAGTCAGGCAGCTGGACCGAGCAGACCTACCGCGAGAACGAAACCGATTTCGACCTCATCCGTCTGCGTCAGCGCGTGGCCGTGGATATGGAAGGCCGCTCCGTCGCCACGACCATGTCCGGACGCGACGTGACCATGCCCGTCGCCTTGGCCCCGGTCGGCCTGACAGGCATGCAACATGCCGACGGGGAAATCCTGGCCGCCAAGGCGGCGGCCAAGTTCGGGGTTCCGTTCACCCTGTCCACTATGTCGATCTGCTCGATCGAAGATGTGGCCCGGCACACGGATGCGCCCTTCTGGTTCCAGCTCTACGTCATGCGGGACGAGGACTTCGTGGACAACCTGATCGACCGCGCCAAGGCCGCGGGCTGCGACGCGCTGGTCCTGACCCTGGATCTGCAAATCCTGGGCCAGCGGCACAAGGACCTCAAGAACGGCCTGAGCGCGCCGCCCAAGCTCACCCCCGCCTCCATCGCCAATCTGATGACCAAGGTCAGTTGGGGCTTGGGCATGGCACAAACCCCGCGCCGCAGCTTCGGCAATATCGTGGGTCACGCCAAAGGCGTCGGCGATACATCTTCCCTCTCCTCTTGGACGGCCGAGCAATTCGACCCGAAACTCGACTGGGAAAAGATCCGCCGGATCAAGGACAAGTGGGGCGGCAAGCTGATCCTAAAGGGTATTCTGGACGCCGAGGATGCCCGCATGGCGCTCCAAATCGGGGCGGATGCGATCATCGTCTCGAACCATGGCGGGCGACAGCTCGATGGCGCGCTCAGCTCGATCCGCATGCTGCCCGACATCGTCGACGCCGTCGGATCCGAGATCGAAATCTGGATGGATGGCGGCGTCCGCTCTGGCCAGGACGTCCTGAAAGCCGTCGCCCTCGGCGCCCGCGGCGTGATGATCGGAAGGGCCTATATCTACGGCCTCGGCGCCCTGGGGCAAAAGGGCGTGACTCACGCGCTGGAGGTGATCCACAAAGAACTGGACACGACCATGGCGCTGTGCGGCGAGCGGGACATCCACGATGTAGGCCCGCACAACCTTCTGATCCCTAAGGACTTCAGGGGCGAATGGGAGCCACACGGCCGGAATAGCTGAGCGGCCAGACCAGCGCCAGGATCACCGCCACCATCGCAAACGCCCAGCGCAGGCCGAACGCGTCCGAGGCCAAACCCATGGCGGCGGGCGCGAAGAAGAAGCCCAGGAAACCGATGACCGCCACCCGGGCGATGACGGCTGTCCGCTGCGCCGCAGGGGCCAGGCGGCCGGCCAGGGCCAGCCCCATGGGACCGATCACCGAGATGCCCAGCCCCTGCAGGCCGAACCCCAGATAGGCGACCGCAGGGCTGGGCGCGGCGGCGGCGATCAATACGCCGATGATGGCGCATCCGGTGGCGATCCGGATCACCGCGATCTCGCTCAGCCGCGCCGCCACGGCCTGCCCCGAAAAACGTCCGACCGCCATGGTCAGGCCCAGCATGGCCGGCCCAAACGCGCCCTCGGCGGCCCCGCCGCCCAGGGTCCGCTCTACGTGCAGCGCGGACCAGCTTTCCACCGTGGCCTCGGCCATGAACGCGATCAGCACGATCCCCGCGCAGATCGAGACCAGCCCCACGGGCAGACCGCCTCGCACCGATTGCCCCGGCTCGACCGGCGCGACCTCCATCCGCTGGAACGGCGCCGTCGCCAGGATCAGCGCCGCCGTCACCGGAAAGATCGCCTCCGGCCCCCAACCCGCCTCGCGCATGGCGCCGGTCAGCAGGGCCGACACGGCATAGGCTACCGAGAACATGGCATGGTTGACATTCATCAGGCTGCGGCGGGCGCGGACCTCGATTTCGGACACGCGGGCATTCATGACCACATCGGTCAGCCCGGACATGGCCCCCATCAGCATCAGCGCCACGAAGAACAGAGGCACCGTCACCGCCCCGATGGGCAATAGCGCCGCCCCGGCCAGCATCACCGTCCCGAGCGGCATGGCCCAGGACCCCATCCGACGATCCCAGCGCGGCGCCGCATAAAGCGTCGTCGCCAGCCCCACCGCCGTCCCCAGCAGCAAAAGTCCGAAGGTCGCGTCATCCACGCCGATTCGCGCCTTCAACACGGGAACCATGGCAGCAAAGCAGCCCCAGGTCAGACCGACGGCGGCAAAGGCCGCGACGGGCGCGCGGCTCACACATAAAGCCGATAGAATGGACATGGGGCAAAGCTCCGAACAGGGCCGATCCGCCCTCTTCTTCCTTTCACAAATATCCCGGGGAGCGCGAGGGGCTGGCCCCTCGCCCCTAAAAGAAAAAGTCGTCGGCGAAGCCGTCCGGTGGATTAGAGCGTGTCGCGGTGAACCGGATGCTGACATTCACCGTACAGGCTGAGGCAGCGTTTGCATCGCATGACGCGCTCAGATTGTCCGGTGAATTCGATTGAACGTGTCACGCTCTAGCCGTGCTCTTTCAGCAGCCGGGCCTTCTGCCGCTGCCAATCCCGCTTGGCCATGGTGTCCCGCTTGTCGGTCGTCTTCTTGCCCTTGGCGATCCCGATCTTCAGTTTCACCATGCCGCGATGGTTGAAGTACAGCACCAGCGGCACCAGCGTGTAGCCCTCGCGCGCCGACGCATTCCACAGCTTGGACAATTCCCGCCGCGACACCAGCAGCTTGCGCCGCCGCCGTTCCTCGTGCCCGAAGGTCTTGGCCTGGGCGTAGGGCGCGATATAGCCGTTCACCAACCACAACTCGCCATCGTCCACGGTCGCATAGCTCTCGGCGATATTGGCCCCGCCCTCTCGCAGGGACTTCACCTCCGACCCTTCCAGGATGATGCCGCATTCCAGATCGTCCTCGATGGCGTAGTCGTACCGGGCCCGCCGGTTCTCGGCGATAACCTTATAGTTCTTCTCTTCGGGTTTCTTGGCCATGACTGGCACCTAAGCAGGGGCCGCGCCCCTGTCCAGCCGATGCGACGTCAGCAGATGCGCCACCGCGACCAGCGCCGCGAGACCGCCGCCGATGCCCACGGCCCAGACACCGTGGCCCGCGATCACCCAAGCCCCGATGGCCGACCCGATGGCCGCGCCCAGGTAGATCGAAGCCGCGTGCAAGGACAGCGCGACCGGCGCCCGCGCCCCGGCCTTGCCGACCAGGCGCAATTGCTGCGCGGCGTTGAAGCCGTAGCCCGAGGCGTTCCAAACGAAGATGAGGGCGTAGAGCAGCACGAGGGGAAGCGGCAACGACGACAGCATCGGCATCAGCGCCACCTGCGACAGCGCCAGGACGATCAGGGTCCGGATCGGGCCAAGCCGGTCAGCCAAGGCCCCGCCCGCCAGGTTCCCCGCTACAGCGCCCAGGCCTGCCACCATCAACGCGATGGTCACGCCATCCCGACCCAGGCCCATCGTTTCTTCCAGCAAGGGCGCCATATAGGTGAATGGGATATAGATCGCGCCCAGGAACGTGGCGGTAAACAGGATGGCGAGCATCAGTTTCGGATCGGCCAGGACGTTTCCCAGATCGGATAGCCGGACGGGCTGGAAGGTCAGCCCCCGCGGCACCCGGGCCCAGACCGTTGCCGCGACCCCAAGCGCCAGGATTGCGACCAGCAAGAACGCCGTGCGCCAACCGTAGGTGTAGGCGATCCAGCTGCCGAAGGGCACGCCCATGACCTGCGCGATCGTCAGCCCCAGGAAGACCATCGCCAGCATCTTGCCCCGCGCCTCGGGCGGCGCCAACGCCGCCACTGTAGCCGCCGCAACGGGCGTCGTTATTCCGGCGCCCGCCGCAGCCAGGATGCGCGCCGCATAGAGCCACCCAAGCGACGGCGCCGCCGCCGATCCGGCCGCCCCCAACGCGAAGGCGACCAGCCCCAAGACCATCACCCGCCGTCGCCCCAGCCGCCCCGTCGCGGCGACCAGCAGCGGAGACAGCACCACATAGGCCAAGGCATAGACCGTCAGGATCCAACCCGCTTGCGAAGGCGTCAAAGCCAGCCCCTGGGCCATCGGCGTCAGCGCGCCAATGACCAGGAACGCCCCCATTCCGATCACGAAATTCGCTGCCGATAACACAGAGACCAAGCCCTGTGGCAGGCCCTCGCTCAATTCAGCAGACCGGCATGGCGCATGGCATCCGAGATCCGCGCCTTGGTTCCGTCCGTGGGCGGCAACAGCGGCAGCCGCACCTCGTCCGAACAGCGCCCCAGCAGCGACAGCGCGTATTTCGCCCCCGCCAGACCGGGTTCGGTGAAGATCGCGTGATGCAGGGGCATCAACCGGTCCTGGATCGAGAGCGCCGTGGCATAGTCGTTCGACAGGCACGCATCCTGCATCTCCGACAGGAGTCCTGGCGCCACGTTGCACGTGACCGAGATGCAGCCCACCCCACCCTGGGCATTAAACCCATGGGCGGTCGCATCCTCGCCCGACAATTGGATGAATTCGGGCCCACAGGTGATCCGCTGGGCCGAGACCCGGGCCAGATCGCCGGTCGCGTCCTTCACGCCCACAATCTCGGGCAGCTTGGCCAACTCGCCCATGGTCGCAGGCGACATGTCCACGACCGACCGGCCGGGAATGTTGTAGATGATGATCGGCAACCCGACCTCGGCCAGCGCCTCGAAATGGGCGGCCAGACCGGCCTGGGTGGGCTTGTTGTAGTAGGGCGTGACAACCAGCGCGGCGTCGGCACCGGCGGCCTTGGCGCTTTCGGTCAGGCGCCGGGCCTCGGCGGTGTTGTTCGACCCGGCCCCCGCGATCACCGGCACGCGGCCCGCGGCCCGTGTCACGACCCGTTCGACCACGGCGTCATGCTCCGCATGGCTCAGCGTCGGGCTTTCGCCGGTCGTGCCCACGGGCACCAGCGCCTTCGTGCCTTCCTCGATCTGCCAATCGACCAGCGCGTCCAAGGCCTCGACATCGACCGCCCCATCTTTCAGAGGCGTCACCAGGGCAACCATGGATCCCTTCAGCATCGGCGCGTCCTCCCCCGGGGGCTGCGAAAATCCAGCGAAAGCTACCGCCAGCACCGGGAACGAGCAAGCCGATGGTTTCCACCCGCGCGGTGACGCCTTAAATACACCCAAGTCTTCCGCCACAGAGGCGGCGCAGCGAGGACATCCGATATGCTCCGACACGTCCTAATCACATGCCTGGCGGCGTTTGCGGCCCTGCCCGCGGCGGCCGTTACGCCCGATCCGAACCTGGTCGTCGGCCTCGCCCATGCGCGCGATCGCGACGGCCCGGCGGCCCGCGCGGCCATGGATCGGATCGAAAATCAGGTCGAACGCGACATTGTGATGTGGCGCCTTCTGCGCGGCGGCGGCGGGTCGTTCTCGGATGCGGAGACCTTCCTGGCGCGCAATCCCGATTGGCCGGGCCTGGACCTGCTGCGCAGCCGGGTCGAGGCGTCGATCCCGGCCAACACCCGGCCCGACCGCCTGCTGGCCTTCTTCGAGAACATGCCACCGCGCACGTCGAAGGGTGTCCTGCTCTACGCTATCGCCCTGAAATCCGCCGGGCGCGACATGGAGGCGGAGACGCTGCTGATCGACACCTGGCTGTCGGCGCCCATGCCCGCCGCGTCCCATGCCGGCTTCCTGGAACTCTATGGCGACCTGCTGGCGCCCTATCACGCCGCGCGCCTGGACGCGCTTACCTGGTCCGGCGACATCGACTCCGCCACCCGCATGTTGCCCCTGGTCGACGGCCCCGAAGCCGACCTGGCCCGCGCCCGCATCGCACTGCGCGACGGACGCTCGGGCGTTGATGCGTTGATTGAAGCCGTCCCGGAAGACTGGCGCGCCCATCAAGGCTTGGCCTATGAACGCTTCCGCTGGCGACTGGATCGCGGCCGCGGGGACGAGGCGCTGGAGCTGCTCTTCGCCTATGACGACAGCGCCGACACGCTTGGCGCCCCCGAAGCCTGGGCGCCCCACCGGGCCCGGATGGCGCGCCTGTTGAAACAGGATGGCCGCTATGACGAGGCCTACCGCGTCGCCGCCAACCACCATCTGCCGGACGGTCATCGGGACGTGGCCCCGAACGAATGGCTGGCCGGCTATGTGGCGCTGCGGTTCCTGAACCGGGCCGACAACGCCGTCGACCATTTCCGCCGGTTCGACGCGAATGTGCGCTCTCCAATCTCCAAGGGGCGCGCGGGCTACTGGCTGGGCCGCGCGCACGAGGCGATGGGCGATGCCGACGCGGCGGCGGCGGCCTATGCGCAAGGCGCCCGCTACCAGACCAGCTTTTACGGCCAGCTCGCCGCCGAGCGGGCGGGATTGCCAGCAGACCCGCTACTGGCGGGAACCGAGACGTTCCCGCCCCTGGCCGAGACGTCCCTGGCGACCGATTCCGTCTTCCAGGCGGGCGGTATTCTGCAAGCCATGGGCGAACGCGACCTGGCCGAACGGTTCCTGACCCACCTGGCCGAAGACCTTCCCCGGGCCGAGATCGGGACGCTCATCGACGGCGTGCTGGCCATGGACGAACCCCATATGGCCTTGAAGATCGCCAAACGCGCCGCCCAGTCGGGCCATGAACTCCATGCCGGGTATTTTCCCATTACCGATCTGGCCGAGCTTCCCAGCCCCGTGGCGCCCGAGCTGACCCTCTCCATCGCCCGCCGCGAAAGCGAATTCGACCCCGTCGTCCGATCCGGCGCGGGCGCGCTGGGGCTGATGCAGCTGATGCCGGGCACGGCGCGCGAAATGGCGGGCCTGCTGGGCGTCGAGGACTATGCCCAATCCCGCCTGACGCGCGAGCCGCTCTTCAACGCCCGTCTCGGCACCGCCTATCTGGGCGAGCTTGAGGCCGAGTTCGGTCGCTCCACCGTCCTGGTGCCCGCCGCCTACAATGCCGGGCCCTCGCGGGCGCGCCGGTGGTTCCGGGAATTGGGCGATCCCTCGGATCCGAACATCGACATCGTCGACTGGATCGAGGATGTCGATTTCTCGGAAACCCGCAACTACATCATGCGCGTCTCCGAAAGCCTGCTGCCCTACAATGCCCGCCTGACCGGCGAAGTCGGCGAAATCCGACTGACCGACTGGCTGCGCAATGGCTACGATGACCTAGCCCCGACCGGCGTCTTCGCCACGCGCCAGAACGAGAGCGACGGCTGACCCCTGTCGAGGACGCTCAATCGAGCGGACGAGACCGCCCCGACCGCCAGGCCGTGAATATCCCCGCCGCGACCACGATCGCGGCGCCCAGGGCCACGTTCGGCCGCAGCGTCTCGCCGAAGACCGTCACCCCGATCCCGGCGGCGAAGACCAGGTGCAGATAGGCAAAGGGCTGCACCACACTGGCCTCCGCCGCTTCATAGGTCTTGATGAACAGCCACTGACCCAATGCCGCCAGCCCGCAGAGCCCCAGCATCCAGCCCCAGTCGGACGCACTCATCGGCTCCCACATCCATAGCCCCAGCGGCGTGATCGCAACCGCGCCCGCGCAGCCCGTCCAGACGAACGAGGTCAATGCATCGTCCGTTCGCGCCACCAGCCGCGTCAGCACCGCATAGAGCGCGAACATGATTGCCGCCATCAGCGGCAACAGGGCCAGCGGGGTGAACACACCGCCCGCCGGCGCCAGGATGATCAGCACGCCCGCAAAGCCGGTCCCGATGGCGATCCATCGGGCCCGCCCGACCCTCTCGCCCAGGACCGGACCCGAGACCGCGGCCACCAGCAGCGGTGCCAGCGCGAAGATGGCATGGCTTTCCGTCAGCCCCAGCAGCACGAAGGCCGAGACCAGAATGCAGATCTCGGCCAAGAACAGCAGACTGCGGGATGCTTGCAGCCAGGGTCGCGGCGTGGCCCAGGCCCGCCGAAGCGCCCCCCGCCGCGCCGCGATCCCCAAGGCCAGAATTGCGAAGAACCAGTAGCGGATCGTGATCACCATCCAGACATTGTATTCCGCCACCAAATGGCGCGAGAACCCGTCCTGCAAGGCGAAGACGAACACCGCCAGGCACATCAGCCAGATGCCCAGCGCATTGCCGCTCATCAAAGGCGCCCCCGCGTCATGTGCCGCTTGAGCCCATAGCCCGGCACCCGCTCCACGACAAAGCCCGCCGCCGCCAATGCCCGGCGCACATGGCCCGCCGCCGTATAGGTCGCGAAGGTCCCGTCCGGCGCCGTATGCAGCGCGACCTCCGCCATCAACTCGGCCCCCCAGAGATCGGGGTTCCGCGCCGGTGCGAAGCCGTCGAGGTACCATGCATCGGCCGTGCCGACCCAATTGGGCAGCGTCTCCCGCGCATCTCCAAGGATCAACGCGATCTCCATCCCTGGCAATTCGATCCGCTCCGCAGGCCATTGATCCACCAGCCGTTCGGCCTCCACCGGGAACGCTCCCAGCGCCCGCGCCATGTCGTCCCGTGCCATGGGATAAGCCTCGAACGCCGTATAGAGTAGCCGCCCCGGTCCCGCCCACGCCGCCGCCGTCACCAAGGCATTCAGCCCGGTCCCGAAGCCCAGTTCCGCCACATGGAACCCAGCCCGAAACCGCCCCGGCAGGCCGTTCCCGCCCAGGAACACATGCCGCGTTTCCGCCAGTCCGTCCTGCAGCGAGTAATACGGGTCCCCGAACCGCGTCGCCACCGGCACCCCGTCTGTCCACTCGATCTCCATGCCCTGCCCTATCGCCCCAACGCGCCCCATGCGAAAGGGCCTGCATGAGCCCAGATGTCACCATCCTCGGCGCCGGCGCCTTCGGCCTGTCCTGCGCCTGGACCATGGCGCGGCGCGGCGCCCGCGTCCGGGTGATCGACCCGCACGGGGTCGGCGCGGGTGCTTCCGGCGGCATCGTCGGCGCCCTGGCGCCCCATGTGCCCGAGCAATGGAACGCCAAGAAGGCCTTCCAACTGGACAGCCTGCTGATGGCCGAGACCTGGTGGGCCGACGTGGCCGAGGCGGGCGGCGGCGATCCCGGCTATGCCCGCACCGGCCGCCTGCAACCCATCCCCGACACCACCGCCCGCGCCCTGGCGGAGGCGCGCGCGCAGCAAGCAACGACGCTTTGGCAGGGTCGGGCAACCTGGCAGATCCGCCCAACTCCGCCCGCCTGGTCGCCCGGCACGGCGGAGGTGATCCACGACACCCTCTCCGCCCGCCTCCACCCGCGCCGCGCCTGCGAGGCTCTGGCCGCTGCGATCCGTCGCAAGGGCGGAGACATCGCCTCCGAAGGGCCTTTAGAGGGCGCGATCCTCCACGCCACCGGCTGGCAGGGCCTCACCGAAATGCGCGACACCCAAGGCCGCCCTGCGGGCGCTGGCATCAAGGGTCAGGCCATCCTCTTGGACCTCGACCGCCGCGCCGCGCCGCAGCTCTATGTCGACGGGCTCCATGTCATCCCCCATGCCGACGGCACCACCGCCATCGGCTCGACGTCCGAACGGGAGTTCGAGCACGGCAACCCTGATGCCCAATGCGACGACCTGCTGGCCCGCGCGGTCGCCGCCCTGCCCGTTTTGGCCGACGCGCCCGTGCTGGCGCGCTGGGCCGGGATACGGCCACGGGCGCGGAGCCGGGCGCCGCTTATGGGGGAATGGTCAGGGAGATCAGGGCATTACATCGCCAATGGGGGGTTCAAGATCGGCTTCGGGATGGCGCCGAAGGTGGCGGAGGTGATGGCCGATCTGATCCTGGAGGGGCGGGACGCGATCCCGGAGGCGTTCCGCACCGATGGGCTTGCGCCATGGGACGCCGGCGGCTAACAGGCCGCTCTGCCGCAAGGCCATGTCTCCGACCACCATGTCAAAAACGGAACTTTATCAATGATCTACGCAATCCTCGCCATGGGGGCGATCGTCGTCGCGTCGAATATCGGCGTCCAGTTCCTCATCGCCGATGGCTGGCTGACCTGGGGAGCGTTCTCGTACCCTTTGGCCTTTCTCGTCACGGACGTGACCAACCGGCTGCTGGGCCCCGACAAAGCCCGGACAGTCATCTTGGCGGGGTTTGGCGTGGGTCTTCTCTGCTCGTTGATCGGCACCCAGATCATGGGTGAATTCGGGCCGCTGGTGACGCTCCGCATCGCCTTGGCCTCGGGGACGGCGTTTTTGGTGGCGCAGATGATTGACTTGGCCGTGTTTTCCCGGATCAGCGACCGAATTTGGTGGAGAGCACCGCTCGTGTCAACATTCATCGGATCCATCGTCGATACCGCGCTGTTCTTCACCATCGCCTTCGCCGGTTTCCTCGCCTTTCCAACGGCTTGGGGCGACGTATCCTGGGCGCAGGAGGCGACGGCCGTGGGCCCGCTTTGGGTTGGGCTGGCGCTTGCCGATTGGGGGGTGAAGATCGGCGTGGCGTTGCTGGCCTTGGTGCCGTTCCGTGTCATTACGGTGAAATTGGCACAAGTGGTTGCGTAAAGGGGGTTGACCGATACGAAATACGCGCCAGAGTCACCTTATCGGCAATCAACGAAAGGAGGTGATCCAGTGTCTAGAAAGGTATTGGAGAAGTGCGTCGGGACAATCGTTGAGGTGCGCGGGTAAAGCAGCCTTTATCCAAGTGTTTCAACAGGTTGAGGTCACTCTAACCGACCCCACCTCCTGAACTTTCGGAAGGCCGTCCCCGTGTCGAGGGGCGGCCTTCTTTCGTATCTGGCCACCGGGGGGGCGCCCCCGGTACACCCGGCGTACACCCCCCGTGCGAACGCACGTTCGCACGCTTTCGCTCACCCGATCTTAACCGCTCTGCCCATGCCCCTGACCGTCACCCCCGAGATCACGCTCCAGGATTGGGAGATCACGGAGCAATTCGTGCGCGCGTCCGGTCCCGGCGGGCAGAACGTCAACAAGGTGGCGAGCGCGGTGGAGCTGCGCTTCGAGGCGGAGCGGTCGCCGTCGCTGCCGGGACCCGTGAAGGCGCGGCTGAAGCGGCTGGCGGGGCGGCGCTGGACGAAGGATGGGGCGCTGGTGATCCAGGTCTCCGAGGAGCGCAACCAGGCCCGCAACCGTGAGATCGCCCGGGACCGGCTGGCGGCCCTGGTGCGCGCGGCCTGCGTTCGCCCCAAGCGGCGGGTGCCGACGAAGGTGTCGCGCAACCAGAAGCGCAAGCGGGTGGAGGCGAAGAAGCGGCGGGGGGAGGTGAAGGCGTTGCGGTCGGGGCCGGAGATGTAGGGTGGGTGAAACCCACCGGCGCGTGGTGGGTTTCACCCACCCTACGGTTGACAGGGGGCGTCTCGTGTACCAGTTTTTGGTACAGCACAGGAGGGGTCCCATGGCTCGCAACACGTCCGTCTCCCTCGGGGAGCATTTCAGCGGCTTCATCGACGCGAAGGTGAGGGAGGGGCGCTATGGCTCGGCGTCCGACGTGATCCGCGCGGGGCTGCGGCTTCTGGAGGAAGAGGAAGCCAAGCTGGAACGGCTGCGGGCGGAGATCGCAAAGGGGGAGGCAAGTGGCCCAGGGCGGCAGATCGACTGGGATCAATGGCGCGCCGACCGGATCAAGGCCTACCACGCGCGTCAGGCGGAGAAGGATGAGCAGGCGTCGTGAAGAACGTCGTCATCCTGCCGGACGCCGAAGCCGATATCGTCGACATCTGGCACCATACGATCGACCGGTGGGGGTTCGACCAAGCGGTCCGATATGACGCGATGATGCAGGAGCGGATCGAGGGTCTGGCCTCGGGCCGGACAGCGTCGCAAAAGGTCGATGGCATTCGATCGAGAATGCGCCGCGCTCTAGTGGGGCAGCATGTGGTGTTCTTTCGCGAGGACGACGAGGCCGTGACGGTGGTGCGGGTGCTGCACCAGCGGATGGATGTGGGGCGGGTTTGAGGGGGTGGTGGGTCTTACCGACACTACGTTTGCTAGGTGTGTTTGTACATATACGCGCGCAAATTGCCATACGCGACCTGAGTTATCGAATAGGCCTCAACGGCACTTCACCACCAAGCTTCTGAAAGCCCGAAACCACTCTGCGGTCCGCCATCTGACCCCGGTATCCAAGAAAATAAAAGATAATTACCTCAAGAAGCCACATTTGCATGTTCCAAACTGAATAATATCCAATCCCTTCCAATCTGAATTTCTCCTCGGGATGAGCAATTCTATTTCGAACAAGTGAGATTATAGAGAACCCATCAATTCCGTTTTTATCTTTCGAGAGACCCTCTAAGACAGGGTGCGGCAACAAGAAATCATCCTGAACCCCCATAGCCGTATAAGCCGCACGAAGTTTGGAAGAAAACTTCGCACGAGACGACAGAAGATCGTTGTCCCACCCACCATACCGCTTCAAAATGAACGGCACAGCGGCCTCCAATCCCGCCCCGGCGGCGACAATTGCCATATCAAGACTTGACGGACGTATCGCCGAAGAAGAACGATAGAACTGGATGACACGATTGATGACTCTGATAAGTTCAGCATCCGTCCGAGACACCTCAAAAAAGCCACCATACAGCGCCGGCAAATCGTTCTGAACAACAAGGTCATAAAAGTTCCTCGCGCCAGAAGTTGGGTCGCTTCGGTTCGCCTCTAGCACCTCGCCAACAATCGTTCCGTTGAGATCGATTAGAACGCCAAAACCCAAGCCAACATCGCCAGAACGTATAAAGGATGCCAAGTGCGCCCATCGGCAAGCCTCTCGAAAAGCGTCATCAAAATCGACCGGATTACGAAAAGTCACCTCAAGAAACCCTGTAAAGAAGTTGGCGGGCAGCCTCCTTGCCGATCTAAAAGACTCTTTTAGTCCACGAAACTGAGTGTATTTGAAAGAAACATCGGAATCACAAAAGGAAAGTGGCACACCCTCTCGATGTAGCTCGGGACCATTGACAACCGACAACTTCATCTTTGTGAATGTAGTTGACGTTGTCGCCACTGGCCTAGTCTGGAGGACCATAAAAATATGCTCGCCCTCGTTGCTCGAAGTTATGTTGACGGGAATTGCTGCTATCTTAATTCCATTCAAAGTGAAGTATGTTTCTTCATCATCCTTTCTCTGAAATACTGAAAGGCCCAAACCTTTATCGTGGAGACTTAGGTCGAGGCGCAGGTCATCTTTCAATTCGGCGTTGAGCTGACGCGCGCCAAGCTCATGACCCTCCACCACAAGTCTTTCGACTGAAAGCTCGAACTTGAAATTCTTCTCGGGCGGCTTTCCGCCTTCTACCGCTCTTGCCAAAGATGAGATATACAATTCAGACAACCACCTCCATCGCCACCTGCTCCCCCACTCCAAACACCCGCTTGTACCGCGCCACCTCCTCCGCAGGGCCCATGGCCTTGCGGGGATTGTCGGACAGCTTGACCGTGGGGCGGCCGTCGGCGGAGATGGCTTTGCAGACCAGGGAGAAGGGGGCGAGGGCGTCGCCCGGGACCAGGTCGCGGAAGTCGTTGGTGAGCAAAGTGCCCCAGCCGAAGGAGACGCGGACGCGGGAGGAGAAGCGGGCGTGGAGGTGGGCGATGACGTCCACGTCGAGGCCGTCGGAGAAGATGATGAGCTTCTCGGACGGGTCCTCGCCGCGGTCGCGCCACCAGGCGATGGCGGTCTCGGCGGCGGCCTCGGGGTCGCCGCTGTCGATGCGGATGCCGGTCCACCCCGCCAGCCAGTCGGGGGCGCGGGCCAGGAAGCCCTCGGTCCCGTAGGTGTCGGGCAGGATGATGCGCAGGTTGCCCGAATGCTCCTCGTGCCAATCGGCGAGGACGTCGTAGGGGGCCTGGGCCAGGGTGGCGTCATCGGGGGCCAAAGCGGCATAGACCATGGGGAGTTCGTGGGCGTTGGTGCCGATGGCCTCCAAGTCGCGGTTCTTGGCGATGAGGCAGTTGGAGGTGCCGGTGAAGTTGGGGCCGAGGCCTTCGCGCAGGGCTTGCACGCACCAATCCTGCCAGAGGAAGGAATGGCGTCGGCGCGTGCCGAAATCGGCGAGGCGGAGGTCGGGGAGGTGCTTGAGGTTTTGGACCTTTTCCCAGACGCGGGTCATGGCTTGGGCGTAGAGGACCTGGAGTTCGAACCGGCCGAGATCCTTCAGGACGGCGCGGGAGCGGAGTTCCATGATGACGGCGAGGGCGGGGATTTCCCAGAGCATGACTTCGGGCCAGGGGCCCTCGAAGGTGAGTTCGTATTGGTCGGCTTTGCGCTCCAGGTGGTAGGGGGGGAGGCGCAGGGTTTCGAACCAGGTCATGAAGGCCGGGGTGAACATCTGGCGCTTGCCGTAGAAGGTGTTGCCGCGCAGCCAGGTGCTTTCGCCCCGGGCGAGGGAGAGGGTGCGGATGTGGTCGAGTTGTTCGCGCAACTCGCCTTCGTCGATGAGCTGGGCGAGCGGAAT
>JBCCCB010000061.1:0-15707 GCA_039033775.1 Pseudomonadota bacterium | reverse complement strand
GGGGGGGGGGGGGGGCCGCCCCCCCTCCCCGGTGAGCCCGCCACCGCGCGTCGACGCGCGGTGCACCTGCGGTCGAGCGCAGATGCCGCTCAGCCCCGGGACCGCCGCCAGTCCGACAGAGCCGCGTTGTCCGACGACTCTTCCGTGGGCCAGTCCTCCTCCGGGGGCTCCGCCGGGCCGGCATGCCATGCCGAATGCACCGGTTCCGGGCGCGGCGCCGAAGGCTCGACCCGGCGGTAATGCAACTCGCGCGCGCCGAAATAGAAGCCCACGATGGCGCCCAGAAGCCACCACAGCGGATCGGGCACATAGGCCAGACCCTGCATCCGCGCAGCGAAGCCCAGGGGCTCCACCATGGCGTAGACGAACAGGCCCAGCGTCCCCAACGCCAGAAACGGACGTGGCAGGCGGTTCAAGCCATCGACGACGCGGTCGAATCGACCCCGCGCCGGGCGCTCGAATTCGCCCCCCAGCTGTTCCAACGCGGCGCGGTGGGCGGCATGCTCCAGGGCCTGACCCGCCGTCGCGTCCGCGCGGAACACGCCTGCCACGCCCTTGGCCGCGCGCCCAAGCGTCGCGACGGCCTCGATGCCCCGGGCTACCATCTGGCGATCCGGGCGCGATGCTCGGCCTCCGTCAGGTGGTACTTGGCCGAGATGAATTCCTCCGCCCGCCGGATCCAGCCGCCTTTGCCGCCGTCCCGCCGCTTGGCATATTTCCGGGACGAGGGGCGCCGATCCGCCAGGGCATAGTAATAATCGCGCCGCGCGATCCCGTAGGCATCGGCGAAATGACCGGGCGCCGCCTTGGCAACCGCCCGGGCGGCGGCCGCCGTCTGCGGCCCGATCACCCCGTCCACGGCGACCCGTTGCCCCATGCGGCCCAGCAGGCGTTGCAGGATCCGCACCGCATTGGCGCCGGCATTGACATACATGTCGAATACCGAAGGCTGAACGATCTCGGGCAGCCGGTCCACGCGCACCCGGTAGAAATAGTGATCGACGAAGATGTCCGTGGCCTTGCCACGGGTCAGCGCGCGGACGTCGCGCGTGTCGACATCGCCGTCCCCGTCCAGGTCCAGACCCAGCGCCCGCATCGTGTGGATGGTCACCCCGTGATTGGTCGCCCCGCCCGGATCGTCCGGATCGTTCACATAGCCCCCCTCGCGGGAGACGATTTCTTCCGCAATCTGTCTGACAGTTTTCATGTCCGGTCCCCAGTTTTTTGAGGACCCTGGATTCGTAGGGTGCAGTTGACACAGACTTAACGAGAAAAATAATGATCTCTGCGGGTTAACGGGATCTTACCCGATGCTCCGCAGCGAACGCTCGGCGACGGGGACCGTCCTACTCGGCCACCCGCGTCGCCGTCAGGGCGACATTCACCGTGACGTTGAAGCCCACCGACGATTCATCGGGATAGCTTTCGCCGATGCCGAAATCCCGCCGGTCGAGCACGACCTCGCCCGTCATCTCAGCCCGGTCCCCGTCCAGCACCAGGTCGAAGGGCAGCGTAAGGGGGATCTGCACGCCGCGCAGATCGAACATGCCCTCGGCCACATAGGCCTCGCCCTCGGGCCGCAGCACGGCCGTATAGGCGGCCAGCGGGAACATCTCGGCCGCCAGGAAATCCGAAGAGGTGGCCTGCTGCGACACCGAGCCCAGCGTCAGCGACCCCGTGGAAACAGACACTTCTACCGTTCCCACCGTGCCATCGGCGCGCGGCGCTTCATCGAAGTCGATGGCCGCCTGCCAATCCCCGAAGGTCCCAGTCACCGGCTGCCCAAGCTGGCTGACCGAGATCGAGACCGTCCCGTCCTCGACCGCCCAGGTCGACACGCCCGACACCGACGCGGCCTCGGAGGCTGTGGCGGCTCCGCCATGCTTCGGCCCGATGGCGAGGCCGGCGCCCAGTGCCACGGCCCAGACGCCGACGGCGACGGCCAAGGGCACCAGATGCGAGCGCGCCGCCGATAGCGGCCCGGGATCGGTCCCGCGCCACATCCGGGCGAAGGTGGAATCCTTGTCGAGGATGACGTGCTTCAGCGTGCCCAGAATGTGCAGCCCCAGCGCGATCACCAGCACCCGCTCGAAGGTCATGTGCAGCGTTGCCAGCAGACCGGACAATTCCGGATCCTTCGGCAAGAACGGCAGGCTCTGCCCGAACGGCCACCAGATCGGCGCGAAGCCCTCGGCCGTCGCATGATGGGCCCAGCCGAGCAGCGGCACCAGGATCAGCGACCCATAGAGCAGCCAATGCACCACCGCCGCCGCGAACCCTTCCAGCCCGCCATGCAACGGCCGGGGCCGGGGCTGGGACAGGGCCCAGGCGATCCGGGCCAGCGCGATGAACAGGATCGCCAGACCCACCGTCTTGTGAGCCGAGAACAAAGTCGCCTTCCGCGCCAGCGCCTCGTCGGTGTCGAATGGCAGGTTATAGGCGATCACACCCAGGGCGATGGCCGTCGGGATCAACAGCGCGATGGCCCAGTGGAAGGCCCGTTCGACCCAGCCATAGGCGCTGGTCGTGTTGGTCGCCTCCGTCCGGCGGGCAGCGGACTCGGTCGAAATCGTGGTCATGGCGGGCCCTCTCAAAGCGCTCGACGTCAGCCGCAATCTAGCGTGTCGCCGCGCAAGTTGAATGCCCAGTTCCGCACATGGCCCGTGCGGCGCGCGACAGCGCCGGCCGCCGCCCGACTTGAAGCGTCCACCCGCCCCGTCTAGACCGGCCCGACGTCTGAGGGGGGAAATCCATGAGCCGCGCATTCGTCTTTCCGGGCCAGGGGGCCCAATCCATCGGAATGGGCCGCGACCTGGCCGAGACGTCGCCCGAGGCGCGCGCGGTCTTCGACGCGGTGGACGCGGCCTTGGGCGAGGATCTGTCGGGCCTGATCTGGTCCGGCGACGCGGACGAGCTGCAGCTGACCCGCAACGCCCAACCCGCCCTGATGGCGACCTCCATCGCCGCCCTGCGGGCCCTGGAAGCCCAGGGCGTGTCGGTCGCCGATCACGCCGCCTTCGTCGCCGGGCATTCCCTGGGCGAATATTCCGCCCTCGTCGCCGCCGGATCGCTCGATCTGGCCGATGCCGCACGCCTGCTGCGCATCCGGGGCGAGGCCATGCAATCGGCCGTTCCCGTGGGCGAGGGCGCGATGGCAGCCCTGCTCGGCCTCGACCTCGATGCCGCCCGCGCCATCGCGCGGGACGCCGCCGACGGCCAGGTCTGCCAGGCCGCCAACGACAATGACCCGAGCCAGGTGGTCCTCTCCGGCCATCGCGCCGCGGTGGAACGCGCCACCCAGATCGCCAAGGATCGGGGCGCCAAGCGCGCCATGCTGCTGCCGGTTTCGGCGCCGTTCCACTGCGACCTGATGGAACCCGCCGCCCGCGCCATGGCCGAGGCGCTGGACCGGGTCGAGATCGACGCCCCGACCGTCCCGCTCATCGCCAACGTCACCGCCGCGCCGGTCACCGACGCGACGGACATCCGGTCGCTGCTGGTGGATCAGGTCACCGGCGCCGTCCGCTGGCGCGAAAGCATCCAGCGGCTGGCCGCCGACGGCGTCACCGAAATCTGGGAGATCGGCGCGGGCAAGGCCCTGTCCGGCATGATCCGCCGCATCGACAAATCCATCGCCACCCGCGCCGTGGGCACACCCGACCAGGTGGCCGACGCCGTCGCATCGCTTTAAGAAAGGCCCGCAGATGTTTGATCTTACAGGCAAGTCCGCCCTTGTCACCGGCGCATCCGGGGGCATCGGCGCCGCCATCGCCCGGACGCTGCACGACGCGGGCGCCACGGTCGGCCTGTCTGGCACCCGCGAGGACCCGCTGAACGCCCTGGCCGCAGAGCTCGGCGACCGTGCCCATGTCCTGCCCTGCAACCTCTCGGATGCCGATGCCGTCAACGCCCTGCCCAGGCACGCGGCCGAGGCCATGGGCGCCGTCGACATCCTGGTCAACAACGCGGGCATCACCCGCGACAACCTCTTCATGCGCATGTCGGAAGACGAATGGCAGTCGGTGATCGACGTCAACCTGACCGCCACCTTCCGCCTGTCGAAAGGCGTGCTGCGCGGCATGATGAAGGCCCGCTGGGGCCGGATCGTGAATATCTCGTCCATCGTCGGCACCACGGGCAATCCGGGCCAGGGCAATTACGCCGCCTCCAAGGCCGGGATGGTCGGCATGGCCAAATCGCTCGCCTACGAAGTCGCCTCGCGCGGGATCACGGTGAACGCCGTGGCGCCGGGCTTCATCGCCACGGCCATGACAGACAAGCTGACCGACGATCAGAAGGCCAAGATCGACGCCCAGATCCCGGCGGGCCGCATGGGCACCCCCGAAGAAATCGCGGCGGCCACACTCTACCTCGCCTCGCCCGAAGCCGCCTATGTGACCGGCACGGTGCTGCATGTGAATGGCGGCATGGCGATGGTCTGACCGCCCGCTTGGTGGATCGGTCGGATCTGCGTATTCATGGACCAGTGATGTTAGACGCGCGTTAAGGTTAATGCGGGCTTACCCTCACCACTGGTCCATAAATACGCAGAACCCAAGGGGTCAGCTAGGTTTGGCGTCCAAGAGGGGGCGCATTGCTTTGCCCCGGGGAAACGATTTGCCATCCCAGGGCACCGTGATATAGGGCGGCGCACGAACGACGGGGGCATTCCCCTTTGCCCATAAGGGGCGGCCCGGCATGGGGCCACCACCATGCGAGACAAGCCCGCGACGCGGGCGACGGAATGAGGTAGAGACATGAGCGACATCGAGGACCGCGTCCGCAAGAAAGTCGTCGAACATCTGGGCGTCGAAGAGGACAAGGTGACGGAAAGCGCTTCGTTCATCGACGATCTCGGCGCCGACTCGCTCGACACGGTCGAGCTGGTCATGGCCTTCGAGGAGGAGTTCGGCATCGAGATCCCGGACGACGCCGCCGAATCCATCCAGACTTTCGGCGACGCGGTCAGCTTCATCAAGGCGAACACCTGAAACGACGTCGCGCACGGCGAACCGGAAGGCGCCCCCCAGCGGGCGCCTTTTTGCTGTCGGATGGCTGGGCGAGGATGAATCCGTGATCGTCTTGAAACTGATCGGCGACGCCGCGCTGCTGCTGCTGGCCGCCATCACCGCCTTCCTGGCGTGGCATGCCCTGCGCCTGCATGCCCCCGACGGACTGGCGCTGCCGCTCCAGGCCCTGACCCTCCTCGCCCTGGTCGGGACGGTCGGCCTGTGGCTCTGGGGGCGCCCCTTCGGCTGGATGGGCTTGGCCATGATCGCGGCGATCCACCTGGCCTGGTTCTTCGCCCTGCACCCCCGCGCCGACCGCAACTGGGCCCCCGACCTGGCCCGCACGACCACGGGCACCGTGACCGACGGCATCGCCACGCTGACCGATATCCGCATGTTCCAATGGGCCCCCGACGGCACCGCGACCGAGGCGTGGGAAACCCGCAGCTACGACCTGTCGCAGATCACCCGCGTGGACCTGATCACCTCGGTCTGGGGGCACCCGGACATCGCCCATATCCTGGTCACGTTCCAATTCGCCGACGGCAGCGACATCGCCTGGACCATCGAGGCCCGGCGCCAGGCCGGCGAATCCTTCAACGCCCCCGGCGGCTTCCTGCGGCAATTCGAGTTGGCCACCATCGCCGCCCCCGAATCCGACGTGGTCGACCTGCGGGTGACCGCCCGCGGCGAAGAGGTCCGGCGTTTCCCCACCACCATCACGCCCGAACAGGGCGCCACCCTCTTCGAAGCCTATGTGGATTACGCCAACGACCTGGCCGCCCGCCCGCGCTTCTACAACATCGTCTTCGGCAATTGCACCACCATCGCGTGGTCCATCGCCCATGCCCTGCGCGCCGATCTGCCGTGGCATCCGGGCCTGCTGCTGTCCGGCCGCCTGCCGGAATACCTGGACGAACTCGGCGTGCTGGCGGGCGACATGGACATGGCCGCGCGACGCGAGGCCGCTTTGATCCCACCCTCAGAACGGTAGCGCGATCATCCCTTGAATGGTATCGCACAGGCCATGAAGAGCGATGTCGCCCGCGAGATCACCTACGCCAACATGGCACGCACACGGCGGGCCCGTTTCCTGATCCGTGGATTGGAGACGCTGACCGGCCGCCCGGGCCTGCTGCGCCGCGCCAAGGGCTATAACGATGCCGTCGCCTCGGGCGCCATCTTCTGGGAGGAAATGGCCCGCCGCTACGGGCTGCAGCCCGATTACGTCCGCGGCTCGCTCGACCTCATTCCCGCCGAAGGACCGGTGGTCGTCGTCGCCAACCACCCTTACGGCATCCTCGACGGCCTGGTCCTGTCGCTGCTGCTGTCGCGCGCCCGGCGCGGCGGTCCGGCCGAAGGGCTCGGCTTCAAGGTCATCGCCAACGACGTCTTCGTCCGCGCGCCCGACCTGGCGGACGTCATCCTGCCCGTGTCCTTCGACGACACCCGGGCCGCGCAGGAAACCAATCTGGCCATGCGCCGCGACGCACTGGCCTATCTGCGGCAAGGCGGCATCATCGGCGTCTTCCCGGGCGGCGCGGTCTCGACCCCCGTCAAGCCCTTCGGACGGGCCAAGGATCCCTATTGGCGCGGCTTCTCGGCCAAGCTGATCCGGCAATCGGGCGCCACCGTCGTGCCCGTCCATTTCGAAGGCGCCAACAGCCGCCTGTTTCACCTGGCCAGCCACTTGCACGAGACGCTGCGCGTCGGCTTACTGGTGCGCGAATTCAAGTCGCGCACCGACCGCCCCGTCCGCCTGTCCGTCGGTCAGCCGATCCCACCGGCAGAGATCGCGGCCCATCCCGGCAACCAGGCGGAACTGATGTCGTTCCTGCGCGCCCGCACCTATGCCGCGGGCGAGGATGGCGACGATCTGGGCTTCGACTGGGACACGCAGAAGGCGGGCTGCACGTGAGCGTCGGCATCTTCGACAGCGGCCTGGGCGGGCTGACTGTCTGGGACGCGGTGTCGAAACGCCTGCCGGACGTCGCCTTCAGCTATTACGGCGACAACGCCAACGCCCCCTATGGCGTGCGCACCGCCGACGACGTCCACGCCCTGACCGTCAAGGCCGTCACCGCCATGTGGCAAGACAACGACCTCGTCATCCTGGCCTGCAACACCGCCTCGGCCGCCGCGCTCCGCCGCATGCAGGAAGCCGGGGTGCCCGACGGCAAGAGCGTCCTGGGCGTCTTCGTCCCCCTGATCGAAGCGCTGACGGAACGGGATTGGGGCGACAATTCCCCCCCGCGCGAGGTGGCCGTCAGCCAAGTCGCCCTGTTCGCCACGCCCGCCACCGTCGCCAGCCGCGCCTTCCAGCGCGAATTGGCCTACCGCGCCGTGGGCGTCGACGTGGAGGCCCAGGCCTGCGGCGGCCTGGTCGACGCGATCGAAGATGGCGACATGATCCTGGCCGAAGCGCTCGTCCGCTCCCATGTGGACGCGCTCAAACGCAAGATGCCCGAGCCCCAGGCCGCCGTGCTGGGCTGCACCCATTACCCCCTGGTCCAAGATGCTTTCCAGGACGCGCTCGGCCCAGATGTTCGCGTCTTCTCCCAGGCGGATATTGTCGCCGAGAGCCTGGCCCATTATCTTGCCAAACGGCCCGATATGGCCGCGGGGGGGACCGCACGCATGCTGACAACCGGCGATCCCGACCGCGTCTCAGACCGGGCCACGCAATTCCTGCGCCGCCCCCTACGGTTCGAGGCCGCCATATGAGATCGCTCAAGAAGACCCGCCGCATCCAGGTCATCGCCCTGGCCGCTATCGCGCTCGCCGGGTCGGCGGCCCTGATCGGATACGGCTTCCGGGACGGCATCAACTTCTTCCGCTCGCCCACGCAGCTTGTCGAAGCCCCGCCGCCCCCGACCGAGGTCTTCCGCATCGGCGGCCTGGTCGAGGAGGGCACGCTGGTGCGCGGCGAAGGCACCGAAGTCCGCTTCAACGTCACCGACCGCAACCAATCCGTGCCCGTGGCCTTTACCGGCGTCCTGCCCGACCTCTTCGGCGAGGGCGAAGGCATGGTCGGAACCGGCACCTGGACCGGCACCCATTTCGAGGCGACCGAGATCCTGGCCCGCCACGACGAGACCTACATGCCCGCCGAAGTCGTCGACGCCCTCAAGGAGCAGGGCGTCTACCAAGAGCCCTCGCCCGAAAGCTAACCCCGGTGATCTCCGACAATCTGCGGGGCGCCGCCTGGATGGTCGGCGCCATCGCGTCCTTCACCTCCATGGCGGTGGCGGGCCGTGCCGTCTCGCTCCAGCTCGATACGTTCGAGATCATGCTCTACCGGTCCTGCGTCGGCGTGGTGATCGTCCTGGCCGTGGGCCTGGCCACCGGCCGCCTTGGCACGGTGACCACCCGCAACCTGCCGCTTCAGACCTTCCGGAACATCGCCCATTTCACCGGCCAGAACCTCTGGTTCCTGGCCATCACCCTGGCCCCCCTGGCCCAGGTCTTCGCTTTGGAATTCACCTCGCCGCTCTGGGTCTTGCTGCTGGCGCCCCTGATCCTGGGCGAACGGGTGCGCCGGGTCCAATACGCCATCGCCGCCATCGGCTTCGTCGGCGTCCTGGTCGTCGCGCAACCCTTTTCCGGCAGCCTTTCGGTGGGCCTGATCTGGGCGGGCCTCGCCGCGTTCTTCTTCGCGCTGACGAACCTTCTGACCCGCAAGCTGACCCGCGACGAAACCGTCATCGGCATCCTCTTCTGGCTCACGGTGCTGCAACTGATCTTCGGCATCGTCTGCGCGGGCATCGACGGCGATATCGCCCGCCCGGACGCGACGACGGCCCCCTGGCTGATCCTGATCGGCCTGGCCGGGCTCTGCGCCCATTGGTGCCTGACCAACGCGCTGTCCCTGGCCGAGGCCTCGGTCGTCATGCCCGTCGACTTCCTGCGCCTGCCGCTGATCGCGGTGATCGGCGCGCTGGCCTATGCCGAACCGATGGACCCGTGGGTCCTGCTTGGCGGGGCCATCGTCTTCGGCGCGGCCTGGGCGAATCTCCTGCTGGCCACCCGGCGTCCGGCCTGACCCATTTCGCCACAATCCGGCCCGTTTGTTGCCACTTTGCCACCGTTTCGGGGCGAAAATCGGGCCCAAATCACTCTGACGTGAGGTCCGATTTGACGCAAGCGCGCGCCTAAACCAACGCTCCTGTCCACATCGCGCTGCTAGGTCGGAGGGAAGCCGGCAATCCAGGGCGAGGCGTTCGCCGAACATTGGCGCCCCCAGAGGGAAGAGGGACAACACATGACACGTTTTACGCTGGCCGTCGTCGCCACGATCGCGGGATCGGCCGCCGCCCATGCCGGCGCGCTGGATCGGTCCAGCCAGAATATCGACATCATCTTCGAGGAAGGGAATTACCTGGAGCTGAACGCGGGCTACGTCGCGCCCGACATCAGCGGCAGCGACTTCCTGGGAACCGGTACCTCGTCGGGCGATGTGGCCGACAATTACTTCCAGGGCAGCATCGGCTATAAGCACCAGGTGACCGACAAGCTGTCGCTGGCGCTGATCGTCGACCAGCCCTACGGCGCGGATATCGAATATCCCCTGGCCGTCGATGGCGGCAGTATTCTTCTGGGCGGCACCCAGGCGTTCCTCGATTCCATCGCCTATACCGGCTTGGCGCGGTGGCAGTTCAACGACCGCGTCAGCGCCCATGGCGGCTTCCGCATTCAGCAATTGAATGCCGCCGTCAGCCTCAGCGGTTTGGGCTATGGCCCGCTCAACGGCTATTCGGGCATCTATGACGGCGATACCGCGGCCGGCTTCCAGGTGGGCGTCGCCTACGAAATCCCCGAGATCGCGTTCCGGATCGCCGCCACCTACTTCTCCGAGATCGAGCACAAGCTGACCGCCGACGAAACCCTGCCCGGCGCGCCTCCGGGCTTCTCGCTGGTGGACGGCAACGATTTCGAGATCGACACGCCCCAGGCCGTGAACATCTCGTTCCAGACGGGCATCGCCGAAGGCACGCTGCTTTTCGCGTCGTTCCGCTTCGCCGATTACTCGGCCCTGTCGGTCCGCCCCCCGGAATTCGAGGGCATCACCCCGCCCAGCACCAGCCTCGTGTCCATCGACCCAGTCCGGGACTACACGCTGGGCGTCGGCCGTCAATTCACCGACCGCATCGCCGGATCCGTCACCCTGAACTTCAGCGATACCGGCCCCGACGACAACGTCTCGCCGCTGGCGCCCATCAACGGCCGCTACGGCATCACGGTCGGGGGATCCTATCAGGTGACCCAGGCGCTGAAAGTGTCGGGCGGCATCAACTACACCCGATTCATCTCCGCCAATCCGACGGTGGCCGGTGTCTCGCTGGCCGATTTCGACGACAACGATGCCGTCGCGGCCGGTCTGTCGATCGGCTACCGCTTCTAAAGACCGCCATCCCGGTCAGCATCGAAACGCCTCGCGCCCCCGGCGCGGGGCGTTTGCGCATCTTCCGGGTGGCGGTGCCCCACGGCCCGGCGTAGCCCGGGCGCCATGACACCCGCCTCCCCTTCTGCCCGCGCCTGGACCGAACTCCTGCTCCTCGGCCTGATCTGGGGCGCCAGCTTCCTCGCGATCCGCACCGCACTGGACGAAATCCCCTTCGTCACCTCTGTCGCCTACCGTGTCGGTCTCGCCGCCCTGGTCCTCTGGGCCTATGTCCTGGCCCGCCGCCTGCCGCTGCCGCGTAACCCGCGCCTCTGGGCCGCGCTTTTTGGGATGGGGCTTCTCAACAACGTCATCCCCTTCTCGCTGATGGCCTGGGGCCAGCTTCATATCGAGACTGGTCTGACCTCCATCTTGAACGCCGGCACCGCCATCTTCGGCGTCGTGGCCGCCGCGATCTTCCTGGCCGACGAACGCCTGACCGCCCGCCGCGCCGCCGGTGTCGCCATCGGCTTCCTGGGCGTCACCACCGCCATCGGCCTGGAAAACCTGGCCAGCTTCGACATCCGCTCGGCCGCGCAACTGGCCATCGTCGCCGGGACCGTCAGCTATGCGCTAGCCGGCGTCTGGGCCAAGACGCGCCTCGCGGGCCTCGCCCCCCAGGTCCAGGCCGCGGGCATGCTCACCGGCTCGTCACTGATCATGATCCCCGCCGCCCTCTTGATCGACGGCCCCGTCCTCCCCAGCCAGCCGGATACCTGGATCGCCATCCTCTACTACGCCATCGTCGCCACGGCCTTCGCCTACCTCCTCTACTTCCGGGTCCTGGCCATGGCGGGCTCGGGCAACCTGATGCTCGTCACTCTGCTGATCCCGCCCGTCGCCATCCTGCTCGGCGTCTGGATCCGCGACGAGGCGCTGTCACCCAACGTCTATGCCGGCTTCGCCCTCCTGGCCCTCGGCCTCGCGATCCTCGATGGCCGCCTGTTGCGCGCGCTCGGCCGGGCCGCTACGCGGAGCCCATGATCTACGACACCCCCCAGGCCTTCCGCGACGCACCCGACAAACGCATCACCCTGTTCGGCATGTCGGGCCTGGGCAAAACGCATCTGTCCCAGATACTGCGCGCGCGCGGCGATTGGTTCCACTACTCGATCGATTACCGCATCGGCACCGCCTATATGGGCGAATTCATCGCCGACGACCTGAAGCGCCACGCCATGACGGTGCCGCACCTGGCGCGCCTGCTGAAATCCGACAGCATCTATATCGGCTCGAACATCACGTTCGAGAACCTGACGCCGCTCTCGAACTATCTGGGCAAGCCCGGCGATCCGGCCAAGGGCGGGCTCAGCTTCCAGGAATACAGCCTCCGCCAATCCCAGCACGAACGCGCCGAGCTCAACGCGCTCCTCGACACGCCGTTCTTCATCGACCGGGCCCGCGACATCTACGGCTACGGCAACTTCGTCTGCGACACCGGCGGCTCCATCGTCGAGGCGGTGGACCCCGACAATCCCGACGACGAGATCATGGCCACGCTCGCGGCCCACACCCTGCCCGTCTGGATCGAAGGCGACCCGTCCCACACCCAGACCCTGATCGACCGTTTCGCCCGCGACCCGAAACCGTTGTGCTTCCGGCCCGATTTCCTGGCCGCCCGCTGGGCCGCGGAAGGCGGCGACGATGTCGACCCCGACGCCTTCATGCGCGCCATCTACGCCGCCGCGATCCATGCCCGCGAACCCCGTTACGCCAAGATGGCCCGCTGGGGCGTCTCGGTCTCGTCCAAGGACGTGGCCCAAGCGCGGGATGCCACCGACGTGATCGCCATGGTCGCCGAGGCCATTGGCAAGCGCCGCACCGCGTCATAACTGACGGCTCCGAGCCCGCCGGAGACCAGCATGCCCATCACCCTGCCCCACGACCTGCCCGCCTTCGAGATCCTGTCGGACGAAGGCGTCATGGTCATGGGCGCCGACGAGGCCACGCGCCAGGACATCCGCCCCCTGCGCATCGGCCTTCTGAACCTGATGCCCATGAAGATCGCGACCGAGACGCAATTCGCCCGTCTCATCGGCGCCACGCCGTTGCAGATCGACCTGACCCTCATCCGCATGACCGAGCATCAGTCGAAGAACACCCCCGCCGCGCACATGTCGGCCTTCTACCGCTCGTTCCAGCAGGTGAAGGGGCAGAAGTTCGACGGCCTCATCATCACCGGCTCGCCCATCGAGCACCTGCCCTCCGAAGACGTCACCTATTGGGATGAGCTGCGCGAGGTCATGGACTGGACCCAGACCAACGTCCATTCCACCTTCGGCATCTGCTGGGGCGGGATGGCCATGGCCTGGCACTTCCACGGCGTCCCGAAACACGACCTGCCGCAAAAGTCCTTCGGCTGCTTCCGGGTCCGGAACGAGGCGCCCGCCTCGCCCTATCTGCGCGGCTTCTCGGACGATTGCGTGATCCCCGTCTCCCGCTGGACCGAACTCAAGCGCGACGAGGTAGAGGCGGCGGGCATGCAGGTCCTGCTGGGCAGCGACGACACCGGCCCCTGCCTGATCGAGGATTCGGCCCACCGGACGCTGACGATCATGAACCATTTCGAATACGACACCGAGACGCTGCGCCTGGAATACGAACGCGACGTGGCCAACGGCACGCCGATCAACATTCCCGGCAACTACTACCCCGACGACGATCCGTCCCGCCCGCCCCAGAATCGCTGGCGCAGCCATGGGCATCTTCTCTACGGGAATTGGATCAACCAGATCTACCAGACGACCCCCTACGATCTGCGGGCGATCGGCGCGGCCTGACGGTCACGGCGATCGGCGCCGCCGCGCCGCCAACATGGACCGGCCGACCGGGCGCTTGGCCCCCGATGGATTTGTCCATGAAGCGGGGCTCCGCCGGACCCTTCCCTGCCGGGCACATCTCTCACCGGGCCCGGCGCTATAGTGCCCGACCGCCCGCGCCTCGGCCAATCCGTCGCCGCCGTCGCGCAGAACCGTGGCGCGGGCCAGATTACCGAGTTGGGTAAGTCCGGCATAGACCCGCTCGGCCAGGTCCCGGACCGGCACGCCCCTGGCGTAAACCCGCCCCAACCCCGGCAGCATCGGCCCACCCACTGCCCTTTGGTCGTACTGCCCTTCTCCACCTCCCTTGCTACGATGCCCTCGACGTTTGGGAGGACGATTATGACCCGCATCTCGAAGATCACCGCCATCGCCGCGGCCTGCACCCTCTGGGCCGGGGCCGCGCTCGCGGACCTGCCCACGCTTCGCGCCGCCGTGCTGGAATACGGCACCGTCAATTGGGAGCTGAACACGATCCGCCACCACGGCCTCGACGCCGCGAACGGCTTCACCCTGGACGTCCAGGGCATGGCCGGCGGCGCCGCCGCCCGCACCGCCTTCCAGGGCGGCGAGGCGGATGTCATCGTCTCCGACTGGCTCTGGGTCGCGCGCCAGCGGGCGGCGGGCAAGGATTACGTCTTCCTCCCCTATTCCCGCGCCGTGGGCGGCGTGATGGTCCCCGAGGGCAGCCCCGTCGACAGCCTGGCCGACCTGGCGGGCGGCAAGATCGGCATCGCCGGCGGCCCCTTGGACAAGTCCTGGCTGATCCTCCAGGCCTATGCCGCCGAAACGATGGACATGGATCTGGCCGCCGAGACCGAGCAGGTCTTCGGCGCCCCGCCGCTGATCTTCAAGACCGCGCTGCAGGGTGAAACCGACGCCGCCATCAATTACTGGCACTTCATGGCCAAGATGGAGGCGGGCGGCATGCGCAAGCTCGTCGACATCTCCGACGCGGCCGAAGCCCTGGGCCTCGACCCGAACACGCCCCTTCTGGGCTATGTCGTGACGGGCCAGATGCTGCGCGACAATCCCGACCTGGTCGACGGCCTGGCCGCCGCCAGCCGCGCGGCCAAGGACATGCTGGCCAGCGACGAGGCCGAATGGGACCGCCTGCGGCCCGACATGCGCGCAGCCGACGACGCCCAGTTCGAGGCCCTGAAGGCGGGCTTCCGCGCCGGCATCCCCGCGCCGGGCCCCGTCGACGAAGACGCCGCCGGCCGCATGCTGGAATTGATGGCCCGCCTGGGCGGCGCGGAACTGATCGGCGATGCCACCACCCTGCCCGACGGCACGTTCCACACCCCCGGCAGCTAGGGCGATGCCGCCGGTCCTCTCCGTCGAGATCACGGGGCTCAACCGGGGCGCGACCGCCGTGCTGGGCCCGATCTCGCTGCGGATCGGCCCGCGCGAGACGGTCGCCCTGGTCGGCCCGTCCGGCGTGGGCAAGACGTCCCTGCTGCGCGCGGTGGCGGGGCTGGGCGGCGCCTATACGGGCCGGATCGACGCACCGTCCCGCCTGGCCTTCGTCTTTCAGGAACCCACGCTCCTGCCGTGGCGCAGTGTCCTGGCCAATGTCACTCTGCCATCGGCTGCCGCCCCCGATGCGGCCCGCCGCGCGCTCGCGCGGGTCGGCCTGGCGGGCCGCGAGGCCGACGTGCCCGGCCAGCTATCCCTGGGCCAGCAGCGCCGCCTGTCTCTCGCGCGTGCTTTTGCGGCCGACCCGGATTTATTGCTGCTGGACGAACCCTTCGTGTCCCTGGACGCGATGCTCGCACGCGAGATGATGGACCTGGTCGCCGATTTCCGCGACACCTCCGGCGCCGCGCTCCTGCTCGTGACCCATGCCCGGGACGAGGCGACCCGCCTTGCCGACCGCATCGTCACCCTGGGCGGCGCGCCCGCCACGATCACGGGCACCGAGACCCTGCGCCGCCCGGCCCTGCGCCTGGCCGCGGGGTCCGAGGTCTGACCGACGCGATCGCCAAATCTCCACCGGACGCTCCGGGATCCGGGCCGTCGAACCGGTCTGCCGCGCCGCCCCACCTCTCGACCGCCGCCGCCAAAAAACGGACCGCCCCGAAAACTGCGCTGCCGTTCCCAATGCGCAAAGGCAGGCCCGGCGCCTCATCGACGCCGGACGATTCCCCATCGCCGAAGAAACCTCCGTCACCGGCACCCCGCTGCCCGAGCGTGAACCATGAACCGGCCCGCCGCGCCGGCCCGATCCAACCTCTCTCCCCAGCCGGACCTTCGGGATTTGCGTATTTGAGGACCAGTGATGAGACGCCGCCCGGATTAACCTTAATCTGGGTTTCGTGTTCGAGCATCGTCACCCTTGGCGCAGTCCGCCGCGGGGCCCGCGACCGACGCGACCGGCACCAACAGTGCAACACTGCCTCCGGGACGCGCGTGCCGTGCGCATTAACCTTAACGCGC
>JBCCCB010000060.1:0-16068 GCA_039033775.1 Pseudomonadota bacterium | reverse complement strand
TCCTGGCCTTCCTTGAAGGCCTGCTTCAGCGCGTCGATCCCGGCGATATGGGCCAGGATGCGCAGTTCGATCTGGCTGTAATCCAGCGCCACCAGGACGCGGCCCTCAGGCGCGACGAAGGCTTCGCGGATGCGGCGGCCCTCTTCGGTGCGGATCGGGATGTTCTGCAGGTTCGGGTCGGTCGAGGCCAGGCGGCCGGTATTGGCGCCGGCGATGGAATAGGACGTGTGGACGCGGCCCGTCTCGGGATTGATATGCTCCTGCAGGCTGTCCGTATAGGTGGATTTCAGCTTGGAGATCTGGCGCCAATCCAGGATCAGGCGGGGCAGTTCGTGTTCGGTGGCCAGGTCTTCCAGGACGTCGGCCCCAGTCTGATAGGCGCCGGTCTTGGTCTTCTTGCCGCCGGGCAGGCCGATCTCGTCGAAGAGGATCTCGCCCAGCTGCTTGGGCGAGCCGACGTTGAAGGGGCGTCCGGCCTTGGCATGGATCTCCTCCTCCAGGCCCGCCATTTTCTGGGCGAAGGCGCCGGACATGCGGCTAAGAACGTCGCGGTCGACCTTGACGCCCGCCATCTCCATTCGGGCGAGGACGGGGACGAGGGGACGTTCGAGGTTTTCGTAGACCTTGGTGACCTTGGCTATGTGCAGGCGCGGCTTGAACAGCCGCCAGAGCCGCAGGGTGACGTCGGCATCCTCGGCGGCGTAGGGCGCGGCCTTGTCGATGGCGACCTTGTCGAAGGTGATCTGGGACTTGCCGGAGCCGATCAGTTCCTTGATCGGGATCGGCTGGTGGTTGAGGTAGCGGTCGGCCAGCGTGTCCATGCCGTGGCCGTGGAGGCCGCCATGCTGGGCGTAGGAGAGGAGCATGGTGTCGTCGATAGGGGCGACGTGGATGTTCAGGCGCGCGAAGATCTTCCAGTCGTATTTCATGTTTTGGCCGATCTTGAGGATCGCCGGATCCTCCAGCATCGGCTTCAGCAGGATTAGCGCGCGGTCCATGGGCATCTGGCCCTCGGCCAGGGCGTCCGTGTCGAACAGATCGCCGCCGCCGGAGCGGTGGCCCAGCGGGACGTAGCAGGCGGTGCCGGGTTCAGTGGCCAGCGACACGCCGACCAGATCGGCCTGCATCTCATCCAGCGACGTCGTCTCGGTATCGACGGCGACCACGCCCGCTTCTGTGATGCGGTCGAGCCAGACCTGTAGGACGGCCTCGTCGCGCACGACCTCGCAGGCGGCGGGGTCGATGGGCGCGTCTTCCGGCATCTCGGGCGCGTCCGGGGCGGGGGCCGCCTCCGGCAGGGCGGGCATGTCGCGGTCGAAGCGTTCGGCGATCTTGCGGGTCAGCGTGCGGAATTCCATGCGGTTGAGGAACTCAAACAGGCGATCCGGATCGGTATCCTGCAATTCCAGATCGTCGAGCGTGAAGGTCAGGGGCGTCTCGCAATCGAGTTGCACCAGCTTCTTGGACAATTCGATCTGGGCACGGTGGTCGATCAGCGTCTGCCGCCGCTTGGGCTGCTTGACCTCCTCGGCGCGGTCCAGAAGCTCCTCCAGCGAGCCGTATTCTTCGATCAATTGCGAGGCCGTCTTGATCCCGATCCCCGGTGCGCCCGGGACGTTGTCGACGCTGTCGCCCGCCAGGGCTTGGACGTCGACCACGCGGTCCGGGTCGACGCCGAACTTGTCGCGCACGCCATCCACGTCGATACGCACGTTCTTCATCGGGTCCAGCATCTCGACCCCGTCGCCCACCAACTGCATCAGGTCCTTGTCGGAGCTGACGATAGTCACGCGGCCCCCGGCATCGCGCGCCTGACAGGACAGAGTGGCGATGATGTCGTCGGCCTCCCATCCCTCCATCTCTTCGCAGGCGATGTTGAAGGCGATGGTGGCTTCGCGGGTCAGCGGGATCTGGGGGCGCAGGTCCTCGGGCATCTCGGACCGGTTGGCTTTGTATTGGTCATACAGATCGTTGCGGAACGTGATCGAACCCTTGTCGAAGATCACCGCCACATGGGTCGCCGCGTCCGCCCCGGTGTTCCCGACCACGTACTTGTCCAGCATGTTGCAGAAGCCCGAGACGGCGCCGATCGGTAGCCCGTCCGACTTACGGGTGAGCGGCGGCAGGGCGTGGAAGGCGCGGAAGATGAAGGCCGATCCGTCGATCAGGTGCAGGTGATGGCCCTTGCCGAATGCCATGGCGGAAATCCCCCAGAATGCGTGGCTCTCCCATGCCATGAACGGACCGGCGGCACCACGGGGGAGTCGCGATTTGGGGGCCGGCGACGTGGCGGTCGCCGGCAATGGGCAGTCTACAATCCTTCGGGATTGCCCGGTCGGATATGGTCGATGGCGCCGCGCGGTTCGCCGCTGGTTGCGTCGAAAAAGCGGATGGTAGCGCCGTCTTTCACCAAGCGCGAGCAGGAGTTCTGCGGACCGTTCTGCCAATCCGCGCAGTAGTGATCGCCTTCGATACGCCACGTGCCCACCAACGTGGTGCCGACGGGCAACTTCACGGCCGCCGACCCGTCGCCGCCGTACCAGAATGGGGCGAGGCCGCCTGCGTCGCCGCCGGGGCCACCCGGTGGCACCGTGATGTAGACCGTGTTGCCGGTCAGCAGGCCATCCAGGCGTGCCTCGTCCAAGACGGTTTCCGCCGTCGCGGCAGCGGCCGTCAGCGCGCCCATCATCGTTACCATGGTCAGTCCTTTCATGACGTCCTCCATTTGGTCATGTGGCCTGACTACTTGCTCGCCCGAATTTGGTCAAGCGGCATGACCATTGTTTCATCGGGAAATTTGCGCTACGCACACTCGATGACCCAGAACGACACCAAAGCGGCGATGGCCATCGACCATATCGGCGTCGAATTGTGGCAGGCGTTTCGGGCCTTTGAGGAGGCGATGTTTGCCGCTCTGGTCGCTGCGGGGTATGAGGACGTCACGACGGCGGATGGCGATGTGCTGGTCCATGTGGGGCCGGACGGCGTCCGCTCGACCGAAATCGCGAAGTCCCGCAGGATCACGAAGCAGGCTGCGCAGGAACAGGTACAGCGGCTGGTTCGCAGGGGCTATCTGGAGATGCGGCCCGATCCGCGGGATGGACGGGCACGCCTGGTTGTCTTGACCGAACGGGGCGAGGCGATGATGCGCGATCTGGTTGCAATCAAGCGCGATCTGGACGGACGTGTTCGCCGCACGCTGGGCGACCTGGAAACGGACATGCTGCGACAGACGCTGGACCGCGTGCGCGAGGGCTTGGGCTAGATCATCGCCGTCGAAATCAGGTGCCAGGTGATGGCAACGAAGAACACGCCGGATGCCAATACGACGAAGGCATGCCAGATCGCGTTGTGGAATCGCAGACGGTGCAGCAACAGAAAAGGTGTCCCGAGCGAGTAGAGCACGCCGCCTGCGATCATCAGACCAAAGACCGGCCACGACGTCGAAGCGATCACCTCGCCCCCGCCAAAGAGCACGGCCCAACCCATGCCCAGACCGATCCCGACCGATAGACCGCTGGATCGGCGCTTGCGCAGGAAGACGGTCGCGGTGGCCAGGACGGCGACCGTCCACATGGCAGCCAGGAAGATCGCGCCAGTCCCGGACAAAAGGGCGAACGGCGTCACGGTGCCTGCGATCTTCAGATAGATCGCCGACATGTCCAGCTTGCGCAGCGTATCGGACAGGTCTTCGCGGTAGACGTGATTATAGGCCAGTGAGGCGGACAGCATCACGATCAAGGTGACCCCATAGATCGAAACACCGACGATCCCCGCGGCATCCCCGCGCCAGACGGCCGTCAGGGTGATCAGAACCGGAACGGAGAAGACGGCAAGACCCAAGCCCATCAGGTGGATCACCGCATCGCTTAGCAGTTCCGCCCGATCATAGGGGCGGCCGGCGGATGGGCTGATATGGGCGGTGTGACGTGCCATGATAGTTATCCTAGCACGTATATCTTAATGTCTCGTCACGCCTGTTAACAAATTGCGAAATTTGCTGTTTCCGTTGGGTCCACGCTTCTTTTTCGCGCAGTCCACAGGGGCGCAGACCGCCGATCTATCGCCCTTTGGTCAGACCTGCTTGACCTTTCAATGGCGCCCCTGAACCTTGCGGTTGGGGGCGCGACGATTTGGGCCGATGGCTGTAACCGTTCTGTCGCAAATCTCCGCAATACAGCCGCCACACAAAAGCTACTAACCAGGAGCCAACAGGATGAAATTCACCATCTTCGACCCGATCACGCGGTCCCAGAAGGCGGATGCCGCCGAGGATACGCCCGCCCACGCCGTGGACGCGCCGACCATCGGCGACGTGATCGCGGCCCGCATGGGCCGTCGCGACCTTATGAAGGGTGCGCTGGGCTTCACGGCGATGGCGGCGACGGTGTCGCCCCTGGCCTTTGCTGCCGGTCAGGCCAAGGCCGCCACCTCCAGCTTCGACTTCCCGGAATTGGGCGCCGGTGTGCAGGCCGACCATGCGGTGGCTGATGGTTTCGACGCCGACGTGCTGATTCGCTGGGGCGACCCGGTCGTGTCCGGCGCGCCGGACTTCGACCCGGCCAACCAGTCGCCGGAAGCGCAGGCCATGCAGTTCGGCTACAACAACGACTATGTCGGCACTGTCCCGCACCCGGATGAGCCTGAGAATCAGAACCGTCAGCTCATGGTCGTGAACCATGAATACACCAACGAAGAGCTGATGTTCTCGGGCCTTGGCCGCCAGGACCGCGACGCCGAATTCTCGGGCATGACCGAAGAATTGGTGAACATCGAGATGATGGCCCATGGCGGGACGGTCATCGAGATCGTGCGCGGCGACGACGGCAAGTGGTCGACCGTTTTGAACAGCCCCTATAACCGCCGCATCACGCCCAGCACGCTGATGGTCGCCTCCGGTCCCGCCGCGGGCCACCCGAAGATGATCACCTCGGCCGACCCGACGGGCCGCAACATCTTCGGCACCGTCAACAATTGCGCCGGCGGCGTCACGCCCTGGGGCACCTGGCTGATGGCCGAGGAGAACTTCCACGGCTACTTCATGGGCCCCGACCCGGAAGAAGGCACCGAGGATGGCGATCTGAAAGCCCGCTACGGCGTGCCCGGCGGCTGGTACACCTGGGGCAGCTACCACGATCGCTTCGACACCTCGAAGGAGCCGAACGAGCCCAACCGCTTCGGCTGGATGGTCGAAGTCGATCCGTCGAACCCGACTTCCACGCCGGTGAAGCGGACGTCCATGGGCCGCTTCAAGCACGAGGGCGCCCATGTGGCCCAAGCCCCCAACGGCCGCATCGTCGCCTTCATGGGTGACGACCAGCGCTTCGACTATACCTATCGCTTCGTGACGACGCGGGCCTACGACCCGGCGAACCCCGATCCCAATATCCTGGATGACGGTGTCCTGTCGGTCGCGCGCTTCGACGAAGGCGGCAAGATGATCTGGATGCCGCTGGTCTTCGGCGAAGGTCCTTTGACCGCTGAAAATGGCTTCGACAGCCAGGGCGACGTGATGATCCAGACCCGCCGTGCGGCGGACCTGCTGGGCGCGACGCCGATGGATCGTCCCGAGGATGTGGAACCGAACCCGGAGCGGGGGACGATCTACGTGATGCTGACGAACAATTCGCGGCGCGAAGTCGGCGACGAGAACGCGGCCAACCCGCGTGCCGAGAACCTGTTCGGCCACATCATCGAGATCACGGCGCCCGGCGGCGACTTTGCCGCCGACGAGATGGATTGGGACATCCTGGTCAAGTGCGGCGACCCCGCGGTGGCCGAGGTGGGCGCCACCTTCTCGCCCGAGACCTCTGAGGACGGTTGGTTCGGCATGCCCGACAATTGCGCGGTCGACGCCCAGGGTCGCCTCTGGATTTCGACCGATGGAAATGCCTTTGACCGCACCGGCCGGTCGGACGGCCTGTGGTCGATGGAGACCGAGGGCGACCTGCGCGGCACGTCGAAGCACTTCTACCAGGTGCCGGTCGGCGCGGAGCTTTGCGGTCCGCATTTCACCACTGACGATGAATCGCTGTTCGTGGCGGTTCAGCATCCCGGCGATGGCGGCGACGAGTGGCCGGAGTTCGGCCGCACCTCGACCTTCGACGATCCGTCCACCCGTTGGCCCGACTTCGCCGAGGGCATGCCGCCGCGTCCGTCGGTCGTGGCGATTACGCGCCAGGGTGGTGGCAAGATCGGCTGATCCAAAGATCATCGCGGGGCGGGCTTCGGTCCGCCTTGCGCCAAGGAAAAGGGCGGCTTCCGGGCCGCCCTTTGTCGGTCAGAGCGGTCAGGCGTGGTGCCCGCCACCCTCCAGCACGAAGCGCTTGTCGCAATAGCCGCATTCGACGAAGCCGACCTTGGGGTCGATGCTCAGCCAAACGCGCGGATGCCCCAACGCGCCGCCGCCGCCGTCACAGGAAATGCGTGTCGCGGTCACGGTCTCCACTTCGGGCGGGTCCATGTCCGGCATCTTGCCGGGCTCAGTCGGGGTGCCGGTCGTCATTCTGGAGGCCTCGGGTTGTCGCTTGGGCGGGGCCTCGTTAGGTGAGGCCTCACCGGCTTATGCGCCACGGGCCGGGGGACGCGCAACACCTGGAGGACCCATGTCGAACGCCAGCCAGGCGACGGCCGGACATGCCATCGAAATCGAAGGTCTGCGCAAGGTCTATGCGGGCGACGGAAAGACCCCGCCGAAAGAGGCGCTGAAAGGACTGGACCTGACGATTCCCACCGGGTCGATCTTCGGATTGCTTGGCCCGAATGGCGCGGGCAAGTCGACGACGATCAACATCTTGGCCGGGCTGGTCCGCAAGACGGCCGGAAAGGTCCGGATCTGGGGCTTCGACCAGGACGTCAACCCGCGCCAGTCACGTGCCGCTATCGGCGTCATGCCGCAGGAGTTGAACCTCGATCCGTTTTTTACCCCCGCCGGCGCATTGGAGGTGCAGGCTGGCCTTTACGGCGTGCCGAAGCGGGACCGGCGGACGGCCGAGATCCTCGACCTGGTGGGGTTGTCGGACAAAGCGGATGCCTATGCCCGGACCTTGTCCGGCGGCATGCGGCGGCGGCTTCTCTTGGCCAAGGCGTTGGTCCATCATCCCCAAATCCTCGTATTGGACGAGCCAACGGCGGGCGTGGATATCGAACTGCGCCAAATGCTCTGGCGGAATGTGCGGCGGCTGAACGAGGATCGGGGGATGACGATCATCCTGACGACCCACTATCTCGAAGAAGCGCAGGAGATGTGCGACGAGATCGCCATCGTGAACCACGGCGAGTTGGTGATCCGCGACAAGACGGCCCGGCTGTTGGACCGGCTCGATGCGAAGACCATGGTGATCGTCCCAGAGGAGCCGGCGGGCGAGATCGCCTTGCCCGATGGTGTCGAGTTGGACCGCCGCAGCGACGGCGCCCTGGCGCTGAGCTACAGCCGCGGAAGGGTCGCGGCCGAGCAATTGCTGGCGGCGGTACACGCGGCGGGCATTTCGATCCGAGACGTTCGGACAGAAGAGGCCGACCTGGAAGACGTCTTCGTGTCCCTGACCCATTCGGACTGACGGGGTCAGCGCACCGCGATCGTGGTTTCCAGCCGGTCCAGCTCCTCACCACCCCGGACCAGGATCACCCGTCCGGTATAGGTGCCGACGGCCAATGTCCGGTCGCGCAAGCGCCGTCCCGCCGCGCGGAAGAGCTGGGCTTGCGTGCGGTCCAGTGCGACGTCGCTTTCGAAGATGGCCGTGCCATCCGGACCCAAGATGGCCATCTGCATGACGTCGCCGACCTGCCCGCCGAAGGCCGCGCCCCACACCACGATCGCATCGGTATCCGCGGGCAGCGTCGACACATCGGCGGCGCCGGCCTTGATCTCGTCGAAGTCGGGAACCCGGTCCAGCAAGCCGACAGACAGCAACCCCCCCGGCTCATAGGCCAACGGCGTAGCCCAGAGATTTTCCACGAATGGATCCACGACTTCGCCATCCCGGCGGACGGTTATGTGGACATGTGGGAACTGCGTCGCACCCGACAGGCCCATGCGACCGATAACGTCGCCGGCTTCGACCGCATCACCCGCCGCGACTTGCACCGAACCGCGTTGCAGGTGGCAGAGCTGCGTCTCCCATCCGTTTCCATGCTCGATGGCAATTCCATTGCCGCATTCCCGGCCAGCCACTTCACGGCGATCCTCGATCAGCCGGTCGGCCATGTCGTTCCGCACGGCGCGGACCCGACCGGCGGCAGGGGCGAGAATGGGGATGCCGACGGCCAGATCTTCCAAGTCGCGAACGCGGAAATCGGTGCCGCGGTGACCGTCATAGGTCAGCGGACCGCCGGTGAAATCCTCGGCTCCCGGCCCGGGATCGCGATCGACATATTGCTGGATGAAGCAGGTCTCGCCGAGCGTGCAATCAAGCGGAAGTTGAAGCCGCAGATCCTGGGCGGAGGCGGGGAGGCCCGCGAGAACAAGGATCCCGGCGGCTCTGACGAGACTTTTCGGCAGGCTGCGGCATTTGACGATGAGATCTGCCAAGGCCGAAGAGGCCATGAAAAACCCCCGCCGCATCGCTGCGACGGGGGGATATGCAGCGGACCGGATCAATCGGCCGTCAGAAGCGGTGGTTTCTTGTTGCCGATCTTCGAGGGACCGGGCTCCTGATAGGTCAGGCTCAACTCGCCACCCTTCACGCCGACCTTCACAACACCGCCCTTGGCAAGCTTGCCGAACAGCAATTCCTCCGCCAGGGGCTTCTTGACGTGTTCTTGGATCACGCGGCCCAAGGGGCGCGCGCCCATCTTGTCGTCGTAGCCCTTGTCGGCGATCCATTCGGCCGCGGCCTTGGTTAGTTCGATGGTCACGCCGCGATCCAGAAGCTGAGCTTCCAGTTGCAGCACGAACTTCTCGACCACCTGCAGGATCGTGTCCTTCGGCAGCGGACCGAAGCTGATGACGGCGTCCAGACGGTTCCGGAACTCCGGCGTGAACGTCCGCTCGATGGCGGCGGTGTCCTCACCCTCGCGCCGATCGCGGCCGAAGCCCAGCGGCGCGCGCGCCGCATCCGAGGCGCCTGCGTTGGACGTCATGATCAGCACGACGTTCCGGAAATCCACCGCCCGGCCGTTATGGTCGGTCAGCTTGCCGTGATCCATCACCTGCAGCAGAATGTTGAACACGTCCGGATGGGCCTTCTCGATCTCGTCCAGAAGCAGCACGCAGTGGGGGTGCTGGTCGACGCCGTCGGTCAGAAGGCCGCCCTGGTCGAAGCCCACATAGCCCGGAGGCGCCCCGATCAGCCGCGAGACGGCGTGCTTCTCCATGTATTCCGACATGTCGAAGCGCAGAATCTCGACGCCCAGCGTGTCCGCCAACTGCTTGGCGACCTCGGTCTTGCCGACGCCCGTGGGGCCCGCGAACAGGTAGTTGCCGATGGGCTTCTCGGGCTCGCGCAAGCCCGCGCGGGCCAGCTTGATGGCCGAGGACAGAGCTTCGATGGCCGGATCCTGCCCGAACACAACCCGCTTGAGAGAACCTTCGAGGTCGCGCAGCACTTCCGCATCGTCCTTCGAAACATTTTTGGGCGGAATACGGGCGATCTTCGACACGACGGTCTCGATCTCCTTGGTCCCGATGGTCTTCCGTCGCTTACTGTCCGGCAGAAGTGCCTGCGCGGCGCCGGCCTCGTCGATCACGTCGATCGCCTTATCGGGAAGCTTGCGGTCGTTTATGTAGCGCGCCGAGAGCTCGACGGCCGTCTTGATCGCGTCGGCCGTGTACTTGATCGAATGGTGATCCTCGAAGTAGCCCTTCACACCCTTCAGGATCTTCACGGTATCCTCAACCGACGGCTCATTGACGTCGATCTTCTGGAACCGGCGGCTCAGCGCACGGTCCTTCTCGAAATGCTGGCGGAACTCCTTGTAGGTGGTCGAGCCCATGGTCCGAAGCTTGCCGCCCTGCAAGGCGGGCTTCAGCAGGTTCGATGCATCCATCGCGCCCCCCGATGTGGCGCCAGCCCCGATCACCGTATGGATTTCGTCGATGAACAGCACAGCGTCCGGATGTTCTTCCAACTCCGTCACGACGGCCTTCAACCGCTCTTCGAAATCGCCGCGATACCGCGTGCCGGCCAGCAAGGCGCCCATGTCGAGCGAATAGATCGTCGCCCCCGACAGCACGTCCGGCACTTCGCCCTGGACGATCTTTCGGGCCAGGCCTTCCGCGATGGCTGTCTTGCCGACGCCCGGATCGCCCACCAGCAGCGGGTTGTTCTTACGGCGGCGGCAGAGGACCTGGATCGCCCGCTCCACCTCGTGCTCGCGCCCGATCAGCGGGTCGATATCACCCTTGGCCGACTTCTTGTTCAGATCGACGGTGTATTTGGCCAGGGCCGATTCCCGGTTTTCCGACGGATTCGCGCCGCCCTGATCCTCGCTCCCGAAGCCGTCCGTTTCCTCCTCGGAGCCCTGCACCGCGCGGCTTTCGCCGAATTCCGGATCCTTGGCGACACCATGGGCAATGAAGTTGACCGCGTCGTAGCGGGTCATGTCCTGTTCTTGCAGGAAGTAGGCCGCGTTGGATTCCCGCTCGGCGAAGATGGCGACCAACACGTTGGCGCCGGTCACCTCGGTTCGGCCGGACGATTGCACGTGGATGGCGGCACGCTGGATCACCCGCTGGAAGGCAGCGGTCGGAACGGCCTCCGATCCTTCAACATCCGTCACCAGAGTCGAGAGGTCGTCTTCGATGAATTCCTCGACCGTCTGGCGAAGTTCGTCGAGATTCACGCCGCAGGCCTGCATGACGCGGGCGGCGTCCGGTTCGTCGATAAGAACCAGAAGAAGATGTTCCAGGGTCGCCAATTCGTGGCGACGGGCATTGGCCTGCGCCAGAGCTGCATGAATCGCCTGTTCGAGTGTGTTCGAGAACGAGGGCATGATGTTCTCCTGCCTGCCTGCGGTCCACGGGAGTATGGATCGCGTTTCTTTAAGTTTTGGTTGTCACCGAGCAGGCTTCAACCTCTTTTGTGTCGCACTGCCCGATCCGTGACCAGTCTGTGACCGATTCATAGGCAAATGGGCGCATCAGAAGGCGTCCTTCGCAAGCCTTGCGGCCGCGAATGTCGTCTCGTCTGATTTTCCGATTGTTCCCGTCGCGTCCTTGAGGCTGGGCTCATGGGCGCGCAGGAACGGGTTGGTGTTGCGTTCCGTGTCGAGGGCAGAGGGAACGGAGGGCTCCCCCTCCGCACGCAGCCGCTCTACCTCGGCCTTACGAGAGGTAATCTGCGCATTCTCCGGTTCAAGGGATTTGGCGAAGGCAAGGTTGCTGGCGGTGTATTCGTGACCGGACGCGATCAGTGTCCCGCCCGGCAGACCCGCGAACTGCGCCAGCGAGGCGTGCATCTGCGCCGCCGTGCCCTCGAAGAGCCGGCCGCACCCGGCGGCCATCAAGCTGTCACCGGTGAAGGCGACGCCGTCGAAGAGATAGGCGATATGTCCTATCGTATGGCCCGAGACGTCGATGACGCGACTGGATTGGTCGCCGATCCGCACCATGTCTCCGGGCGACAGCGCATGATCCAAAGGCGGCAAGCGATGTGCGTCGGCAGCGGCGCCCCAGACCTCGGCGCCTGTGGCCGCCACCAGGTCAGCCACGCCGTCCACGTGGTCCCAATGGTGATGGGTCAGCAGAATATCGGTCAGCGTCCAGTCCCGCGCCTTCAGTGCCGCCAGGATGGGTGGGGCCTCGGGCACGTCGACCACGGCGACGCGGTCGCCGGACCGGAACAGGAAGGCATAATTGTCCTTCAGGCAGGGAATGGTCACCAAAGTGTCGGCAACGGCCATGGAAATCCTCCGATCTCCGGTCCACCATGCCACGGGCGCCACGAGGGGCAAGTATGCATCTGGACGTTTTGGATCTGCGATCCTTCTATTATCGAACCCGGCTGGGCCGGGCGGCGCAAAAGGCGATCCGGGACCGCTTGGCCGCGCTCTGGCCCGAGGCCAAGGGACAGACGGTTGTCGGCTTCGGCTTCGCGGTACCGCTGCTGCGCCCCTATCTGCGGGATGCCCGGCGGGTGATCGGCCTGATGCCAGCGCCGCAAGGCGTCATGCATTGGCCGGCGGGAATGGCGAACGTGTCGGTCCTGGTCGAGGAGACGCTCTGGCCGCTGGAGACCGGGTCCGTCGACAAGCTCGTGGCGCTGCACGGGCTCGACACGTCCGAAAATCCGACGGCCGTACTGGACGAAGCGGCCCGCGTGCTGGGGCCCGGCGGGCGGGCGATCTTCATCGTGCCGCATCGCTCGGGTCTTTGGGCCCGGCGGGACCGGACACCCTTCGGTTTCGGACGGCCGTATTCCTTGGGCCAGTTGGAGGCTCAGGTGAAGCAAGCGGGATTGGTGCCTGAACGCCATGTGGCCGCGCTGTTTGCGCCTCCGAGCGAGAGCAAGTTTTGGCTGCGGATGGGCGATTTGGCAGAACGCTTGGGTCAGCGCCTCAGCCGGTCTGGCGGCGGTGGCGTGATCCTTCTGGAAGTATCCAAACAAGTTCCCGCCCGGCCGCGCACCGGCTTGGCCGAACGGGTGCGCCGCCCGCTGCGCGTCCTGGAAGGGGTGCCGGAACCGCAAGCCGCCGGCCGCGATCAAGCCGACCCCTGATTGCGCCAGTCCGGCATTCGGGCTAAGAGGGTCGGGATTTCGATCTGCGGATTTCGCAGTCCCCGCTTCGGCGGAATCCTTCCTTGTGATCGAAAGACCTCCCATGACCAACATCCGCTCCGCGACGCCGTCCGACCGGGCGACCATCCTATCCATCGGCGAAGACTCTGGCCTTTTCGCCCCCGAGGAGGTCGGGTTCTTCGCCGACGATTTCGACAGCTGGTCGCCGGGTGGCGACGATCCGCGTCTGTGGCTGCTGGCCGAGGACGGCTCGGCAGCGGCCCAAGTCGCGCCAGAGCCGATGTCCGACGCGGTCTGGAACCTTCTCTTCATCGCGACGCACCCAACTGCCCGCCGGAAGGGCCGCGCGCGGGCGCTGATCAACCGGGTGGAAGAGGCGGTGCGGGCCGAAGGCGGTCGCCTACTGCTGATCGACACCGCATCCGTAGACGATCAAGCGCCCGCCCGCGCGGCCTATGTCGCGGCTGGCTACGGGCGGGAAGCCGTCATCCGTGACTACTATGGGGATGGCGTCGACCGCGTGACGTTTCGTAAGCGCCTCTGACCGTCGAAAGTAAGGGGCGTCAACCGGCCCGGACGATCCTTCGGCACCACCATGCCCGGATGCAGCCGGGAGGCCAGTCCCCACAAGCTGACCCCGACCCAGAAGACTTGGATCAAAGCGGTGGCCATGTTGAAGGCGTCGGCCAGGCTGATCATCACCAAGCTGGACGCCAGGAGGTTATTCACGAAGAAGACAGGGCTTTCGGTCGTGATCGTCCGGCTTGTGATCAAGACGTAGTTTACGATGTACGCACAGGCCCCGGCCAATCCGACCAATTGAAGTGGCGGAAAGTCTGAAAAAGATGTGAAGGCCATGGGTCTCAATACTCCGCTGCGCAGCGGGCGGGCCGGTCCGCCCGCCGTGCCGGTTGCCGCGTTCCGTCTCTGATGCCGGTGCTTGCCACGGGCCAAGGATTGTCACGCCCCGCCCGCGTATCAGGGTGCCCTCACGGGGTTCTCTCGCCCGGGAATCGTGGCGGCGGGCACCTGCAGCGCCGGCCGGTCACGCACCGCCGGGACCCAAATCGTCGCAGGGAACGAAACGGCCTGGGCCAGGTGTCTGATCGACCTGGATTATATCCGAAACGGACCCGGTCCCATGCCAGTTGCAGGGCCAGAACCCCTCTGCTAGAGGAAGCGCGATTTTGTGATCCGATGCTGAAACGACGGGCCACGAATTGGGGGCGACCGCCACAGACGGCGGGACAAGACGAACTGTCGAAAGGGTGGACGTGTCCGAACCAGCTTCGATTTCCACGGGGATCGCCGCGCGCTACGCGCAGGCCGTCTTCGACCTGAGCCGCGAGGCCGATGGTCTTGCGAAACTGGAAGCGGACGTTACCGCCTTGGATGAGGCAATCCGCGCGTCGTCCGATCTGCGGGAGGCCATGTCCTCGCCGATCGTCACCCGCGAAGATCAGGGCAATGCCATCGCCGCCGTCGCGGCCAAGATGGGGCTCGGAGATGTCCTGACCAACACGCTCCGCCTGATGGCGTCGAAGCGTCGGTTGTTCGTGGCCCCCCAGATGGTCGCCGCCCTGAAAGGCATGTTGGCCGAGGAGAAGGGCGAAGTGACCGCCGAGATCCGCACGGCCAAGGAACTGACGAAAACCCAGTCCGACAAGTTGGCCGAAACGCTGAAAGCGTCGACCGGCAAGGACGTGAATCTAGACGTGACCGTGGACGAGACGCTGATCGGCGGCCTCGTGGTCAAGATCGGCTCGCGGATGATCGACACGTCGGTCCGCGCGAAGCTCAACGCACTTCAGAACACGATGAAAGAGGCTCGGTAATGGCGATCCAGGCTGCGGAAATCTCCGCCATCCTCAAGGACCAGATCAAGAATTTCGGCCAGGAGGCCGAGGTCGCCGAGGTGGGTCGCGTCCTGTCCGTCGGTGACGGCATCGCCCGCGTCTACGGTCTCGACAACGTCCAGGCCGGCGAGATGGTCGAGTTCCCGGGCGGCATCCAGGGCATGGCCCTGAACCTGGAATCGGACAATGTCGGCGTCGTGATCTTCGGCTCGGACCGGGACATCAAGGAAGGCGACACCGTCAAGCGCACGAAGTCCATCGTGGACGTGCCCGCCGGTCCCGAACTGCTGGGCCGCGTCGTTGACGGTCTGGGCCAACCGCTGGACGGCAAGGGCCCGATCAACGCAAAGGAGCGCCGCGTCGCCGACGTGAAGGCACCTGGCATCATCCCCCGCAAGTCCGTGCATGAGCCCATGGCGACCGGCCTCAAGGCCGTCGACGCCATGATCCCCATCGGCCGCGGCCAGCGCGAGCTGATCATCGGCGACCGCCAGACCGGCAAGACCGCCGTGGCGCTCGACACGATCCTGAACCAGAAATCCTACAACGACGCCGCCGGCGACGACGAGAGCCAGAAGCTCTACTGCGTCTACGTCGCCGTCGGCCAGAAGCGGTCCACCGTGGCGCAGCTCGTGAAGCGCCTCGAAGAGACCGGCGCCATCGACTATTCCATCGTCGTGGCCGCCACCGCCTCCGACCCGGCCCCCATGCAGTTCCTGGCGCCCTATGCCGCGACCGCCATGGCGGAGTATTTCCGCGACAACGGCAAGCACGCCCTGATCGTTTACGACGACCTGTCCAAGCAGGCCGTGTCCTATCGTCAGATGTCGCTCCTGCTGCGCCGCCCGCCCGGCCGCGAAGCTTATCCGGGCGACGTGTTCTACCTGCACTCGCGCCTGCTGGAACGCTCTGCCAAGCTGAATGAAGACAGTGGTTCCGGCTCGCTGACCGCCTTGCCGATCATCGAGACCCAGGGCGGCGACGTGTCGGCCTTCATTCCGACCAACGTGATCTCGATTACCGATGGCCAGATCTTCCTGGAAACCGAACTCTTCTACCAGGGCATCCGCCCCGCCGTGAACACGGGCCTGTCGGTGTCGCGCGTCGGCTCCTCGGCTCAGACCGACGCCATGAAATCGGTCGCCGGTCCCGTGAAGCTGTCCCTCGCCCAATACCGCGAGATGGCCGCCTTCGCCCAGTTCGGCTCCGACCTCGATGCCTCGACCCAGCAGCTGTTGAACCGGGGCGCGCGTCTGACCGAACTCATGAAGCAGCCGCAATATTCGCCACTCACTAATGCTGAGATCGTGGCCGTCATCTACGCCGGCACCAAGGGGTATCTCGACAAGGTCGCGGTCAAGGATGTGGGCCGCTGGGAAGCGGGTCTGCTCAGCCATATGCGCGGCGCGGGCAAGGAGGTCCTCGACTGGATCACCAAGGAAGACCCCAAGATCAAAGGCGACGCCGAGGAGAAGCTGAAGGCCGCTGTCGACGATTATGCCAAGACGTTCTCGTAAGGCGGTCCCATGCCCAGC
>JBCCCB010000059.1:0-16226 GCA_039033775.1 Pseudomonadota bacterium | reverse complement strand
GACCTCGGCATGAAGCTCGAGTCGGTTACGATGGACATGCTCGGCACGGCGAAGAAGGTCTCCATCACCAAAGACGAGACTACTGTCGTCGACGGCGCTGGCGAGAAAGCCGAGATCGAGGCGCGCGTCGCCCAGATCCGTCAGCAGATCGAGGAGACCACGTCCGATTACGATCGCGAGAAGCTGCAGGAGCGGGTTGCCAAGCTGGCCGGTGGCGTCGCCGTCATCCGCGTCGGCGGCATGACCGAGGTCGAGGTGAAGGAGCGCAAGGACCGCGTCGACGACGCGCTGAACGCCACCCGCGCCGCCGTGCAGGAAGGTGTCGTCGTCGGTGGCGGCGTGGCCCTGGTCCAGGGCGGCAAGAAGCTGGCCGATCTGAAAGGCGAGAATGCCGATCAGAACGCCGGCATCGCCATCGTGCGCCGCGCCATCGAAGCGCCGCTGCGCCAGATCGCCGAGAACTCGGGCGTCGACGGCGCCGTGGTCGCCGGCAAGATCCGCGAGAGCGACGACGTGACCTTCGGCTTCAACGCCCAGACCGAGGAATACGGCGATCTGTTCAAGTTCGGCGTGATCGACCCCGCGAAGGTCGTCCGCACCGCGCTGGAAGACGCTGCCTCTGTGGCCGGTCTGCTGATCACGACGGAAGCAATGGTCGCCGACAAGCCCGAGAAGCCGGGCGCCAATGCCGGCGGCGGCATGCCCGACATGGGCGGCATGGGCGGCATGATGTAAGGTCGACCCGATCCGAAGATTGCCGATACGGCAGCGCAAGGGCCCCCGCGGGGGCCCTTGTCGCGTTTTGTGGGTGGAACATCCGTGTCGCGTAACTCGTTGACTTCGCGGGCCCAGAGACGGGTCCGATATGACAGGAGGAAAATGCGATGACCCATGACAACGCGAATCTCGTCGCCGCGGGCGATGTGGCCGGCACTGCGGTCTATGGCGCGGACAACTCGAAGGTCGGCACGATCGATCGAGTGATGATCGACAAGCACTCGGGTAAGGTCGCCTACGCGGTGATGAGCTTCGGCGGCGTGCTGGGCATGGGCGGGGACGAGCGACCCGTGCCGTGGAACACGCTGAGCTATGATACCGGGGTTGGTGGATTCAAGACGTCGATCACCGAACAGCAGCTGAACCAGGCGCCCCAACCCGAAGCGGGATGGGAGAGCAACCGCGATTGGGAAACGCGCACCCACCAGAGCTTTGGAACCTCACCCTATTGGATTTGAGAGACCACGCAGGAAGGGGCCCTTCACCGGGGCCCTTTCATTGCTCTTCCGGCAGGCGGATGCTTGCTGCCCCCGATCCGACCCGCTACGAACCTTCCTGACGACACGAGGGAGCGCGCATGTACCGGGTCTGGAACTTCCTGACGAACTACTCGCTGCTGCTTGTCTTAGGGGCCGTGCTGGCCCTGGTCTGGGCCAATACGGCGGCCCATTCCTATCATCTGCTGGTCGAATACCCGCTCTGGTTCAACGACCTGATCGGCTACACCCACCACCATTGGGAAGAGGCGATGCATCTGCATCACCTCGATACGGCCGCCTTCGGCGAACATGATTCCGCAAAGGTCCTGACCGTCCATTACCTGGTCAACGACATTCTGTTGGCCTTATTCTTCGCCATCGGGGGCAAGGAGGTCTGGGAGGCCGTGATCCTTAAAAACGGCAGCTTGCGCGGCCGCAAGGCGGCGACGCCGCTGATCGCCACGGTGGGCGGCATGGTCGGCCCGATCACGGTCTATCTGGGCCTGGCGCTGATGCTGGGCTCCGCCAAATTCGGCGAAGTTGCCAATGGCTGGGCGATCCCCACAGCCACGGACATCGCCTTCAGCTATCTCGTCGGCCGCATCGTCTTCGGCGCGGGTCATCCGGCGGTGCGGTTTCTGCTGCTGCTGGCGATTGCCGACGACGCGGCGGGCCTCATCATTCTGGCCATCTTCTACCCCGAAGGCGATCTGGCTCCGGTCTGGTTGTTGCTGTCGCTTGCGGCGGCCATTGGCGTCTTCGTCCTGTTCAACTGGCTGCCGCGGAAGATGGACCGGGGCAATCAGCTGCGCCCGACATCGACCTGGGTGCGCCAGAAGCTGTCCTGGTGGCCCTACCTGATCGCGGGTGTCATCTCTTGGTTCGGGTTCGCGCAGTCGGGCTTGCACCCGGCTTTGGGCTTGCTGCCCATCGTGCCGACACTGCCCCATGCGGACCGCGCCTTCGGCATCTTCGCCGAGGCCGAGCAATATCTGACGGACCTCCTGAACCATACCGAGCATTTGTTGAAGCACCCGGTGGAAGTGGTCCTGTTCCTGTTCGGCCTGATGAATGCCGGCGTGGCGTTTTCGACCATCTCCGAGCCGACCTGGCTGGTTCTGGCGGGTCTGATCATCGGCAAGCCGCTGGGTGTCTTGGCCTTCGGCTATCTGGGCGCGCACACATTGCGGTTCGGGCTGCCCGTCGGGATGCGAACGGTCGACCTGTTCGTGATCGGCTGCGTGGCGGCCATCGGCTTCACGGTGTCGCTGTTCGTGGCGTCGGTCGCCTTCGATCCGGGTCCGGTGCAGGACGCCGCCAAGATGGGGGCCCTCTTCAGCTTCGGCGCGGCCGCGCTGGCGATTATCGCCGGGAAGGTGGCCCGCGTTCAGAAACAGGCCCTCTGAGCGCCACCAACCCGCCATGCTTTCCGTTGAATGCGACATACTTTTGTCGCGAAAACCCCGCGGCGCGGGCAAGATATCAATAATTCGCTCATATTGTGGACGGATTGTTCACTTATCAGAGACGCTAGGCCGGGGCATATAAGAAGCCCGCAGGGTTAATGAATCGGAAGCCAATCGCGGATGATCGAGTTCGACAACGTCAGCAAGTCCTTCTGGACCGGCAAGCAGCGCAAGGTCATCCTGGACCGGGCCTCTTTCCGTGTGCAGCCGGGCCGGTCGGTCGGCATCCTGGCGCCCAACGGCACCGGCAAGACGACGATCGTCAACATGATGGCCGGCCTGGAACGCCCCGATGAAGGCGAGGTGCATCGCACATCGCGCGTGTCGTTCCCGCTGGGCTTCATGGGCGGCGTGCAGACCCGCAACACCGCGACCGAGAACGCGCGCTACATCGCCCAGCTCTATGGGCTCGACCCCGATTATGTCGAAGCCTTCTGCCGCTGGCTCTGCGGGATCGAGGAATATTTCGACATGCCCGTCGGCACCTACAGCCAAGGCATGCGGGCGCGGTTCAGTTTCGCCCTGATGCTGGCGCTGGAATTCGACATCTATCTGATCGACGAAGGCATGCCCGCGACCACGGATGCCGAATTCAACCGCAAGGCCGGCTCGATCCTGAAGGACCGCCTGAAGGAAGCGACGGTCGTCATCGTGAGCCACCAACCCAAGGTGCTGGAACGGTTCGCCACCACGGCGATGGTCCTGCGCGGCGGACGTCTGCACCATTTCGATACGCTCGAAGAAGCCCGGAGGCTCTATGAGTACGACGCCTAAGGCCCGCAAGTTCCGCATCCGTCCGGACGCGTCGTTCAACCGTCCCGGCGTGACTGTGCCCGAGGGCGGGCTGCCGCCCATCGGCACCGCGACCATCGCGCCCGCGGCCAATGACGCGCCCAGCCCGTCATCCCCGACCGCCGAGCCGACCGGGCGGCAATTGCGCATGGCACGGCGGATCGCCCAGAAGCATGGCCTCGACGTCAAGACCGACCAGGACGCCGTGGCCGCCTTGCGTGCCAAGGGGATCGACCCGTTCGAGCGGTCGAACATGTTGCAGCTGGTGCCGGGCCAGCAGGCCGTGGGCGACGCTCCCGTCCCGGTGATCCAGGCACCCAGCGCGCCGCAGCCGCCGACGATCCCCCTGGATGACGACGCCCGCGCGGGCGAAATCGTCAAGATCCAGCGTGACATCGCCCGGCGGCGGCGCCGTCGGCTCATGTTGCTGGCCACACGGCTGGCCTTCTTCGTGGGTTTGCCGACCCTGATCGCCGGGCTTTATTATTACGTCATCGCCACGCCGATGTATTCGACCAAGTCGGAATTCGTCATCCAGCAGGCCGATGCCGGGGCTGCCGCTGGCGGCGGTCTGGGGGGCCTCTTCTCGGGCACGGGATTCGCCACCCAGCAGGACAGCATCTCGGTCCAATCCTATCTGCTGTCGCCCGCCGCGATGCTGCGCCTGGATGAGGATCTGGGCTTCATCGACCACTTCTCGGCGGGCGGGATCGACGCGCTGCAACGCCTGGAACCCGATGCCACCCAGGACGGGGCTTACGCCCTCTACAAGCGGATGGTGCAGATCGGCTACGACCCCACCGAAGGCGTCATCAAGATGGAGGTCATCGCGGCCGACCCGCAGGTATCGACCGAGTTCAGCCGGGCCTTGATCAGCTACGCGGAAGAACAGGTGGACCAACTGACCGCGCGTTTGCGTACCGACCAGATGTCGGGCGCCATGGACAGCTTCGCGGCCGCCGAACAGCGGATGCTGGAAGCCCAAGCCCGCATCGTCGACTTGCAGGAGCAATTGGGCGTCGTTTCGGCCGAGGCGGAGGTGTCCAACACCATGAGCCAGATCGGCACCATCGAGACCGAACTGCGCATGGAGCGTCTGCGGTTGGAGGAGCTGCTGGCCAATCCCAGACCCCAAGCGACCCGGGTCGAGGTGACCGAGCGGCGCGTCCAGCAATTGGAGAACGAGATTGCCGTCCTGCGGAATTCGCTGACGGAAGGCGCCACTGAGGAAGCCAGCCTGGCGCGGGTCACGGCCGAATTGCAGGTGGCGCAACAGGATCTGGCGACCCGCCAATTGCTGTTGCAGCAGGCCGCCCAGCAACAGGAGATGGCCCGCATCGAAGCGAACCGGCAAACGCGCTATCTTTCAACGCCCGTGCCGCCGATCGCTCCGGACGAGCCGGCCTATCCAAGGGCCTTCGAGAACACGATTCTCGCCTTCCTGATCTTCTCGGGCATCTATCTGATGCTGTCGCTGACCAGTGCCATCCTGCGCGAGCAAGTGTCGGGTTGAAACCCGCCGCCGCTGGCTGAGCGGCCTTGCAGTTCGTGATCCGCGGGCCAGAGGACGCCGGCCAGCCGCGCGGTCCTTGGGTTCTGGCCGAGGAGCGTCGGACGGCGCAGTCCAGCAGAAGCGTGACGCGCACCGGCCGCAATACCGACGGGCATGATCGGTCGCCATGTCAAGTCATCCCCACCCCTTGAGGCCCTTTTGGAAAGGTCTTGAGGGCCTGCATCGATCGCGCGCTCCATCCGATCGTGACGCCGAGCCGACGGCCCGCCTTGGGTTTGCAAAAGACCTCGGCTTCGCTAGGTGGGCCAGCACAGGCAGCCCGACCCATCGAGGAATCCATGAAGCCCATCGCCCACGTCACGCCCAATAGCTGGGCTTTCCTGCGTGACCCCATGATCAAGCCGACCGGCTTTCGTGAATACGACGCGCGCTGGAAGTACCCCGAAGAGATCAACCTGCCGGGGATCACCGCCCTCGGTCTCGGCCTTGGCACCCAGATCCAACGGCGCGGGATCGAGCCGCGCATCGCGGTGGGCAACGATTACCGGGACTATTCGCTGGCCATCAAGCAGGCCCTGATCCTTGGCCTGACCCAGGCCGGCATCCATGTCCAGGACATCGGCCCGGCGGTCAGCCCCATGGCCTATTTCGCCCAGTTCCACCTGGACGCGCCAGCCGTCGCCATGGTGACGGCGTCGCACAACCCCAACGGTTGGACCGGCGTCAAGATGGGGTTCGAGCGTCCGCTGACCCATGGCCCCGACGAGATGTCGGAGCTGCGCGATATCGTCCTGGAGGGGCGAGGCGAGGCCCGTGACGGTGGCCGGTGGGAGCGGGTGGACGGCGTAATGGAGGCTTATCTCGACGATCTGGCCGGCGATTTCCGCATGTCGCGGCCCCTGAAGGTCGTCTGCGCCACCGGCAACGGGACCGCGTCGGCCTTCGCGCCGCAATTGCTGGAACGGATCGGGGTAGAGGTCGTGCCCAGCCACAACGCGCTCGACTACACGTTCCCGAACTATAACCCGAACCCCGAAGACATGAACATGCTCCACGACATGGCCGATAGCGTGCGGGCCTCGGGGGCCGATCTGGCGCTCGGCTTCGACGGCGACGGCGACCGCTGCGGGGTGGTCGATGACGAGGGCGAGGAGATCTTCGCCGACAAGGTCGGCGTCATCCTGGCCCGCGACCTGAGCGGCTTGCATCCCGGTGCCATCTTCGTCGCAGACGTGAAATCCACCGGCCTGTTCGCCTCGGATACGGTTCTGAAACAGAACGGCGCGACGACCGATTACTGGAAAACCGGTCACAGCCATATGAAGCGCCGCGTCCACGAACTCGGCGCGCTTGCCGGGTTCGAGAAGTCGGGCCACTACTTCCTGGCCGAGCCGATCGGCCGCGGCTACGATTGCGGGATGCGGGTCGCCGTCGAGATCTGCAAGCTGATGGACCGCAACCCGGACAAGTCCATGTCCGACCTGCGCAAGGCCCTGCCCACGGTCTACAACACGCCGACGCTGTCGCCCCACTGCCCGGATACCGAGAAATACGATACCCTGCAGCGGATCGTCGACCGGCTCGGGCCGATGAAGGGGCAGGGCCGCCTGGGCGGCCAGAAGATCGTCGACATCGTCACCGTCAACGGGGCCCGCGTGATGCTGGAGAACGGGGGCTGGGGCTTGGTGCGCGCGTCGTCGAACACGCCGAACCTGGTCGTGGTGTGCGAGAGCCCGACCTCCAAGGACGAACTGCGCGCGATTTTCGAGGATCTGGACGCCATCATCCGGGAGGAGCCCAATGTCGGCGATTATGACCAGACGTTCTGATGGGCCGTAGGGTGGGTGAAACCCACCACGACGCATGGGCCGGCCGGCGCGGTGGGTTTCACCCACCCTACGGCGGGCTCGTCGCCGTTTGGGCCATGGTCGCCGTCCTTCTGCTCGGGGTCGTCGCACCGGCCACCGCGCAGGAGACGCCGAGCCAACCCTCCGGCGCCATTTCGACCGAGGCGACGGCCACCGACGACGCGGCCATCGAACGCCGGATCGAGGGGATCATTGCCGAGCTCGACGGCTATGGCGATGTGTCCGTCGCGGTCCGCGAGGGGATCGTCACCTTCACGGGTCAAGCGCTGGATGGCGAGGCTATCGACCGGCTCGACGAATTGGCGGCCCGGGTCGACGGGGTGGTCGCGACCCGCAATGAGGTCACGCAGAATACCGACGTGGCGACCCGGCTCGACCCGGTTCTGGACCGCACGGTCGATCGGCTCGAACAAGCGCTGAATTTCCTGCCGCTTCTGGCCGTGGCCGCCTTGGCGGGGCTGGCGGTGATCGCGCTGGGCATTCTGCTGGCCCGGTGGGAGGCGCCGTGGCGCCGCCTCGCGCCCAATGCCTTCATCGCCGACATCTACCGGATGATCCTGCGCCTGGTCTTCGTCCTGGGCGGGATCCTGGTCGCGCTCGACATTCTGAACGCCACCGCCATCCTGACGGGCCTTCTGGGGGCGGCGGGGATCGTCGGCCTGGCGGTGGGGTTCGCCGTGCGCGACACGGTCGAGAACTTCATCGCGTCCATCATGCTCAGCCTGCGGCAGCCGTTCCGGCCCAATGATTTCGTCGATATCGAGGGCAATTTGGGCTCGGTCATCCGCCTGACCAGCCGGGCGACGATCCTGCTGGATCCCGACGGCAACCATCTGCGGCTGCCCAATGCATTGGTTTTCAAGGCGAAGATCCTGAACTACACCCGCAATGCGCAGCGCCGCTTCGGCTTCTCGCTGGGGATCGACCCCAATGACGATTTGGCGGAAGCCAAGCGGATCGGGATGGACACCTTGGAGAGCCTCGACTTCGTCCTGCCCGATCCGCCGCCCCAGGTCTGGATCCAGGAGGCGGGGGACAGCACCATCACGATGGAGTTCTACGGCTGGATCGACCAGCGGGAGAGTGATTTCATGGTGGCCCGCGGCGAGGCGTTGCGCATGGTGATGGGGACCTTGACCCGGGCCGATATCGGATTGCCGGAGCCGACCTACCGCCTGAACCTGGTCGGGGGCGGCTTGCCGGTGATCGACATGCCCGACACCGCGAACCGTGCCCAAGGGATCGTGGTGGAAGAGGCGCCGGCGCCCGAAGATGCCCCGCCCGCGCCTGAAGATGTGGCGCCGGCCCGGATCATCGAGAAGATGGTCGACGACGAGCGCCGCGCGGCCGTCGAGGACGACCTGCTGAGCCATCGGGCGCCCGAGGAGTAAATCGTGGCACGCAGACCTGTTGTCGTGGGCATAGGAGCGGCCCCGGCGGACAGGGGACGGGCCCGTCGGGACCAACCCCGTTCCAACAGGTATCGATCGGCGATGGAGAGGCGATCCGCCTCCTTGGCCCGCCGGCGATGACCTACCGAAGATGAGAGGATTGCGGTGGCCTCGCCGCGCCCCCGGGGTCTCAGTCGCCCAGCAGCCGATCCGCGCGCTTCTTTACTAGAACGGTCCGCAGGTCGTGCATGGCCATCAGCAGCCGGTCGGTCACCTGATCCAATTGCGCGTCCGTGGCCCGCGATTGCGCCCAATGGGCCGTCAGGTTCAGGTGATCGACGGCGCGCAGGATGTCGTCCAGATCCCGCGCCGCCAACTCGGCGGTCCGTGCCGACATCCACGCCGCGATGGCCGCCTCGTCCTCGGGCGTCAGGACCGTGTCGCCCTGGGGTTTCACCTGGCCATTGTTGATGTTGACGGTCGCGATCTGATCCAATTCCAACCGCCGCTGCCGGTTCTCGGCATCGACCCGGAAGACGAGGGCGCCGTTGTCTTTGACGCGGAAGTAATAGGGGGGCAGGCCGCCACTCATCTCAGCGCTCCATGGCCGGGGATCGGCCGGCGGGGGGTCAACGGAAGGTTCCTTCCCCAGCGGCGATCAGATCCGCCTCGTATTCCTCGCAGAATATGATGGCGATCTCGGCCGGATCGTAGAAGGCATTCGCCTCGCCGCAGGCTTCCACGCGGATCTCCAGCTCGTCCGACAATTGCAATTCGTCGTTCAACGCCGCGATCTCCTCGGCCAGGACGGCGCCGATCATCCCCGCCGCGCCATCGGCGAAGCGCAAGCTGTCGCCCGGGCCCCGATCCATCACCTCGTCCAGGACGGCGCCCCAGGCGGCCTCGGCCTGTTCGAATTCCTCGGGGCAGTAGACCGCGCGGTCTTCGGGCAAGCCCATGTCGTCGGCAAAATCCGCGCGCGCCTCGGGATCGGCGCCGTAGAACAGACAGACCGTGTTGTAGTAGCGCTGTTCGTCCGGTCCATGCACGTCCCACCAGGGATGCGCCTCGCCCATCTCGGCCCGGGCCCGCGCTTCGGCATCGAAGCCCAGGGCGTAGTCATAGGCCAGTTCCAGCGCGCGGTCGGCTTCGAAGACGGTCTCTGTCATCACGACCGAGAAGACGTCGGCCGCATCCTCCTCCTGGCCGAAGATGGGCACGTCTTCTACGTGGATCAGGGCATGACCCAATTCATGGTAGAAGATGCTCAGGATGTTGCTTTCCACGAAGGCGGCGACATCGTCGTCCAAAGGCTCCGCCATGGCCGGCCCGGCCAGAGCGGCCACCAAGATCGCGGCGGCCGGTCTCATGACAATCCCTCGCAGAACCGCTTGATCCGGGCGCAGGCCTCGGTCAGCGCAGCGTCCGACGTGGCGTAGCTGACGCGGAAATGCGGGCTCAGGCCGAAGGCCGCGCCGAAGACGACGGCGACGCCTTCCTCCTCCAGCAGCGCGGTGGCGAAGGTCTCGTCATCGGCGATTTCGGTGCCGCCCGCGGATGTCTTGCCGATGCATCCCGCGACCGAGGGATAGACATAGAACGCGCCTTCGGGCACCGGGCAGGTGATGCCCGGGCAGGCGTTCAGCCCCGCGACCACCAGATCGCGGCGCGTCTTGAACAGCGCCTGGTTGGGCCGGATGAAGGCCTGCGTCCCCTCCAACGCCTCGACCGCCGCCCATTGCGAGATGGAGCAGGGGTTGGACGTGGATTGTGACTGCACCTTGCGCATGGCCGCGATCAGGGGCTCCGGCCCGGCGGCATAGCCGATGCGCCAGCCGGTCATGGAATAGGCCTTCGAGACGCCGTTCATGGTCAGCGTCCGGTCGTAGAGCGCGGGCTCGACCTGGGCGGGCGTGGCGAAAACGAAATTGTCGAAGACCAGGTGTTCGTACATGTCGTCGGTCAGGACCCACACATGCGGATGGCGCAGCAGGACGTCGGTCAGCCCCTTCAACTCGTCGGCGGAATAGGCCGCGCCCGTGGGGTTCGAGGGCGAGTTGAAGATCAACCACTTGGTTGTGGGCGTGATCGCCGCCTCCAACGCCTGGGGCGTCAGCTTGAAGCCGGTCTCGATCCCGGCCTCGGCGATGACCGGTTCGCCCCCTGCCAGCAGGACCATGTCCGGGTAGCTGACCCAATAGGGCGCGGGGATCACCACCTCGTCGCCGGGGTTCAGCGTCGCGACCAACGCGTTGTAGATCACCTGCTTGCCGCCGCCCGAGACGGTCACTTGTGATGGCGCGTAGTCCAGCCGGTTGTCGCGCCTGAACTTGGCGCAGATGGCGTCCTTCAATTCCGGGATCCCATCCACGGCGGTGTATTTCGTCTTGCCTTCGGCAATGGCCCGCGCACCGGCCGCCTTGATGTTCTCGGGCGTGTCGAAATCCGGCTCGCCCGCGCCCAGGCCGATGACATCGCGGCCCGCCGCCTTCAATTCGCGCGCCTTGTTCGTCACCGCGATGGTCGGCGAGGGCTTCACGCGCGCAAGGGTGTCGGACAGGAACGCCATCTGGTCGGTCTCCGGTTGGAACTCGGTCGGGCCCGTCCTAGGCTGGGGTGGACCGGCAAGCAAGGAGCGACCCCGTGGACGACCTACAGCCTGACGATTGGTACGACCCCGACACCACCACCTTTGGCGACCGCCTGGCCGGCGCACGCGAGGCGGCGGGACTGAACCAGGCGGAACTGGCCCACCGCCTGGGCGTCAAGGTGAAGACCCTTCGCGCCTGGGAAGGCGACATGGCCGAACCCCGGGCGAACCGCGTGTCGATGCTGGCCGGGCTCTGTAGCGTGTCGCTGATGTGGCTGATGACGGGCGAGGGCGACGGGCCCGGCATCGCGACCCCCGATGACGGCGACCTGCTGGCCGACCTGGCCCGGGCCCGTGGCGAGGCGATCCGCCTGGCCGACCGGCTGGGCGTGCTGGAAGCGCGATTGCGGGCGCAGATCGAGGACGAAGCATGATGGCGGAGCTCCGAGACGTGCGGCTCAAACGGCTGCGGATCCGATCCTGGCGGCGCGGGATCAAGGAGATGGACCTGATCCTGGGCGGCTATGCCGATGCGGAACTGGCCGGGCTCGACGACGATGCGCTCGATATCTTCGAAGCGGTGCTGGGCGAGAACGATCACGACCTGTTCGCCTGGGTCACCGGCCAGGGCGAGCCTCCGGCCCGGTACGCGCCGTTGATGGCCGAATTGTCGCGGCGCGCCGCGCTCGCGCGCTGAAGACGCGATATATAGGGGCGCTTAACGGAATATTTGCAATTTGTGGCGCATGAGAGGGGCAGACCTGCCAACCCGAGGTGCCGACGCCATGAGCCGTCTCGAGAAATTCCAGCCCCGCAACGCGCCGGACTTCATGTCCGGCTATCTCGACGCCCTGACCTTGGTGGAGCGGCTGCATCGGCTGCTGCTCGACGTCATCAAGGACGAGTTCGAGCGGCTGGGCCTGCTTGAAATCAACGCCGTCCAGGGCCTGCTGCTATTCAATATCGGCGACAACGAAGTCACCGCGGGCGAATTGAAGACCCGCGGATATTACCAGGGCTCCAATGTCAGCTATAACCTCAAGAAGCTGGTCGAAATGGGCTACATGCACCACGAACGGTGCGAGATCGACCGCCGGGCCGTCCGCGTGCGGCTGACCGCCAAGGGGCGCGAAGTGCGCGATGCCGTCCGGGACCTGTTCGGGCGTCACGCCGACGGCATCCGCCATACCGGCGTGCTGTCGGATGCCGGGCTGATCGAAATCGTGTCGACCCTGCGGCGGGTGGAACGCTATTGGGGCGACCAGATCCGCTACATCTACTGATCCGCGCCTCTTCGGGTGCGCCCGTCGGGCGCGTCCTCATCGGCAGGATGGGTGCGCATCGCGGGGCTTTGTGTGCCGTTGATGTAAAGTGAATTCCTTGGAGCGCCCAAGCGGGCCGGTCGCGACGCTGTCCGTCAGGACGAAGGAGCCGACGCCCCCGAAATCCCGCTTGCACCCCCGGGTCCCCCTCCATAGACAGGCGCACGATTTCCGCCCGCCCCCGATGGCGGGCCTTTCCCTTATGCGGGCGCGCCGCCCCGTCTGTGCAACGCCGGGCCATCGGCCCGTCACATCGCGAGGATATCCCATGCAGGTCACCGAGACCCTGAACGACGGCCTCAAGCGCGGCTACACCATCAAGGTCCCGGCCGCCGATCTGGACGCCAAGGTCAACGAGAAGCTGACCGAAGCCCAGCCCACGATCGAGATGAAGGGCTTCCGCAAGGGCAAGGTGCCCATGGCGCTGCTGAAGAAGCAATTCGGCCAGCGCCTGATGGGCGAAGCCATGCAGGAAGCCATCGACGGCGCCATGTCCGGGCATTTCGAAGAATCCGGCGACCGCCCCGCCATGCAGCCCAAGATCGAGATGACCAATGACGATTGGAAGGAAGGCGACGATGTCGAGGTCGCGCTGTCCTACGAAAAGCTGCCCGAGGTCCCGGAGGTCGACTTCTCCGGCGTGAAGATCGACCGCCTGACGGTCGAGCCGGCTGAAGAGGACATCCAAGAAGCACTGGAAGGTCTGGCCGACAACGCCAAGACCTTCGAGACCAAGAAGGGCAAGGCCGCGAAGGGCGACCAGATCGTCATGGATTTCGTCGGCCGCGTCGACGGCGAAGCGTTCGAGGGCGGCTCGGCCGAGGATTTCCCGCTGGAACTGGGCTCCGGCAGCTTCATTCCGGGCTTCGAGGATCAGTTGACGGGCGTGAAGGCCGGCGAGGAAAAGCAGGTCGAGGTCACCTTCCCCGAGGAATACCAGGCCGAAAACCTGGCGGGGAAGGCCGCCACCTTCGACTGCACCATCAAGGAAGTGAAAAAGCCCGCCAAGGCCAAGATCGACGACGACATGGCCAAGGGCTTCGGCGCCGACAGCCTGGAGGCGCTCAAGGCGCAGATCAAGGAACGCCTGGGCGCCGAATACCAGGGCGCCGCGCGCCAGGTGGTCAAGCGTCAGCTGCTCGACCAACTCGACGGCCTCGTGACCTTCGACCTGCCGCCCAGCTTGGTCGAAGCCGAAGCCAATCAGATCGCCCACCAGCTGTGGCACGAAGAAAATCCGGACGTCCAAGGCCACGACCACGACAAGATCGAACCCACGGACGAGCACATGAAGCTCGCGACACGCCGCGTGCGTCTGGGCCTGCTTCTGGCCGAGCTGGGCCAGAAGGAGGGGGTCGAGGTCTCGGATGCCGAGATGACCCAGGCGATCATGACCCAGGCCCGGCAATATCCGGGGCAGGAGCGGGAATTCTTCCAGTTCATCCAGCAGAACGCCCAGGCGCAGCAGCAACTGCGCGCGCCGATCTTCGAGGACAAGGTGATCGACCTGATCCTGGACCGCGCCGAGGTGACCGACAAGCCCGTCACCAAGGAGGAGCTGCAAGCCGAGGTGGAGAAGTTGGAAGACGCCTGATCCCGGTCTTCCAACCGGTATGACTTTGCGGAAGGCGCCCCCCGGGGCGCCTTCTTGTGGTCTACATCTTGAAAAAGCCTGCCATCATCACGACATGTTGATCAGGCAAGTGCCGTTTCAAACATCGCCGCACCCATCCAACCCGGACGCCGTTAGGCCGCCCGGCCTTTTCTGAGGAGACCCGTTGAGCGCCCTATTCACGTCCGCCTTCGCCCCGTTCACCATGGCCATCGTCCTTCTGGGCGGCCTACTTGCGTTGGAGATCGTGGCCCTGCTGATGGGCGCCAGCCTGGTCTCCGAGACGGACGGGCCGGACTTGGAATTCGAGATCCCCGAATTGGATGTCCCGGAAATCGAGGCGCTGGAGCTGGGCGAAATCGACGTGGACACGCTGGAAATCGGCGATGCCGACCTGCCCGAGCCTGCCGCCATGGGCTGGACCGGTTTCGGCCACGTCCCCTTCCTCATCTGGTTCTCCGCCCTGCTGACCGGCTTCGGCGGCACCGGGATCGCGCTCCAAATGGTCGGCCCGTTCCCGCTTTGGCTGGCCATGCCCGTCGCGGCAATCGCCGGTCTGGCCTTCACCCGCAGCTTCGCGGGCCTGTTCGCCCGCGCCATCCCGCGCACCGAAACAGCGGCGCAAAATCTCCGCAACCTGGCCCGCCGCCGCGGCGTGGTCACCCAAGGCACCAGCCGCCGGGGCCGTCCGGCGGAACTCCGCGTGACGGACCGCTACGGCAATTCCCACTATGTTCGCGCCGAACCCTTCCGCGACGATGATGAGATCACGCGCGGTGCCGAAGTCCTGACCATCTGGGACCACCGCGCCCGGGTGCTCCGCATCGTTCCCCTCGACTGACCTCTTGATCCGAAAGGCCCCTCCATATGAACCCTGAGATCTTCATCCTGCCGGGCATCGCCCTCATTTTCCTCGTCTTCGTCGGCCTGGTCACGGCGCGGCTCTACAAGCGCACCACGCGCGAGGTGGCGCTGGTGCGCACGGGCCTCGGTGGCAAGACCGTCGTGGTCGATGGCGGTGTTCTGGTCCTGCCGCTCTTCCACGAGATCGCGCCGGTCAACATGAAGACCCTGCGCCTGGAGGTCAGCCGCACGGCCGAAGCCGCGCTGATCACCAAGGACCGCATGCGCGTCGATGTGGGCGTGGAATTCTACGTCTCCGTCGCGCCGACCGAAGACGGGATCAGCCGCGCCGCCCAGACGCTGGGTGACCGGACGTTCTATGTGGATAAGTTGCGCGACATGATCGAGGGTAAGCTGATCGACGGCTTGCGCTCGGTGGCCGCCCAGATGACCATGGACGAGTTGCACGAGAACCGCTCGGATTTCGTCCAAGAGGTGCAGAATGCGGTGACCGAAGACCTGTTGAAGAACGGTCTGGGTCTGGAATCCGTGTCGCTGACCGCTTTGGATCAGACGCCCTTCGATGCCTTGGACGAGAACAACGCCTTCAACGCCGTCGGCATGCGCAAACTGGCCGAGGTGATCGCCGCGTCCAAGAAAGAGCGCGCGCAGATCGACGCCGAGGCCGAGATGTCGGTGAAGCAATCCGCCCTGGAAGCCGCCAAGCGCAGCCTGGAGATCGAGCGGGACGAGAAGGCCGCGCGAATTGCTCAGGTCCAGGAGCTTGAGACGCTTGAAGCCGCGCAGGAGGCCGAACTGGCCCGCCGGCGCGAGGATTCCATGCGCGAAAAGGAAGCCGCCCGCGTCATCCGCGAACAGGCCATCCGCGCCGCCGAGATCGACCGCGACCGCGCCCTGGAAGTGGCCGAGCAGGAGCGGCAGATCATCGTCAACCAGAAATCCGAGGAGGAGAGCCGCGCCCGCGCCAGCGCCGACGCCGCCCGCGCCGAAGCCGAGAAGGCCCGCGAGCAGATCGAGACCGCGCGCTCCGTCGAACAGGCCGAGCGGACCAAGCGCATCGCCTTGATCGAAGCGGCGCGGGAGGCTGAGCGCGAGGCGACCCGCATCCGCCTGGCCGCGACGGCCGAGAAGGATGCCGCCCAGGACCGCGCCGAGGCCCGGCGCGAGGAGGCCAAGGCCGAGGCTGACGCCGTCACCATCCGCGCCGAAGCGAAGAAGGCCGACATGCTGGCCGAGGCCGAGGGCCGCGAAAAGATCGTCGCCGCCGAGAACGCGCTGTCGGATGCGATCATTCAGATGAAGCTGCAACTGGCCCGTCTCGAAGCCATGCCCGGCATCGTCGAGCAGATGGTCAAGCCCGCCGAGAAGATCGACTCGATCCGCATCCACCAGGTCGGCGGCTTGGGGCCATGGCGGGCCCGGCGGCGCGGCCAATGGCGACGGCAAGCCCGTGGTGAACCAGGCGCTGGACTCGATCATGGGGATGGCGGTTCAGATGCCGGCGCTCCGCAAGCTGGGCGAGGAATTGGGCATGTCCATGGAACAGGGCCTG
>JBCCCB010000058.1:0-16233 GCA_039033775.1 Pseudomonadota bacterium | reverse complement strand
CGCAGTTCGATCACGAGCGCGGCGACCACGCCGAACAGGACATGGCCCCAAAGCGCAACCCAGGTGATGCCCGTGAAGCCCAGGAAGGCGGGCATGCCGGCAACCAGATGCGCCATGACATACAACGCGAAGATCCACAGACCCACGCCATAGGCGGCGGCGACCAGCGACCAATGCATCCACGGCACGACCTTGGCGGCCAAAGGGCGGGCGATCAGAAGATAACCCAGCGGATAAGCGATCAGGCCCGTCAGGATGTGCAGCGTGTCGGCGGCGCCACGGGGCGCCGCGCCGAAGATGGCCTTCAACGTGGACGACGCCAGACCGACCGGCGCCAGCTTGGCAAAGCCCGCCAGAGGCGACAGGCCCTGGCCGAACAGGTCGAAGGCGATGGTGGCGAAGGCACCGGCCATCAGGACGGTCAGGGCGGTGGGCATCAGATTGGTGCGGGTCATGTCGTGGACCTTTCAGGCTTGAACGGCGTGCGGCCGAGTGTTGCGTTGGCCCTGACTTAACCCGTGCCGACCGCTCCCCGGCAGACCCGGTCACGCGACAGTCACGAAACGACATCGAAGACGACGATCGACGTGATTGGTTGTAACAATGCCCCAGCGACGGGTCTGCGTCGATGTCACGTCTGAAACACGCGGGACGGGTGCAGCAGCCCGGCGCGATAGGTGCCGACGGCGATGGCTTGGCCATTCAGCGATGCCCAACACGAATCGCCATAATCGGCGCCGGTCAGGACCTCGCCGGGATTGCCATGACGCAGGCGCGTGGCGGCGGCATCGGTGACCGGCAGTTCCGGAAGACCGTCGAGCGCCAGTTCGAGAGGCAGCACCCGAGCGCGCAGATCCGGGGTTCCGGCCAAACGATCGAGGTCGTCGAACCGCATCGCGGCGGCCACATCGAACGGGCCGGACCAGAGACGGCGCAGCCAGGCCACATGACCCAAGCAGCCCAAGTCGCGGCCCAGATCGCGGGCGATCGACCGGACATAGCCGCCCTTGCCGCAGACCAGCGTGAAGTCTGCGCCGTCCCCGTCGTAGGCGGTCATGTCCAGACGGTCGACCCACAGGTCACGGGCGACGAGATCCAATTCGACGCCGTCACGGGCCAGGTCATAGGCCCGCTCGCCGTCGACCTTGACCGCAGAGAATGCGGGCGGGACTTGCCGGATGGCGCCGCGGAATGCCGGCAGGACCGTCTCGATCGCCGCCGGGGATGGGCGATTGTCGGACATGCTAACGACCGCGCCGGAGGCATCGTCCGTCGTCGTCTCAGCACCCCAGGTCACACGAAACGTGTAGCATTTCTTGGCGTCGACGATGTAGGGCACGGTTTTCGTCGCCTCGCCCAGCGCCACCGCCAACACCCCCGTTGCGTCCGGGTCCAGCGTGCCGGCATGACCCGCTTTCCGGGCGTTCAGGGCCCAGCGTGCCTTGCCCACGACGGCGGTCGAGCCCACGCCCGCCGGCTTGTCCACGATCAGCCAACCGTGGATCGGGTCGCCCTTGCGCCGCCTAGCCACCGGTCACGGCCACCATGGGGCCCATCGGCCAACCCGTATCGTGGCGGTCGATCCCGGGCGCGTAGAGACGGGACACCGTGCCATCCAGGAACAGCGCGTCGCGCACGCCCAGGACATCGCGATAGAGCGTGGCCATTTCGTGGAACGTCACCGGTTCGTCCGAGATGACGAAATGCACCATGCGCCCGTCCGGTGTCGCGCCGACGCCGTTGCGGCGCTTGAGCGACGGGCTATCTGGCAGGAAACGAGGGTGGAGCGCACCGCCGATCACCAGCATGGGGCCAGATTGCGTGGCGTGACGGCACGGGGGGGGATCGGCCTCGAACGCTTTGCTTTCAATGACTTGCGCGCGGCCTTCCATCACGCAGAAGACCCCGTTCGGCAGGAGACCGAAATTGCCCGGACCTTCCCGGGTGACCAGACGCGCGGTCTGCCGGCCATCTTCGATATAGAGACCGACGGGCCGGCGGTCCTGATGGTACATGCCGGCGTTCATGGCGAAGCGGATGGGATCGGACACCTCGCGCTCAAGGGCCACGAACGAACCGAGCGGCTCGCCATCTCGACCCATCAAGTGCAGGGAGATGGTGTCGCGGGACAGGTCGGCGGTGCAGATGGTGAAGGCGCGGTCGCGGTGAAAGACGGCCTCGCAGGCGAAAGCGGGGCCGGAAAACAAAGTGAAAACAAAGACTAGAAGACGGATCATTCGCCGCCCTCCCCCTCCCCGTCGCCATAGGCGTCGCCGCGGGACAGATCGCGCTGGACCCGATCTTCGGCGAACAGGCGACGAGTGTCGTCCATGCGGTCGAAGGTCTCGTCGATGCGGAAGCGCAGGTCGGGGGCGTATTTCAACGTCAGCTCCTTGCCGATGGCACGGCGCAGTTCGCCCTTGTTGCGTTTCAGCGCAGCGATTGCTTTTTCCCTATCTTTTCCGCCCAGTGGCAGAACCCAGGCCGTCGCGACCTTCAGGTCGGGGGTGCATGTCACCTCGCCCACGGTGATGGACATGGCGTTCAGGTCGGGGTCATGGACCTCGCCCCGGGTCAGCACGTCAGACAGGGTCCGGCGGATCAGTTCGCCGACGCGGAGCTGACGCTGCGACGGGCCGCCGCCGGTGTCGAAACGGGATCGGGCCATGGGATCTCCTCCGGGGGTGAGGGATGGGAAATAAAGGGGCGGCGCAGGCGGCGCAATGGGCCGATTGCGGCGTGCACCCCCCGTGCACCGGCTGTACACCCCCTGTACAGACGCGCGTACATACGGGCGAAAACGCAACAAAGGTAACATTATGACCGTAGGCATCGTCGTCATGGGCGGATCTGGCCGGATGGGACGGATGCTGATCGACTTGATCGGCACGTCCGAGGACACCCGGTTGGTCGGCGTGACCGAGGCGCCGGGCCATTCCTGGGTCGGACAGGATCTGGGCGAAGCCATGGGCGGCGCCCCCACCGGCGTGCCGGTGACCGACGACCCGATCGAGGTGGTGCGACTTGCCCAGGCGGTGATCGACTTCACGACCCCCGCCGCGACCGTGGCCATGAGCGAGCTGACGGCCCAGGCCCGCGCCGTCCATGTGATCGGGACGACGGGACTGACCGAGGACGATATCGCGACCCTGAACCGGGCCGCGCGGCACGCGACCATCGTCCGGGCCGGCAACATGTCGCTGGGCGTGAACCTGTTGACGCAGCTGGTGCGGCAGGTGGCCGCCAGCCTGGGCACCGACTACGACGTCGAGATCGTCGAGGCCCATCACCGGCATAAGGTGGATGCGCCGTCGGGCACCGCGCTGATGCTGGGCCAAGCGGCGGCCGAAGGTCATGGCGTGGCGCTGGACGATGTGGCCGACCGGGGCCGCGACGGGGTCACCGGCGCGCGGCATCGCGGCAAGATCGGCTTCCATGCGATCCGGGGCGGCGACGTGATCGGCGACCATGACGTGATCTTCGCCGGCGAGGGCGAGCGGATCGTGTTGCGGCACCTGGCGACGGATCGGACAGTCTTCGCCAGGGGCGCGCTGCGGGCGGCCTTGTGGGGTCAGGGAAAGGGCTCCGGGGCCTTCGATATGCTGGACGTCCTGGGCCTTCGGGAACCGTCCTGAGCGGTGCGGCAGACGGTCTCACGGAATGTGTCAGCGGATGACGGAAGCCACGCCCGCCGATCCGATCTATTGGTCACGCGAAAAAGTCCGGCTACAATCAAGGACTGAAAAACATTGTGGGTTTTCAAATGCGTCTTCTATTAATTCTTTTGCTGTCCCTACCCGTGCCCGCCCAAGCCTTCGAGCGGATCACCTCCCGCGACACGTTCCTATCGCTGGTCGAGGGTAGACGTCTGGTGGGCGACGGGGTCTCGCTCGAAGTTCAGGGCAACGGTCAGATCACGGGCCGCGGCCTCGGCCTACAGGTGAGCGGGAACTGGGACTGGGAAAACAGCCTGTTCTGCCGCACGCTGCGAACCGCCGTGCGGAACTTTCCGAGGGATTGTCAGACGGTGCAACGCCGGGGCGAAATCCTGCGGTTCCAGGCCAATGGCGGCGACGGCGATATCGCGGATCTGCAGATCCGGTGACGGCGATGTCGGATCGGCCCGACGGATCGAGCGGCCCTATCGCAGGCGCGTCGACCAATCATGGCCGGGATGGGCGATGTCGAGCCAGCTGGCCAGTAATCGGCGCCGCTCGATGCTCAGCTTCGGCAAGGCGGCTTCGAAATCGCCCTCGTCCTTGTCCCGGCGGTGCTTGGCCTTGAAGAGAAGGACCGCTTCGGGCGCGAGATACGGGATCCCCCCATCCGTTCGGTGGACGATCTTCGCCCGGGGAAGCCGAATGGTCGCGTCACGCTTGTAAGTCCAATGGGATCGGGTGCCCGGCTCCGGCATCATATCGACCCGCCAAACCCGCGAAGCCGGGTCGAGGCCCCAGAATTGGCGCGCCTTCGGCGGAAGGGGGCCTGGCGGCAACGGGGTCAGCCGCCCGTCACGGGCCGCGAAGAAGGTCAAATCGTTCAGTCGATCCAGCAGGCCCGGAAGATCGGTTGCGATGGCGGCGCAGTCCAGATCCCCATGTGGACGGGTCCCATGTCCATGCCAGAGATCGAGCGCCCAGCCGCCGACGATGTACCAGATCGCCGGCGAGGGGCGCAGGCGGTCGGCCAGCTGAACGGGATGCCACGCGTCCCAGGCATCTTCGGGCGCGGGCCCCATGATGTCAGAAGTCGATGGCGATGCCCTTCAGCTCCCAATCGCCGTAGCGCACGGGTTCGGGCCCGTCGCGGCCGCCCAGTTCGGGCGGCAGGTCCGGATCGGCGCGCTTGCGGGCCTCGGCCTCCTCCAGGGCGCGGCGGGCGACCTCGGGCAGGGCGGCGCGGCGGGCGGCCTCGGCCTGCGGTGACAGGGCGGCGGGCGCGGACCCGGTTCTCCGGCCCGAAGTCGGACAGGCCGGGGCGTCGCCGGAGGCCTCGGGCAGATGGGTCGGATCGACTGTCATGCGTTCGGCCATGGGGCCTCCTTGCCGCTGGGTCGGGATGGATATACGTCGCGGCACCCGTTTCGCCAAGGATTGCCCATGGACCTGCCTGAAAGTCTTGCCGCGCGCATGGGCGCCGTGCGCCTGCTGGCCCATGTGTTGCGCGATGGGCGGATGCTGTCGGACGGCGCGTCCGGGCTGGACGGCCCGGCGGCGGCGCGGGCGCTGCGGCTGGCCGGGCTGGTGCTGCGGCATATGGGCCGGGCGGATGCGCTGCTGAAGACGCGGATGCAGCGGCAACCGGCGGCGAAGGTGCGCGACATCCTGCGGCTGGCCGTGGTCGAGTTGTTCGAGGACGGGGCCGCCGCCCATGGCGTGGTCAACGATGCCGTGGCCATGGCGCGGTCGTCGCCCCGCACGGTAAAGCAGGCGGGGCTGGTGAACGCCGTGTTGCGGGGCCTGGCCGAGGCGCGGGCCGATTGGGACGCGCTGCCGCCGCCGACCCTGCCGCCCTGGCTGCGCAAGCCCCTGGCCAAGGCCTGGGGCCGCGACCGGCTGGAAGCGATCGAAACGGCCCATCTGCGCGGCGCGCCCCTGGACCTGACCGGCAAGCCGGGGGTGAATGTCGAGGGGGCGGACGTGTTGCCAACCGGGTCGCTGCGCCTGCCCGGCGGGCAAGTGCGCGCACTGCCGGGCTACGAGGCGGGCGATTGGTGGGTCCAAGACGCGGCGGCGGCGATCCCGGCACGGCTGCTGGGCGACGTGACGGGCCGGCGGGTCCTGGATCTGTGCGCGGCGCCGGGCGGCAAGACGATGCAGCTGGCCGCCATGGGGGCCGAGGTCACCGCCCTGGATGTCAGCGAGGGGCGCCTGCGACGCATGCGGGACAACTTGGCCCGGACGGGGCTAAGCGCCCAGATCGTCGCGGCGGACGCACTGGATTGGGCCCCGGACGCCCCCTTCGATGCCGTCCTGCTGGACGCGCCCTGCACCGCCACCGGCACGATCCGGCGCCATCCCGACCTGCCCCATCTGCGCGAGGCTCGGGACGTCGAGGCGCTGACCAAGCTGCAATATCAGTTGATCGACCGGGCCTTGAGCTTCGTCGCGCCCGGCGGCGCGCTGGTCTTCTGCACCTGCTCTCTGCTGCCGGTCGAGGGCGAGCATCAGGTGAACGCGGCGCTCAAGCGCCACCCCGGTCTGGTCGCGGAGCCGCTGAATCCGGCGGATCACGGTTTGCCACCCGAGGCCGACTCGCCCCAGGGGTTGCGGCTGCTGCCCGACCTTTGGCCCGACCGGGGTGGGATGGATGGCTTCTTCATGGCGCGGCTGCGGATGCCCGGACCGCGTGACATGGCGGACGCCGGGGCGTAGAGAACGCGCCGGGGGACATGGAACCGGCCAGAGGGACACGGAATTGGCAGGTATTCTTCCCGATGACTTGACGATGCGGATGCGCGTCCGCCGGGCGCGGCCCCGCCGCAAGGCGTCGGCGCTGGTCTGGCAGCCCGAGCCGCGGGGCCACGGATCGGCCCGGCGGGGGACGCAGCTCATCGGCGGGCTCTGGCACCTGGCGGGCCAGGTCGTGCAGGCGCCGGGGGCCTCGCCCTGGGAGCTTTCGCCGCCGTCGACGCCGTTCGCGATGCAGTTGCATGGCCAGGGCTGGCTGGACGACCTGATCGCCACCGGCGACCGGCAGGCCGAGATGGCGGCGCGGGACTGGACCGTGGATTGGGCGCGACGTTACGGGTCCGGGCGCGGGCCGGGTTGGGCCCCGGCATTGACGGGTCGGCGCCTGCTGCGCTGGATCAGCCACGCGCCGGTGCTGCTGGCGGGCATGCAAGCCCGGGACCAGAAGCTGTGGTTCGACACGGCCTATGCCCAGGCCGGCTATCTGGACCAATATGCCGACGAGGCGCCCGAAGGCCTGCCCCGGATGGAGGCGCAGACCGGGCTGCTTTATGCCGGGCTGACGCTGGAGGGGCTGGACGGCCTGACCGAGCGGGCCGCGCAGGCGCTGACGGCGACGGCGGATCGGGACGTCGATGCCGATGGCGGCATCGCGTCGCGCAACCCCGAGGCGCTGCTGGAAGTCGCCACTCTGATCGGCTGGGCGCTGGAGGCGCTGCGCGCCCATGGCGGCGCGCCCTGGGGGCTGGTCGCCGCGCAGGAACGGATCGTGCCGACCCTGCGCGCCCTGCGCCACGGCGATGGCGCGCTGCCCCGCTTCCATGGCGGCGGGCGCGGGCGGGCCGGGCGGCTTGACCGCGTGCTGGCCAATTCCGGCATCAAGACCCGCAACGAATCCGGCATCGCCATGGGCTTCGTGCCGCTGGTCCATGGCCGCACGACCCTGGTCGCCGACGCGGCCAAGCCACCCTCGGGCGCCGTGTCGGGCAGCGCCGGCGCCTCGACCCTGGCCTTCGAGCTGACCAGCGCCCATTGCCCCGTCATCGTCAATTGCGGCCCCGGCGGCGCCTTCGGGCCCGATTGGCACCGGGCGGGCCGGGCCACGGCCTCCCATTCGACGCTGGCGGTGGACGGCTATTCATCGGCCCGGATCGGACCCTTGCTGCCGGTGGACGGGCGCAACATCGCGCCCCTGATCCAAGGCCCCGAAAAGGTGCAATGGCAGCTCAGCGGATCGCGCCGTGAAAGCACGCTGATTCTGGCCCATACCGGCTATGTCCCGCGCTTCGGGCTGACCCATCTGCGCCGCCTGGTCCTGACCGCCGACGGGCGCGAATTGAAGGGTGAGGATTCGCTGCGCTGCGTGTCCGCCGCCGACAAGGACATCTTCGAGGACGTCCAGACCGAGGCCAAGCTGCAGGGCGTGCCCTTCTCGATCCGCTTCCATCTGCATCCCGACAGCGAGGCGGAGCTGGACATGGGCGGCCGGGCGGTGTCCATCGCCCTGCCGTCGGGCGAAGTCTGGGTGTTCCGCCCCGGCAATGCGGTCAAGCCGACGCTGGAGCCGTCGATGCATCTGGAATCGGGCCGGCTGAAGCCGCGCCCCGCCCTTCAGGTGGTTCTCTCCGACCGCGTGGTGAAGTATGCCGCGACCATCGACTGGTCGCTCACCCGCGCGCAGGAGGCGACCGACCTGCCCCCCTCGCCCGCCGAGGGCTTTTGAAGGACGATTTATGACCGATGCCGTGCCGCTGAAGCGGGCCCTCCTTTCCGTGTCCGACAAGGCCGGGCTGGTCGATCTGGGCCGGGCCTTGGCCGACCGCGGGGTCGACCTGCTGTCCACCGGCGGCACGGCCAACGCGCTGCGCGAGGCGGGCCTGGACGTCACCGATGTGGCCGACGTGACCGGCTTTCCCGAAATGATGGACGGTCGCGTCAAGACCCTGCATCCGAAGGTCCACGGCGGGTTGCTGGCTTTGCGCGACGATCCCGACCATGTCGCGGCCATGGAAACCCACGGGATCGCCGCCATCGACCTGCTGGTCGTGAACCTCTACCCGTTCGAGGCCACCGTGGCCGCCGGCGCCCCCGAGGCCGACGCCATCGAGAACATCGACATCGGCGGCCCGGCCATGATCCGCGCGGGCGCCAAGAACCACCGCTACACGACCGTGATCGTCGACCCGGAAGACTACGCCGCCTTGCTGGCCGAACTCGACGCCAATGACGGCGCCACCACCCTGGCCTTCCGGCAGCGCCAGGCGGCCATCGCCTATGGCCGCACCGCCGCCTATGACGCGGCCGTCGCCACCTGGATGGCTCGCTACGAAGAAACACCCCGCCGGGTTGCGGCAGCGGCCCGGCTCGCCCAGCCCCTGCGCTACGGCGAGAATCCGCACCAATCCGCCGCCTTCTACACCGACGGCTCCGGGCGGCCGGGCGTGGCCACGGCCCAGCAGCACCAGGGCAAGGCGCTCAGCTACAACAACATCAACGACACCGATGCCGCCATCGAACTGGTCGCGGAATTCGACCGCCCCGCCGTCGCGATCATCAAGCATGCCAATCCCTGCGGCGTGGCCACCGGCGACAGCCTGCTGGAGGCTTATACCCGGGCGTTCGATTGCGACCGGACCTCGGCCTTCGGCGGCATCGTGGCGCTGAACCGGCCGCTGGACGAAGACACCGCCCGCGCCATCACCGGCATCCTGACCGAGGTGGTGATCGCGCCCGGCGCCACCGATGCCGCGCGCGACATCTTCGCCGCCAAGAAGAACCTGCGCCTGCTGACCACGGTCGAACTTCCCGACCCGACCCAGCCCCGGCGGATGATGAAGCAGGTCTCGGGCGGCTGGCTGGCGCAGGATCATGACACCGGCCTGCTGCGCCCGTCGGATCTGCGGGTGGTGACGAAGAAGGCCCCCACCGACGACCAGATGCGTGACCTGCTGTTTGCCTGGCGGGTGGCCAAGCACGTCAAGTCGAACGCCATCGTCTATGCCAAGGACGGCGCCACTGTCGGCATCGGCGCCGGTCAGATGAGCCGCCTCGACAGCTCGCGGATCGCGGCGCGCAAGGCCGAGGACATGGCCGCCGCGCTGGACCTGAAGGAGAGCGCCGCCATGGGGTCGGTCGTGGCCTCGGACGCGTTCTTCCCCTTCCCCGACGGGATGCTGGCCGCGGCCGAGGCCGGGGCCCGGGCCGTGATCCAGCCCGGCGGCGCCCTGCGCGACGAGGTCGTCATCGCCGCCGCCGACGAGGCCGGGCTGGCCATGGTGCTGACCGGCATGCGGCACTTCCGTCACTGATGCGCGCGTTCTGGATCTCCGCCTTCGCCGCCTTCGCGGTCGATCAGCTCTCGAAGGTGATCGTCGTCCATTGGCTGGACCTGAAGACCATCCTCTTCATGGACCCCTTCCCGCCCTATCTGCGCTTCCGCATGGGTTGGAACGAGGGCATCAATTTCGGCCTCTTCTCTGGCGCCGAGGCGCGCTGGATCCTGATCGCGCTGGCCATCGGCGTGTCCTTGCTGCTGTGGCGGTGGGCGCGCGGGTTCGAGCGGCCGATCTCGTTCGTGTCCGCCGGGTTCATCGTGGGCGGGGCGGTGGCGAACGCGTTGGATCGCGTGATCTATGGCGCCGTGGCGGACTTCCTGAACATGTCCTGCTGCGGCATCGACAACCCGTTCGCCTTCAACCTGGCCGATGTCTTCATCTTCGCGGGCGCCTTCGGGCTGGTGATTTGGAGCGAGGACGACAAGAAGGCCAAGACCCCGTGACGATGGCGCGGGCCTGGGGTAGAACGGGTCGCGAAACGCCAGGGAGCGCGCGATGATCCGTTTGATTGCCCCGATGTTGTGTACGGCGATCCTGCTGTCGGCCTGCGGGCGGGGCGACCCGCAATTGTTCAATGCCCGATCCGAGGACCGGACCCCGGACGAATTCTCGATCCTCCCCTCGCAACCGCTGACCATGCCCGAGGATCTGTCGGTCCTGCCGCCGCCCAATCCGGGCGGCCGCAGCCTGACCGACCGCCGGCCCGAGGCCGAGGCCATCGCCGCCCTGGGCGGAAACCCCGCCGCTGGCGTGGCGGCCGATGGCGCCCTGGTCGCCGCGGTGTCCCGCTATGGCGTGCAGGAGAACATCCGCGGCCAGCTGGCGGCCGAGGATCTGGCCTATCGCCGCGCCAATGACGGCCTGTTCCTGGAGCGGCTGTTCAACGTGAACGTCTACTACGACGCCTACGCGCCGCAATCGCTGGACCAGCACGGAGAGTTGGAGCGTCTGCGGGGCCTGGGCGTACGAACCGTCGCGGCGCCGCCGGACCCGATCCTGTTGGACCAGTGATTTTCGGCGGAAGACCGGCACGTCCGGTTGCCCGGGCAAACGGCCATCGACGCGCGCGCCGGGTCGCCGGCACGGCGAACCCGATCTGCCTGGTCCGCGTCGAAACGGGGGCCCGCGACCCCGCGCAATCCCCCGCCATCTGACAAAACCGTGATCGCGACGATCCCGCCCGTTTGAAAACCGGCGCCCGGACCGTATCTCCAAGACCACACCCAGAGACCTCGGAGGTCCCCCTTGCGACATCACCTGACGGCCCTCGGCCTCGCCGCCGCGACCTTCGCCCTGCCGGTCCAGGCGGCCGAGCCGGGCGTGACGACGTTCACGCTGGACAATGGCATGGATGCCATCGTGATCGAGGATCACCGCGCCCCCGTCGTCGTCCACATGGTCTGGTACAATGTGGGCGCCGCCGACGAGCCGCCGGGCAAGTCCGGCATCGCCCATTTCCTGGAACATCTGATGTTCAAGGGCACCGAGACCATGGCGCCGGGCGAATTCAGCGAGGTCGTGGCGGCACAGGGCGGCACCGACAACGCGTTCACCAGCTACGATTATACCGGCTACTTCCAGCGCGTGGCCGCCGACCGGCTGGGCCTGATGATGCAGATGGAAGCCGACCGGATGCGGAACCTGGTGCTGGACAACGAAGACATGCTGACCGAACGGCAGGTCGTGCTGGAGGAACGGGCCCAGCGCACCGACAGCAATCCGGGATCGCTCTTCGCGGAGCAGCGGATGGCGCTGCAATATATCAACCATCCCTACCGCATCCCCATCATCGGTTGGCGGCACGAGATCGAACAGCTGACGCTTCAGGACGCCCTGGACTTCTACGAGACGTTTTACGCCCCCAACAACGCGACCCTGATCGTCGCCGGTGACGTGGACCCCGAAGAGGTGCGCAACCTGGCCGAGACCCATTACGGTGTGCTTGAGCCAACGCCGGGTCTTGGCGCGCGGGAACGTCCGTCCGAGCCACCGCAAATCGCACCGAGGCGACTGGCCTACGAAGACGGCCGGGTATCGAACCCGTATGTCATTCGATCCTATCTGGCGCCCGAACGGGATCCGGGTGACCAGGCCGACGCGGCGGCGCTGACGATCCTGGCCGAGATCCTCGGCGGGTCGGGCGCGACGTCGCTGATGGGACGCATCTTGGAGCAGGAGGAGGGCATCGCGCTCTACACCTCGGCCTTCTATTCCGGGACCAGCTATGACGACACGACGTTCGGGCTGGTCGTCGTGCCCACCCCCGACCGCACCGTGGAGCAAGCCGAAGCCGATATCGACCGGATGATAGACCTGCTTCTGACGGAAGGGATCGACCAAGCGCAGTTGGATCGGATCAAGTCCCAGATCCGCGCCTCGGAAATCTACAACCTGGACAGCCTGCAAAGCCGCGCCCGCCAATACGGCATCGCCGTCACCACCGGCCTGACCGTCGAGGACGTGGAGGCCTGGCCCCGGCAATTGGCCGCCGTGACCCAAGCCGATATCCTTCGGGTGGCGCGCGAGGTTTTCGATATGGACCGGTCGGTGACCGGCTACCTGACCAAACCCACCGAGACCGTGGAGGCCACCCAATGATCCCGTCGTTTCGCGCCCTGGCCCTTGCGGTTTTCCTGCCCGTCCCGGCAATCGCCGCCGTGGAAATACAGGAGGTGACGTCGCCCGGAGGCATCACCGCCTGGCTGGTCGAAGAACCGTCGATCCCCTTCGTTGCCATCGAACTGGCCTTCGAGGGCGGGGCGAACCTGGACCTGCCCGGCAAGCGCGGGGCCACCCATCTGATGACCAGCCTGCTGGAGGAAGGCGCCGGGGACCTGGATGCCCGTGGGTTCGCCGAGGCGACCGAGATGCTGGCCGCCGGGTTCTCCTTCGACACGACCAACGACACGGTGACGGTCAGCGCCGAGTTCCTGACCGAGAGCCGCGCCCAATCCGTCGAATTGCTGCGCGACGCTCTTACGGCGCCGCGCTTCGACGACGCCGCGATCACGCGCGTCCGCGATCAGGTCCTGGCGGTCATCGCACAGCACGAAAACGATCCGAGCGAGATCGCGCAGACCACCAAGGCCGCCCTCGCCTTTCCCGAGCATCCCTATGGCAGCGTTCTGGAAGGCACGCGCGAGACGGTGTCGTCGCTAACGGTGGACGACCTGCGCACCGCCCATCGCAACGCATTGACGCGGGATCGGGTGAAGGTCGGCGTGACCGGCGATATCACTGCCGCAGAGCTGGGGCCGCTTCTGGACGATCTGCTGGGCGGATTGCCGGAAAGCGGCGGGCCCTCGGTCGACGAGGCCGATTACGCCCTGCCCGGCGGCGTGACGGTGGTCGACTTTCCGAGCCCCCAATCGGTGGTCCTGTTCGGCCATGAAGGCGTCGCGTTCGACGACCCCGACTATTTCCCGGCCTTCGTGCTGAACCACATCCTGGGCGGTTCCGGTTTCGCGTCGCGCCTGATGGAAGAAGTGCGCGTGAAGCGCGGCCTGACCTACGGGATCGGCACGGGCCTGTCGGCGCGGGACTATTCCGAGCAGATCGTCGGGCAATTCTCGGCCTCCAACGACAAGACGTCCGAGGCGGTCGAGCTGATCCGCGCGGAATGGCGCCGGCTGGCCGAAGAGGGGGTGACCGAGGCCGAGTTGGAGGCGGCCAAGACGTTCCTGACGGGCGCCTATCCGCTGCGCTTCGACGGCAACGCACGGATCGCGGGCATCTTGGTGGGGATGCAGGATCTGGGATTGTCCATCGACTATATCGCGACCCGGAACGACCGGGTCGCCGCGGTCACGCAGGCGGATGTGGCGCGGGTCGCGGCGCGTCTTCTGGACCCCGAAGCGCTGCATTTCGTGGTCGTGGGGCAGCCGGAGGGTCTGGAAACCGGCGCGTTCTGACGCGCCGGTCGCGGTCGCGCCTTCCCGACGGTCGGGTCTTTCGACTCAGGGGGCACCCATGCTAGGTGTCGTGGCATGGGTGCCCCTGACCGCAACATGATCCCTCCTCGCATCCGACAGCTGGATGAAGGCGCCGTCAATCGGATCGCCGCGGGCGAGGTGGTGGAACGCCCCGCCTCGGCCGTCAAGGAACTGGTCGAGAACGCGCTCGACGCCCAGGCCAAACGGATTTCCATCGAGATCGCCGATGGCGGACGCACGCTGATCCGCGTCACCGATGACGGCCACGGCATCGCGGCGGGCGATCTTCCCCTGGCCCTGTCGCGCCATGCCACATCGAAGATCGACGGCAGCGATCTTCTGAACATCCATTCCTTCGGCTTCCGGGGCGAAGCGCTGCCATCGCTGGGCGCCGTCGGACGGCTGACCATTACCAGCCGCGTGGTCGGCGCCGCGGCGGCGGCCGTGATCCACGTCGCGGGCGGGCGGATGGACGCGGTCAAGCCCGCCGCCCTGCGCGCCGGAACGGTGGTAGAGCTGCGCGACCTGTTCCATGCCACGCCCGCGCGACTCAAGTTCCTCAAGACCGAACGGTCGGAAACCATGGCGGTGACGGATGCGATCCGCCGTCTGGCCATGGCCGCACCGGCGGTCGCCTTCACGTTGCGCGATGTCAGCGAGGGCGGCGACCGGGTCCTGTTCCGCGCCGATCCCGGCGACAGGGCGGCCCGGCTGGCCACGATCCTGGGCCGGGATTTCCCAGCCAATGCCCTGCGGATCGACGCCCTGCGCGACGGGTTCACCCTGACCGGCCTGGCCGGTCTGCCGACCTATTCGCGGGGCAATGCAGTCCACCAATACCTGTTCGTCAATGGCCGACCCGTGCGCGACCGCATGCTGACCGGCGCCTTGCGCGCAGCCTATATGGATGTGCTGGCCAAGGACCGGCATGCCGTCGCGGCGCTGTTCGTCACCTGCGATCCGACCCTGGTCGATGTGAACGTCCATCCCGCCAAGACCGAAGTCCGGTTCCGCGATGCCGGGATCGTGCGCGGCCTGATCGTCTCCGCCCTGCGCCATGCCTTGGCCGAACAAGGGCACCGGGCCTCCAGCACCGTCGCCGACGCGACCTTGGGCGCGCTACGCCCGGAACGACCCGCGGCGCCGATCTACCAGATGGACCGGCCGTCCGCCGCGGCCCGGCAAGCCGCCTACACCGCACAGATGCCCGGCCTCTCGGAGACCCGTGCCGCCCGCTACGACCCCCCCGATGAGGGCGCGCCAGCAACCGAAGAGGGGCCCCTGGGCGCCGCGCGTGCGCAGTTGCACGAAAACTGGATCGTCGCCCAGACCGCCGACGGCATGATCCTGGTCGATGCCCATGCCGCCCATGAACGTCTGGTCTATGAACGCCTGAAGAGCCAGATGGCCGAGACCGGGATCCGCGCCCAGGCCCTGCTCATCCCGGACGTGGTCGAGGTCGGCGCCGATCAAGCCGACCGCCTGTTGTCGCTCGACCTGGCGCGCCTGGGCCTTGCCATCGAAGCGTTCGGCCCCGGCACCATCGCGGTGCGCGAGACGCCCGCCATCCTGGGCAATTGCTCGGCCAAGGCCCTGATCGAGGACCTCCTGGACGAGATCGAGCAGGACGACGAAGCCGATCCCCTATCCCTGCAATCCCGGCTGGACGCCATCCTGTCGCGCATCGCCTGCCATGGCTCGATCCGCACCGGCCGCCGTCTGTCTGGCCCCGAGATGAACGCGCTTCTGCGCGAGATGGAGGCCACGCCCCATTCCGGGCAATGCAATCACGGCCGCCCCACCTATGTGGAATTGAAGCTTTCGGATATCGAGCGTCTGTTCGGCCGGTCATGATTGTCGACCTGTCCGACCCGCTCGTCCTCGGCGCCATCGTCGCCGCCGTCATCGTCCTGAGCCTGATCGTCCTGACGCTGACCCTATCCGCCCGCCTGCGCGACATGGCCCACGGTCAGGCCCAATTGACCGGCACCCTGGCCGCCCTGCGCGATGCCCAGCGCGCCGCCGAGACACAGACAGCCGGCGCCCTGACCGATAGCGCCACCAAGACCGCCGAGGCCTTGGGCGACCTGCAACGCCGCCTCGCCACCATCGACGCCGCCCAGACCAAGATCGAGGCCCTGTCCTCGGACGTCCTCGGCCTCCAGGACATCCTGTCCAACAAACAGACCCGCGGCGCCTTCGGCGAAATCCAACTCCGCGACATCGTCGCCAAGGCCCTGCCGCCGGACGCCTTTACGTGGCAAGCCACCCTTTCGAACGGTCGCCGCGCCGATTGCCTGATCCACATGCCCGACCCGCCCGGCCCCCTTGTCATCGACGCCAAGTTCCCGCTGGAGCCCTACGAGGCGCTGCGCGCCGACCCCAAGGACCAACGGGCGATCACCGCCTTCCGCGCCGCGATCCGCGCCCATGTGAAGGCCGTCGCCGAGAAATACATCCTGCCCGGAGAGACCGCCGACGGCGCCTGCCTCTTCCTGCCGTCGGAGGCGATCTACGCCGAGCTTCACGCCAACCATCCCGACGCGATCCGCGAGG
>JBCCCB010000057.1:0-16295 GCA_039033775.1 Pseudomonadota bacterium | reverse complement strand
CGGCACAACCAACAATGTGCTGGAACGGCAGCGCTTTGCTAAGAACCTTGTCCGCATCGGGTTGAACATCAGCGCCAGAATGATGGGGACCGGGAAGCCGATCAGCAGGCTGTAGAAGCTGATGATCACTGTGTTGCGCACCGCGCGCAGAAACTGGTCGCTCTCGAAGAGGCGCTCGAAATGCTCGAACCCGATCCAGGGGCTGCCCGCGACGCCCCGGAAGATCGAGTAATCCTTGAAGGCGATCTGCAGGCCGTACATCGGCTTGTAGAGAAAGACGATCAGCCAGATCACCATGGGCGCGAGCATCAGGTAGATCTGCCAGTCGCGCTTGAAGTGGTCGATGGTGCGGGTCAGCCGCGTTTCGGGCGGATGGGTGGCCTTGCCCGTCTGGGTCGCGCCGGCGACCGGGGTGCCGTCAGCCAGACTCATGCCGAGACCCGGGTCTGGCCTTGCAGGGCGCGGCCTGTCTCCGTGTCGAAGACCTTGATCATGCCGGGTTCGATCGCGAAAGAGTCGACGCCCGACAGATGGCCCACCGCGCCCCTGGTTTCGGCCTTCAGGACGATGGGCACCTCGCCCAGAGATGTATGCAACAGGGCTTCCGACCCCAGCGTTTCGACCAGTTCCAGCGTCACGGCCACCCGGTTCGGATGGGCCGGATCCAGCGTCGCGTATTCGGGCCGGATGCCCAGGGTCACGTTGCGCCCCGCCGCGCCCCGCAAGCCGGGCAGCGGGTCCAGCCGCAGCCGCTGGCCCGCAAACACCGCCTCGGGCCCGTCCGCCCCGGCTTCGATCACCGCGTCGATCATATTCATGGGCGGCGAACCCAGGAAGCTGGCCACGAAGATGTTGGCGGGGTTCAGGAACAGCTCCATCGGCGTGCCGACCTGTTCGATCCGGCCGTCATGCATAACGACGATCCGGTCGGCCAAGGTCATCGCCTCGACCTGGTCGTGGGTGACGTAGATCGACGTGGCCCCCAATCGCTTGTGCAGCCGTTTGATTTCGGCGCGCATAGCGGTGCGCAGCTTCGCGTCCAAGTTCGACAGGGGCTCGTCGAACAGAAACACCTTCGGCCGCCGCACGATGGCGCGGCCCATGGCGACGCGCTGGCGCTGGCCGCCCGACAGGTCGGCCGGGCGGCGCTCCAGATAGGGCGTCAAGCCCAGGATACCCGCCGCCTCCTCGACCGAGGAGGCGACTTCGTCCTTGGGCATGCGGCGGATCTTCAGGCCGAAGGCGATGTTGTCGGCCACCGACAAATGGGGGTATAGCGCGTAGTTCTGGAACACCATCGCCACGTCCCTGTCCTTCGGCGCGATGCGGTTCACCATGCGCCCGTCGATGGACACGGTGCCGTCGCTGATCTCCTCCAAGCCCGCGATCATGCGCAAGGTGGTGGACTTGCCGCAGCCCGACGGCCCGACCAACACGACGAATTCCTGCGGCGAGACGTCCAGGTCGATGTCATGCACGACCTGGACCGCGCCATAGCGCTTGACGACACCATCGAGCGTGACACCGGACATGCGTCCCCCCCTCGCGAACCGCCTGGATCCGCGTCAGCGACCTCGACTTGCGAAACGACCTGGGTCGCTCCTCCCGCCACCCGGGCCGGCACCCCTCCTGATGCCTGCACCGGGCGGATACTGTTTTGTTCACTAGTATCCTAGTATTGATTCCGAGCGTACAGGCGGCGATGAAGGGGCGTCAAGAAAAGATCGCGGAGGAGGCGGCGATGCGGATCACCGAAATCACCATCACGCCCATCGCGGTGCCGGATGTGCCGCTTCTGAACACCAAGGGCGTGCACCAGCAGGTCTTTCTGCGCAGCGTGATCGAGCTGCGGACCGATGCCGGGATCACCGGCCTCTCCGAAACCTATGGCGCGGCCCGCACCCTGGACGCGCTGCGCCGGACCGCGCCCGCCTTGATCGGCCTGGATGTCCACGACCTGAACGGGTTGTGCGCCCGCATTCTGGACGCCCTGCCCGATGGCGGCGGCATCAACGCGCCGACCATGTTGGCCGATCACAAGAAGGTCGACGTGGCCTATTCGGCCTGGGAAATCGCGCTGCTCGACATCCGTGGCAAGGCACTTGGCCGCCCCGTCTGCGACCTGCTGGGCGGCGCGGTCCGCGACCGCGTGGCATTCGGCGCCTATCTGTTCTTCAAATTCGCCAAGCCCGCCGATCAGGTCGGCGAAGACCGGTTCGGCGAGGTCATGACCCCCGATGCCCTGGTGGATCAGGCCCGCGCCTTCGTCGCCGAGCACGGCTTCCGGTCGCTGAAACTCAAAGGCGGCGTGCTAGAGCCGGAGGCCGAGATCGAGACCGTGCTGAAGCTGCGCGAGGTTTTCCCCGACCATCCCCTGCGGATCGACCCCATGGGAGCCTGGCGGGTCGAGACGGCCTTGCGGGTCATCGACCGGCTGGACGGGGTGCTGGAATACCTCGAAGACCCGGTGCGCGGCCTGGATGCCATGGCCGAGCTGTCGGCCCGCACCGACATGCCCCTGGCCTCGAACCTGGTCACCGTCGAATTCGAGGATGTCATCGCCGCCGCCCGCCGCGATGCGGTGCAGATCGTCCTGTCGGACCACCATTACTGGCGCGGGGCCACCGGCGCCTTGACCTTGGGCCGGATATGCGAGGCGGCCGGACTGGGCGTGGGCATGCATTCCAATTCCCATCTCGGCATCAGCCTGGCCGCCATGATCCACGTGGCCGCCGCCACGCCGAACCTGACCTATGACGTCGACACCCATTACCCCTGGTCCCGCCACGACATCGTCGCGGGCGGGCGCGCCGTGTTCCGGAACGGCACCCTCCCCGTGCCAATGGGTCCGGGTCTGGGTGTCGAACTGGACCGAACGGCGCTGGCCGACCTGGCCGCGCTCTACGACCGGGTCATGATGCAGGACCGCGACGACACCGACGAGATGCGCAAGTACCTGCCCGACTACGTCCGGAAGGTCCCGCGATGGTAGCCGCGCCGGACTTATCGACCGACGCGCAGCGCGATGCCCAGGCCAACCTGATCCGCGCGACGCTCATGGGATCACTGTCCAAGGATATCGTGACCGGCCCGTTCTGCGTGGCCTTCGCCGTTCAGGTGCTGCGCTTCTCGGACGGCCAGGTCGCGACGATGCTGACCGTTCTGCCGCTGATCGTCGTCCTGCGCTATCCCTATCTGGACCGCATCCGCGACCATCCCCGCCAGGCGGTCACCATCCGGTCGCGCTATGTGCAGCTCAGCTGCCTGCTGGCCCTGCTCCTGCTGCCGACGGGCTGGATCACCCTGCCGGTCCTGATCGCCATCGCGGTCCTGTTCGTCTACGGCAACGAGTTCCTGCAAAACGCCGTCTGGATGAGCTTCGTGGCCGAAGTCACGGCGCGCGGCGACCGGGGCCGCTTCCTGGGCCGCTTGCGCACCGGCAAGCAGGCCACCAGCCTGGCCTTTGCCCTGTTCGGGTTCTTCTACGTAGGCGAGGCGCTGGACCGCGGCGAACACCGCGTCCTGATCCTGATCGTCATCGCATTGCTACTCAATTCGCTCTTCTGGCTGCATCGCGTTCCACCCGCGCCGCCGCCCGACGGCCTGCGCGGCTTTTCCGGACGCGGCCGGTTCCGGCACACGATCCGCACCAGCCCCCTGATGCGCCGCCCGCTGGCCTTGGGCCTTCTGGGCGGCGTGCTCGATTGGCCGATCCTGATGGTCTACCTGGTCGGCACGCTGAACATGCCCGCGAACCTCCTGATGCTGAACGTGGTGGCCGGGATGTTGGGGCCGATCTTCTCGGTCTTCCTCTGGGGCCGGTCGGCCGACCGCATGGGCGAGCGGCGCATCTTCCTGGTCTATTACGGCTGCGCGCTGGCGCTCTATCCCGCCCTGCTCTTCGTTCCCGATTTCGACGCCGTCGCCGATGGTAGCCGCGCCTGGTGGATCGGCCTCTTCGCGCTGCTGGCGTTCAACTTCCTCCAGGGCATCCTCCTGGCGGGCCGGATGATGGCCGAGTCCATGCTCCAGGCCCGCTATGTCAATGCCGCGGAGGGGTTTCACGCGATCAACGTGCAGACCATGCTCAAGCAGATCTTCGCGGCGGCCTTGACAGCCGCCGGCGGCCTGATGCTGGCCGCGACCACCGATAGCGGGGGCCAGGCCGCGGCCTGGGGCGTGATCTGGCTGGACCCGTTCCGCCTGTTGACCATCGGCATCGTCACGGCGGCCATCTTCGCAGGCCTCGCCGTCGCGCGGGGGATCCCCGATGACTGAGCTACAGGAAGTCGTCGCGCCGCGGCGTGAAGCTGTCGATCAAGCGGCCCGGCCCGTGGGCCACGCAACCATGGACCACGTTGGACGGGATCACCAGGGTATCCCCCTGGGACAGGTCATGGGTCTCGTCGCCCAGGGTGAAGGTGAACCGCCCCTCGGCCACATAGGTGCCCTGGACATGGACATGGCGATGCAGCTTGCCCTCCGCCCCGGCCTCGAAGGCGAACTCCACCAGCATCAGGTCCGGCGCTTCGGACAGGACACGGCGGCGCACGCCCGGATCGGCCTCTACCCAATCAGTCATCGGCATTGCCTCCCGGTCGAAGAACGGAAATTGCAGGCATGGCATTGGCATATGCGCAGGTATTCTAGTATGCAACAGTGCAATCGAGGAGCGAGATGATGGATGTCCTGACGGGAATCGTAGACCGCCGCACCAGCGCCGACGTCGTCTTCGACCATCTCTACGACCAGATCGTCCGCCTGGAATTGCTGCCGGGCACCAAGATGTCCGAGATCGAGGTGGCCAAGCGCTTCGGCCTGTCCCGCCAGCCCGTCCGCGACGCCTTCAGCCGGCTCAGTAATCTCGGCCTGCTGCTGCAACGCCCGCAGCGGTCCACCATCGTTCGCCACTTCTCGCTCGAGGTCATCCGGTCCGCCCGCTTCGTGCGCACGGCGGTCGAGGTCGAGGTCCTGCGCAATGCCGCCCTGTCGCGGGACGAAAGCGTCGATGCCGAGATCGACGCCAATCTCGACCGGCAGCTTCGGGTGATCGACGCCAATGACGTGGAGGCCTTCCATCAGGCCGATTACGAGTTCCACGCCCTGATGTGCCGGTCGGCCAGATCGGCCTTCGCCTTCGACGCCATCGCCGAGAATAAGGCCAAGGTCGACCGACTCTGCATGCTGAGCCTGACCAGCCAGGATGCCATGCGCGCGCTCTACGACGATCATCGAGAGATCGTCTCGGGCCAGCGCCGGAACGCGCCCGATGCCGTCGAGACGGCGATCCGGCGGCATCTCGACCGGCTGACGCCGGTCATCGCGCAGATCCATGCCGAACATGGGGATTACTTCGAGGATTGAGGCGCGACGGCCGGCCCGGTCAGCCCCCGTCCGCGTCGATATTCTTGGTTACCTTCTGCTCCCACTTGCCGGATTCTTCCGACCAGTACCGCGCGGGCAACCCGGCGTCGGTGAGGTCGCGCCATTGCTGGCGGGCGCGGGTCAACGCCTCGCCGTCATTGCCGTCGAACAGGATGCAGGCGCGCGTCAAGGCGAGCACTTCCTGCGCCGTGACATCGGCGCCGTCGATGCTCATCAGGCAATTGGGCGCGTTGCCGGCGGCGCCGGCGGTCAGCAGGATCGGTTGGCGCGCGTCGTGCTCGCCGCCTGCCAGGCCGTGCGGAAGGAACGCGGCGGGGTCGCCCAGCCACAGCTTCTCGTCCAGCCAATGCAGGCGGTCGGAATCGCCGCCCCGCACGGCCACCCGCCAGCCCTGGGCCAGCGAGCGGGTCAGGAGGGGCGTCAGCGTGTCGACGACGGACCGGCGGGTCAGGTGGTAGAAGTAGACCTCAGCCATCCTTCGGTTCGTATCGGTCGCGCACCAACCGATCCAGGGCGCGAACCCCCCAGCCCGTCGCGCCCTCGGGCGACAGGTCGGTGCCGCCCTTCACCGAGGCCACGCCCGCGATGTCCAGATGGATCCACGGCACCTCGTCCTTGACGAAGCGCAGCAGGAACTGCGCCGCCGTGATCGAGCCCGCGGGCCGGCCGCCCACGTTCTTCATGTCCGCCACGCGGGACTTGAGTTGCTTGTCGTAGGCCTTGCCCAGCGGCATCCGCCAAGCGCCCTCATCCTCGGCCTTGGCGGCCTTCAGGAAGGCGTCGGCGAAGCCGTCATTGTTCGAGAAGACGCCGGCATTCTCGTGCCCCAGGCCGATGATGATGGCGCCCGTCAGCGTGGCCAGGTCGATCATGCCCGTGGGCTCGAACCGGTCCTGCGCGTACCACATCACGTCGCAGAGGACGAGGCGGCCCTCGGCGTCGGTGTTGATGACCTCGACCGTGTCGCCCTTCATGGATTTGACCACGTCGCCCGGCCGCTGGGCGCGACCGTCGGGCATGTTTTCGACCAGGCCGACCAGGCCAACCACATTGGCCTTCGCCTTGCGGGCGGCGATGGCGTGCATGGCGCCCGCGACGGTACCCGCCCCGCCCATATCCATGGTCATGTCCTCCATCCCGGCGGCGGGCTTGATCGAGATTCCGCCGGTGTCGAAGACCACGCCCTTGCCCACCAGGGCCAGGGGCTTCTCGTCGCCGCCGCCGTTCCACTGCATGATGACGACCTTGGACGGGCTCTCGGACCCGACGCCGACGGCCAGCAATGTCCGCATGCCCAGCTTTTCCAGCTCGTCCTCCTCCAAGACCTCGACCTCGACGCCCAGATCGCGCAGAGCCTCCAGCCGGGTGGCGAATTCGGTGGTGGTCAGGATGTTGGCCGGCTCGTTCACCAGGTCGCGGGTCAGGAAGACCCCGTCGGCCACGGCGCGCGCCTCGGCCCAGTCAGTGCGGGCGGCGTCGGGGTCCTTGACCATGACCGTGATGTCGGCAGGCGGCTCGGTCTCGTCGCCGGTTTTGTGGTCGGCGAAGGCATAGCCGCGCAGCACCGCGCCCAGCACTACCGCGCCGGTGGCCCGATGGGCACCGCCCAGCAGGGTCAGCGGCCGCGACCCGCGCAGCTTGGCCAGGGCCGCGCCGGCGGTGCGGGCCTTGGACGCGCCCGGCCGCCGGTCCAGCTTGACGATGGCGACGGAGGACGCGGTCAGACCCGCCGGAAAGGCGATGTCCATCACCTCGCCCTCGCTCAGCTTGTCGAAGGCGGGGCTTTCGACGGCGCGCTTCACGGCGCCCTTGGACAGCCGGTTCAGCCGCCGCGCGTCGGGCGACAGGGTGCCTTCGGCGGGCACCAAGCAGGCCAGGACGCCGTCCTGGCTGGCGAGCGCGTCCAGGTCGGTCTCGACGAAGGTGACGGCGGCGGGGGTGGTCATGGGCGGCTCCGGAGCGTGAGAGATGTGCGGACCCTAGAGCGCACCTCTGGGACATTCCAGCGCCCAGGGGCGATCGGGCCTTTCCCCCCGGGCCCAGGCCCGGCTAAGACCACAGGAAAGACGTATCCAAGGGGACCACTTGGGACTGTTCGACAGATATCTGGCGGGGCAGCTGCTGATCTATTTCGGGTTCTTCAGCCTGGTTCTGGTGGCCGTCTACTGGGTCAACCGGGCGATCATCCTGTTCGACCGCCTGATCGCGGGCGGATCGAACCTGTCGACCTTCCTGGAATTCACGGCCCTGGCGCTGCCCAACGTGATCCACGCGGTGCTGCCGCTGGCGGCTTTGGTGGCGACGCTTTATGCGGTGAACCGTCTGACCACCGACAGCGAGATGGTGATCGCCCAGACCACGGGCCTGTCGCCCTGGCGCCTGGCCTGGCCGGTGGCGGCCTTCGGGGCGGTCGTGGCGCTGATGGTGTCGCTGCTGGGCCATACGCTGGTGCCGATGTCCCGCACCGCCTTGGCCGAGCGGGGCGAGGCCGTGGCCCAGGACATCACAGCGCGCTTCCTGCTGGAAGGCGAGTTCCTGCATCCCGCCGACGGCGTCACGGTCTATGTCCGCGAAATCACCGAGTCCGGCGCGCTTCTGGGCCTGTTCCTCCAGGACCGGCGGGCGCCCGACCTGGTGACGACCTACACCGCAGAACGCGCCATCTTAGTGCGCCAGGCGGGCGAGACGCGGCTGGTGATGTTCCAGGGCATGGCCCAGACCCTGCGCGTGCCCGAACGGTCGCTGATCACCACGACCTTTCAGGATTTCGCCTATGACCTGGCCGTCCTGACCGGCGAGAATACTGAACGCCTTCGCGACCCGCGCGAGCTGTCGACCCTGGCGCTGCTGCGCGCGGGGCCCGAGGACCTCCAGGTCACGGGGGCGGACCGCGCCAAGCTGCTGTTCGAGGGGCATGCCCGCTTCGCCGAGGCGATCTTCGCGGGCGCGATCCCGCTGCTGGCCCTGGGGTTTCTGATGCTGGGCGGCTATTCGCGCATGGGGCTCTGGCGGCAGATCCTGGCCGCGGTGCTGGCCGCCGTGACGCTGGAAATGCTGGGCAACGTGGCCGAGGACACGGCCCGTGGCGATGCCACCCTCTGGTGGACGACCTATATCCCGCCGCTGATGACCTTGGCGCTGGCCCTGGCGCTGATCTGGCGCGAGGCGCGGCGGCCCCCGTCGCTAGCGGTGCCGGCATGACGCTATCGGTCTATATCGCGCGGCGGTTCCTGGGGCTGGTCTTCATCGTGTCCATCGTCTTTATCGGCCTTCTGGTGCCCATCGACTTGATGGAGCAATTGCGCCGCCTGGACGGGCGCGGCGCGGGCATGGGGGACGGGCTGCGGTTGGCGGCGCTGAACCTGCCCTCGGCGCTCTATCAGATCCTGCCCCTGATCGTGATCCTGGCCACGCTGGCGCTGTTTCTGGCCTTCGGACGGTCGTCCGAACTGGTGGTGATCCGCGCCTCGGGCCGGTCCGCCGTGCGCGCCCTGGCGCCGCCGGTGCTGGCCGCGCTGGCCCTGGGCGGGCTGGGTCTGCTGATCCTGAACCCCATCGTGGCCGCGACCCAGGGCGCCTATGAGCGTGAGATCGCCACCTTCCGCGACGGCGGCGGGTCGGTCCTGTCGGTCAGCGCCGAAGGCGTCTGGCTGCGCCAGGGCGACGCCGACGGGCAGACCGTGATCCGCGCCGCGCGATCGTCCCTGGATGGCACCGTACTCTACGAGGCGACGTTCCTGGCCTTCGACCCAGCCGGCAGCCCGGTCGAGCGGACCGATGCCGCCGAGGCCGAGTTGATCGACGGCATGTGGCTGCTGGTCGATGCCAAGCACTGGCCCCTGGCGGACACCGTGAATCCCGAATGGGAGGCCCAGGCCGTGCCGGTGGCCACCCTTCAATCGACCCTAACGCGCGAACAGATCCGCGACAGCTTCGGCGTGCCCTCGTCCATTCCGATCTTCCAGCTGCCCGATTTCATCGCCCAGTTGGACGCGGCCGGGTTTTCCGGCCGAACCCATCGCGTCTGGTTCCAGATGGAGCTTGCCAATCCGGTCATGCTGGCCGCGATGGTGCTGATCGGCGCCGCCTTCTCGATGCGCCACCAGCGGCAGGGGCGCATCGGCGTGATGGTCCTATCGGCGCTGCTGATGGGCTTTGCCGTGTTCTTCCTGCGCAACTTCGCCCAAGTGCTGGGCGAAAACGGGCAATTGCCGATCTCTCTGGCCGCCTGGTCGCCCCCCATCGCCGGGATTCTGCTGTCGCTGGGCCTGATCCTGCATCTGGAGGACGGATGATGCGGCTGATCCTGGCCTTCTGCGCCGCGCTGATGCTGGCGGGTCTGCCGGCGCTGGCGCAGACCGGTCCCGCGACGCTGGTGGCCGACAACATCCGCTTCAACCGCGAGCAATTGGTCGCCGAAGGCGGGGTCGAAATCTTCGCCGATGGCCGCGTGCTGCGCGCCCGGCGCCTGACCTACCTACGCGACGAAGACCGGCTGCTGGTCGAGGGCCCGCTGACCCTGCTGGACGGGCCGGACACGATCATCATCGCCGACTTCGCCTCGCTCGGCTCGGATCTGCGCAACTCGGTCCTGCAAGGCGCCCGGCTGGTCCTGGACCGGCAACTCCAGATCGCCGCCGCCGAGATCGCGACCGGCAGCGAGGATCGCTTCGTCCAGCTCAGCCGCACCGTCGCCTCGTCCTGCGAGGTCTGCGAGGGCAATCCGGTGCCGCTCTGGCAGATCCGGGCCGAGCGGATCGTCCACGACCGCGAGGAAAACCAGCTGTATTTCGAGAATGCCCGCTTCGAAGTCGCGGGCATCCCCATCGCCTATCTTCCGCGCTTCCGCCTGCCGGACCCGACGGTCGAACGCGCGACCGGCCTGCTGGCCCCCCGCTTTTCGACTGACGACCAGTTGGGGACGGGCGTCGCCCTGCCCTATTTCATCGAATTGGGGCCATCGCGCGACCTGACGGTGATCCCCTTCCTGACCACCGACGACGCCCGGCAGCTGGGCTTCCGCTACCGCCAGGCCTTCGACAACGGGGCGCTGCGGGTCGATGCCGCCGTGGCCGAAGACAACATCCGCCCCGGCGACACGCGCGGGTTCTTCTTCGGCGAAGCGGTCTTCTTCCTGCCCCGCGACTACCGCCTGGATCTCGACCTGGAGCTGGTGACCGACGACACCTACCTGCTGGATTACAACGTCAGCGAAAAAGACCGGCTGGACAGCGCCATCGCCCTGTCTCGGGTCGACCGCACCGACCGGTTCCGGGCCGAGGCGACGGCGATCCGGACCTTGCGCGCGGGCGAGGACAGCTCGTTCCTACCGACCCGCATCATCACCATCGAACAGCAGGGGGTCCGCAACGCGCCGATCGTGGGCGGGCAAGCGATCTGGACCTTGCAGGCCCATTCCCGCGAGCGCCCCGCCTCGTCGGTGCCCGCCGGTTCGGGCTTGCCGGCCGACGCGGCGCGGGACGCCATCCGGGCCTCGGCCGGGTTGGATTGGCGCCGCAGCATGGTTTCCCCCAGCGGATTGGTCGTGACGGCCATGGCCAGCATTCAGGCGGATGCCTACAATGTCAGCCAGGATCCCACCTTTCGCACCGACACCTTCGTGCGCGCCGTCCCCGTGGGCGGCGTCGAATTCCGCCTGCCCATGGTTCGGGACGGCGCCGGCGGCGTCCGCCATGTGCTGGAACCCGTCGTCCAGATCGTGCTGGCCCCCGACGATGTCGAAGAGGCGCCGGACGAAGACAGCCTGACCCCCGAATTCGACGGCGGCAATCTGTTCTCGGCCCAGCGCTTCGCTGGTCGGGACACGCGCGAATTGGGCAATCGCCTGAATGTGGGCGTCAGCTACGACCGCTTCGCCCCCGGCGGCTGGCAAGTCGGCGGCCTGGTCGTCCGCGTGATCCGGCAGGAGGATCTGGAGCAATTCGATTCCGGCACCGGGCTCGACAGTGCCTCGTCCGATTGGCTGGTCTCGGGCACGGCGCGGTGGCGCGACACGTTCGAGTTGCTCAGCCGGTCGCTGTTCGACGACGCGTTCCAGTTCAGTCGCAGCGAGACGGTGCTGCGCTATACCGGCCCACGCCTGGACGTGGCGACGCGCTTCACCTGGCTGGAGGAGGATATCGAGGCCGGGCGACCCATCGACACCTCCGAGTGGACGATGGATGCGGCGCTGGACATCACCCCCGCCTGGACGGGGCGGGCCAACTGGCGGTATGACTTCGTCACCGACGACCCCACCCGCGCCGGGGTCGGCGTGACCTATCGGACGGAATGCGTCACGGTGGATTTCGATGTGGAGCGGCGCTTCACCTCCAACGACCTGCTGGAGCCGTCGACCCGGTTCGGCTTCGGGGTGGAACTGGTCGGCTTCGGGGCGGACGAACGCGGCCAGCGAAGCCGCCGCTGCGGCATATGAGGACGAGACGAGCGATGATGAAAGTGGTGGCGGCCCTGGCCGTGATGCTGACCCTGGCGGGGGCGGCGGCGGCGCAGCAATCGGTGTTCTCGGCGGCGGCGCGGGTCAACGGCGAAGCGATCACCATCTATCAGGTGGACCAGCGCGCGCGTTTCTTCACCCTGCTGCGGGCCCCCAATGCCGACCGCGACAGCGTCCGCCAGACCCTGATCGACGAGACCTTGCAGGTCCAGGCCGCGCGGCTTGCGGGGATCGAGGTCAGCGAGGACGATCTTGCCACCGGGTACGAGGAGTTCGCGGCGCGGGGCAATCTGACGACCGAGCAATTGATCGCCGCGCTGGGGGAGGCCGGGATCGCCGAAGAAACCTTCCGCGACTTTATCCGCAACGGCCTGTTCTGGCGCCAGCTGGTGCAGCAGCGCTTCGCCGGCCGCGCCCGCCCGTCCGAAGCCGAGATCGAACGCACGCTGCTGCGGGGCGGCGCGGGCGGCGGAGTCCGCGTTCTTTTGTCCGAGATCGCCCTGCCGATCACCCCTGAGACCGAGGCCGAGGTCAACGTGCTTGCCCAACGCCTGTCGGACACGCTGAGCGGCGAAGCCGCCTTCGCCCGCGCGGCGCGGACCTATTCCCAATCGCCCTCGGCCCAGCGCGGCGGCCGGCTGGACTGGGTTCCCCTCGGCAATCTGGGGCCCGAAATCTCGGGCAATGTGCTGGGCCTGGCGCCAGGCCAGGTGTCCCAGCCGATCAGCCTGGGCTCGTTCATCGCGATCTTCCTGCTGCGCGACCTGGAAGAAGGCGTCCCGGCCGAACCCGAGGCCCTGTCCATCGACTATGCCGAATACCTGATCCCCGGCGGCCGGTCGTCCCAGGCGTTGTCCACGGCCCGGTCTCTGCGCGACCGGGTCGATACCTGCGACGATCTCTATGGCATGGCACGGCGTCAGCCAGACCGGCTGATCCGCACCGTGGCGCGCGTGGCCGACCTGCCCGCCGATCTGCGCCAGGAGCTGTCCCTGCTGGACGAGAACGAAGTCTCCACCCGCCTGACCACGGCCAATGGCAACCTGCGCTTCATCATGCTTTGCGGCCGCGTGGTCGAACCGCCCGAAGGCGCGTTCGAGGCCCTGGGCCGGCAGCTTCTGAACCGGCGGCTGGAAAGCTACGCCGTGGGCTTCCTGGAAGAACTCCGCGCCGATGCCATCATCGAATGACGCCCCGCTGGTCGTGACCTGCGGCGAACCGGCTGGTGTCGGACCCGAGGTCGTGGCCAAGGCATGGGCGCTGACGCCTGACATCCCGTTCGCGGTGCTGGGCAATCCGGCCCATTTCGACGGCCATGGCATCCGGGTCCGCGAAATCGGCCGCCTCGCGGAAATTGCGCCGGACGCGCTCTGCGTGCTGGGCCATGACATCCCCGGCCCGGCGGTCCCCGGCCAGCCGGATCCGGCCCAGGCGGCGGGCATCGTCTCGGCCATCGCACGGGCCGTCGATCTGGCGATATCCGGCGCCGCCTCGGGCGTGGTGACCGCCCCGATCAACAAGAAGGCCCTGAAGGACGGCGCCGACTTTGCCCATCCCGGCCATACCGAATACCTGGCGGCGCTGGCGGGCGGGGCCGACGTGGTTATGATGCTGGCCTGCCCCGAGCTACGCGTGGTGCCCGCCACGATCCATATCCCGCTTGAAGACGTGCCCGCGGCATTGACGCCCGACGGGCTGGAAGGCTGCCTGCGGATCACCCATGCCGGCCTGCGCCGGGAATTTGGCATCGACCGCCCCCGCATCGCCGTGGCCGGGCTGAACCCCCATGCCGGCGAAGGCGGCACCATGGGCCGGCAGGAGATCGACTGGATCGCCGACCTGGTCGCCCGTCTCGGGCCGGAACTGGGCTGCTTCGGCCCCCTGCCAGCCGACACGATGTTCCATGCGGGCGCCCGCGCGACCTATGATGCGGCGGTGGCCATGTATCACGATCAAGCGCTGATCCCGATCAAGACCGTCGACTTCGCCGGCGGCGTAAATGTGACGCTGGGCCTGCCCTTCATCCGCACCTCGCCCGACCACGGCACCGCGTTCGACATCGCGGGCACGGGCCGGGCGGATCCCACCTCGATGGTCGCGGCACTCAGGCTGGCGCAGCAGATGGCAGGGCGGATGCGTGGCGCAGCCACATGAGGCGCGCCGCCATGGCAAGCACGCCGATCGAACCGGTGCAACCGATCAGCAGAAGCCAAGGGGTCACCCGCATGCCTTGGGCGCGGGCGGCGGGCACCAGGAAGGCCAGCGCCACGGCGATGGCCAACAGCAGATCGAAGAAGATCTGCACGCCCCAGAGGTTGCGAATGTGCTCGGTCCAGAAGCCGAGCGGCCCGCCCAGCCCCATGGCGGCCAGGGACCAGGCCAGCAACAGCGCCGAGCAGGCCGCGGGCCATCGCCAGGCATTGGACCCGTGGGGCAGACGGCCGGTCGCCAGAAGGACCAGGAACAAGCCCATCAGCAGGGCGGCGCCGGAGGCGGCGAGGATCGGAAGAGACATGGCTCGACTCCTTTATTGTAGCATGCGCTACATTCTCGCAAATTGTAGCGCACGCTACAAGCCTGAAAGATGACCCGCCTGTCGCGTGAGATCCTGCTGCCCCACCTGACGGCCCATGTGCTCGACCGTGGGCTGGGCGGTGCCAGCCTCCGCCCGCTGGCCAAGGCCGCCGGGACCAGCGACCGGATGCTGATCTACCATTTCGGCTCCAAGGACGCCCTGATGGCCGAGATCCTGGGCGCCATCGCCGCCGATCTGTCCCGGCGGCTCGACGCCGCCATCCCGGCGCGCGCCGCCGTCAGCCTGGCGGCCTTGGCGGATCAGGTCGTAGCCGTGGCGCGGTCCCCGGATCTGTCCCCGCACTTCCGCATCTGGCTGGACATCCTGGCCGGCGGACAGAACGCGCCGATGGCCGGGCTCATCCTGGACGGCTTTCTGGCGTGGCTGACCTGTCGCCTGCCCGACGACGTTGCCGATCCCGAAGGCGCCGCCGCCGCCCTGCTGGCGTTGATCGAGGGGACGCTGGTCCTGGATGCGGCGGGGCGCGGCGCGCTGGCGGATGCGGCCCGGCGGCGGCTTCTGGGGACGCCCGGCTGACGCGGGATGAGATGCCTTACGGCAAGACTCTTCCAAAGACTCTTACTCTAAGGGTTTTTCGCCGCTAAAGCCTGTCGCGTTCAACCTGTGGCAGCAGCGAGACGCGGCCCGCCCGCACCATAGGGTCGATGCGCGGCATTTCGCGACAAGCCGAGTGTAAGATTGCCGCGAAACGCTCTAACTGCACGGACATGGCCCGGATCGACGACCTTCCCCCTTTGCGCGACGTGATCGCCGCCCATGACCTTCGGGCCAAGAAATCCATGGGGCAGAACTTTCTGCTGGACCTGAACCTGACCGCCCGCATCGCCCGCATCGGCGGACCGCTCGACGGCGCCCGCGTTCTGGAGGTCGGACCCGGTCCCGGCGGCCTGACGCGCGGTCTTCTGGCCGAGGGCGCCGATCATGTGCTGGCCGTCGAGAAGGATGCCCGCTGCCTGCCCGCCCTGGCGGAGATCGCGGCGGCCTATCCTGGCCGGCTGACGGTGGTGAACGGCGACGCGCTACAGATCGACGTGGGCGCGCATCTCGCGTCACCTTGGCGGGTCGTGGCCAACCTGCCCTACAACGTGGGCACCGAGCTTCTGGTGCGCTGGCTGACCCCCGCCACCTGGCCGCCGCCCTGGCAGAGCCTGACGCTCATGTTCCAGAAAGAGGTGGCCGAGCGTATCGTGGCCGATCCCGGCTCCAAGGCCTATGGCCGTCTGGCCGTCCTGGCCCAATGGCGGTGCGACGCGCGGATCGCGCTGACCTTGCCGCCCGATGCCTTCGTGCCGCCGCCCAAAGTGTCGTCGGCCGTGGTCCATCTGACCGCCCTGCAGGCGCCGCGCTTTCCCGCCGATCCGGCGGTGCTGGAACGGGTCGTGGCCAAGGGGTTCGGCCAGCGGCGCAAGATGCTGCGGGCCGCTCTGAAGGGGCTGGTGCCGGATGTGGAAGACTGCCTGGCCGAAGCGGGGCTCGATCCGACCGACCGGGCCGAGCGGGTCGACCTGGCGGGATGGTGCGCCCTGGCGCGAGCGGTTGCGGCCCGAGGCGGGTAAAACGTTTCGCGTTCAACCTGCGACAGCAGCGAAACGATTCAGAGCCGGTCGAGTCTGCATTCATGCGCCCCCGTCCCGCGCCGCTGGCCATCAGAACGTGCTTGGACCGGCGGTGGAATCGCCGCCGACGGTCCGCCACTGGACCGGCTTGCCTCTGGAGTGTCGGCCATCCGCCCCGGAGCGGCGGCAATCCCGTCCCGAGATGACTACGCCGCATCCTCGGGCGTCGGCGGCTGTTCGGCCGCGCCCTCTTCCTCGGTCTTCGGGGCCTTCTTGCGGGTTCGGGTGCGCTTGGGCTTCT
>JBCCCB010000056.1:0-16317 GCA_039033775.1 Pseudomonadota bacterium | reverse complement strand
TGCGGCGTTCGGCGATCTCCTTGATCGTGCTCGCCTCGACCAAGCCGCGGATCACCATGATCTCGGACGGGGAGAGGCCGAACGCTTCGGTGAGGATCGCGTCGAGGGTGCGGGGCCATTCCAGTTCGGACGTCACCACCAGGGCGAAGGGATCGACGCCCGGCAGGAGGCGGACCTGGAGCAAGGTCACGCCGTGCCGACGGGCCGACCGCGCCCGTATCTGGAGCGTGCGCGGCCCCCTTCCGGCGAAGGCGCGGCGGAGCATGTGGTCGAGATGCTCGCGGGCATCCGCATCTAGGGGCAGGGATGACAAGTCCGATCCGGTCGTCATGTCGAGCCAGCTCTCCGCCGCTGGGTTGGCCCGGCTGATCCGAAGCGAGCGGTCGACGATGAAGGCGGCGGCGGTCCGGAACTCGGCGAGAAGGGCGTCGCGGGCATCGGGCTGCGGTCGGGCCCGGTCGAGGACCAGGTCGGCCCTCTCGAAATGGGCTTCGATCTCCGGGTCGGTGAAGACCCGGCCCTGGTCGATGCCGGCCGGCCGCGTCTTGCCGATCCGCGCCTCCCAGACGTCCAGCAGCTCCTCGTAGCGCGCCGGGTCCAGGGCGACGTCGTAGAGATGGCCGATCAGATCGGCGCGGGAGGCGCGTTCGCGAGCGGGCCTCCGTTCCATTCTCAATCGCTCCGTGCGTCCGTGGGTACTTGGATCGACACCCAGCGTTTGGCGAGCCGGGGCAGATATCCCGCGATTTCACGTAATGAGGGCCAGCGGCTTTCCAAGATCGTCGGAGCCTCTGCGGGTCCGAGATCCCGTCCGAGGCGGATCCGGCAGGTTGCCGCCGCCCGCGCCGCGAAGTCAGCGACTTACCGCCGGCAATCGGTTCGCACCGAGGCGTGTCGCCCGTCGGTTCACCCATTCGGGTGACGCAAGCGTCGCCCGACCCGTCGTAGCCCTTCGTCGTACATGGCGTCCGACAGCAGCCCTAGCGGGATGTGTCGGCGACGGGCCTACCGATAGGAGATTTCCCGATGAAGACGGTGATTGCCGCAATACTTCTCTCTGCGACAGGCGTCGCGGCATCGGCCGCGACCGTGACGATCGACGACGGAACGGTGCGCCTGAGCGGAGAGTTCGACTGGAGCCCAGGCACGGGGTTCATCGATCCCGTTCGATCCTCGGCCAGGTACAGCTTCGAGCTACCGGTGGTCGGCTTCCCTTTCGATCCGGGGTTCTCGGCCCCGCTTCCGGTAAGTCAGGGCACACCGCCGACGATCGGCGACGACCTCCCGGTGACGATCGGCGATCCGCAGACCCGCGATACCGAACAGACCGGCCAAGTGCGGGCGGCGGTCTTCAATTGGGACATACCGCTCGACCCAATCCGTCGACCCGACGGCGAGATCATCGACCCCCAACCGTTCCGCACAAACCAGCATGTGGACCTGAACGGCCTTCGCTACGTGACCGATGGGCCGAACGGGACGAGCAATATCACAACCATGAACTTCTTCCTCAATTTCAACGAGGATTACAGCCAACTGACCTCGGTCTCCGCGACGCAGGTGATCGAGTCCTCGATCTTCGTGCCCATCCCGGGCGAGGATCCGACCGTCGCCACCGGATTTCTGGTCGCGTTGGGGGTCGACGAGTTCGATCCGATCGACGTGTCCGCTCCCGGCGGCGGACCGGGCGAGCCAGCCCCGATGCCGGCGCCGATCCCGCTGCCGGCGACGGCCTGGACTCTGCTCGCGGCGATCGGCGGGCTCGGCGCCTTCGCGCGCCGGAGGGCGCGCCGCGCAGCCTGACGGCTCTTTCGTGCCGGTCAGGTCGCCGAGGCATTCCAAACGACCGTGCGACGAGATCCAACGACGCTGGCTCCGCACGACATTCCCCTCATGGGGGACACGTTCCTACCCATGCGACGTGACACGAGGCGACGGCGCGTGGTGCGGACCCGCAGACATCAATCCATCAGATCTTCGACATGGCGGGCCGGCATGGAAATGCCGGCCACACGTGGGTCGCCCGCTCTCTCAGATTCTAGAAAGCGCCGCCATCCCGGAAATCGCGAAGGCGATGAGCGTGAAGACCTTGGTCGCCTCGCCGGCCGCATAGGCCAGATGGTGATATGATGGAGCGAGGGTCTCACCAGCGATGATCGTTGCGACCCGATCGTTCAAGGCGGGCAGAAGCCAAACACCCTGGATGACGAGGATGGCGAGTATCGTCGCGAGCAACGCGGTCCGCCAAAACGGGAAGCCCATGCCTGCGACGAACAGGATCAGGGCCGCCGCCAAGCCCCATTCGATCCGGCTGAACAGACCGAAGGTCACCCTTCCGACATCCAGGGCATGCGCGAGATCGAGCGTCGCCGCGCGGAACTTCACCGGCGTGGCGAGGAACGAGACACCGATCAGCATCCCGACCCAAACGGCAGCCAAGAGGGTTGCGCCGGCGTCCATCGATAGTCTGTGCATGGCCGTCTTCCTGATTCTCATTGTTGGTCGGTATCCGGGCACTGGCGAATACATCTGTATCAGTAGCCTGCGGAGGTGACTTCTGAGGTGGTTGTCACGGGATGGCGGCCGATCCGCGGATCGGCGACGCGCTATCAGAACTCCCAAAGGCCGGCTCGATTTCCCGGGGATCTGGCCTCGGACCTAGACGGGACCTGCCCGGTCGGCATCGAAACGGCGTCGGCGGCGTCAGGATGGGGAACGCCCTCCGGGTGGGTAGGTCCGATCCTGCATGTCGCGTTGCCCCACCTCTTCCTTCTCAGCGATCACCCGCAGATGTGCCTCCCAAAGGACGAAGCCCACTTGCCGGTCGATGGCGAAGAGCCAACCGACGAGCCAGCCGGGATAGGACCGGAACCCCGAGATGCGGAGCGTATCGAGAAAGGAATCGATGCCTTCGTTGCAGAGTGGCGATTGGTAGGCATCATCGATCAACACGCGATGGCGGGTCCGTAGCCATCGCAAGTCCGAGACGATGGTCCGCACTTGCGGTTTGAATATCTTTTGATCTTCACGCCTCTGCCACGCATTCTCGGCATCAGCGATGGCGGCCTCCGCGTCCATCTCGCGGGAATGGTACGCACGTCTCAGTCCCGATTTGCGCACCAACCAGAGCAGCCGTCCTGACATCGAGATCGCGCGACACGCCGTGACAGTCCCGGAGGGGTTCGTGGCGCGGTTCTGCGGATCGACCCAGGCCGATACCCAATCGGAGAAATCGAATTCCAACCTGTCCGTGGGGCCGATTGACGATCCCTCCGGAAATGCGGGGGCCGGACGCTGAGCTTTCAGGGTTTCCCGGTGGCGCCGGGCCCTTGGCGACAACGCGGACCGGAGGCGTGCGAAGTGGTACAGTATTTGCGGCATGGGATGTCCTCATGGCCATACGCCGTCGGGATGTCCGAAGCGGCGCATCGAGATGTGTGAAGGGGGGCGAACTCGACCGGGCGGCATTGCCGTGGGTTCTCGCACCGTCGACGCCACTGGGCTGTTCGGCCGGGTAGATTTACCGCCGGGCGGATCTCTGACCGGGGATCAGATGGGCGTTACGGTGGCGCGGGTGTTTTCGGGGTCTCCGACTGTCTTGCGAGGTCGGAGACATCCACGGGGTCGAATTCATCGAGGCCCAACGCCACCTGGAAATGCGGCATTGCGGCATACCCTTCTTCCGGCGTCGGACCGGCCGGTGACGAGTCGATGACTTGCGTCGCCGATACGGAGAGAAGGCGGCTGTAACTCTCGTCGAAGTTCAGAAAGAAATGCATGTACGTGATGTCACGAGCGTCGTCTTCTCCGACGGTCTCGTGGCGAAATCCCGACAGGCCGAGATACTGATCGGTCATGACCGGCTGCGGGGTTATGACTCCGTCGTCGGGCCGCAGGATTGGGTCGCGCGGGGTCTCCCAGTTGAACACCTGGGCCGCCATCCGGCCACTCCGTTCGATGGCGCGGCCCCGGGGATCGCCGCGCGGGTTGTCGATAGTCACCGACAGATCCCGGCCGATCGTGGGAGGGGCCTGGTCGCGCACGTCCGATGGCGGTGAGAAGTCCGCATCGAAGGGCGAGCCAGCGACCGGGAACTCCAACGTATATCTGGTGGAGGGGCGTGCAGGATCGGTCGAGTCCTGTCCCGGCGTCCACGTGAATTCGCCGCTCACGCGAACGGTGGAGCCATGGATAGACACAGTCGTCGTGGCAGAGGCCGCGGTCGCGAGCAGAGAGAGAACGATGGAGTTAACGATTGCTTTCATTGTTAAATCTCCTTTCTGAGAAGGGCTTTCGACGGTCGCCGCACGGCGCTGTCGGGCGCGATCATTCGACCGACGCCGCGGGTCACCCATGCGTGGCGAGACGATGCGGTCCCATCGCCAGGCCGTGCGTCACCTGAACGGGTGAAATTGGCCGAACCGGCCCCCACGGGCACGGGGGATCAGCGGTAAGCCGCCGAGGACAACGCAGGGGCTCGTGGTTATGACCGCAGCCTGGGCCCATGCTGGAAGCTCGATCATGGAGCAGGGGAGGATGGCACGTCCCATTTCGACCCGCATCCGCAGGATCGGCCCTCCGCGGCAATCACCTGGTCGGATCGGCCCTCACAATAGCCTTTCAAGCTCTGTAAAACCGCCCGGTCAGGGCCAATTTCCGGCTGCCGATCTGCCCCCACTGATCCGCGCCATACCGCTGGTGGCGAAGGCCGATGTGGCTGCGGAGGCGGCACGGCTTCTGGCGGACCCGACCTGGGACGGCGTGGCGGAGGTGCCGATGCTCGGCCCAGAGGATTTGTCGCATGCGCACATGGCGGAGATCCTGTCGGAGCTGCTGGGCCGACCGGTCGCGTTCCACGAAATGCCCATCCCCGCCTTTGCCGCCGCACTGCGCGGGATGGGTGCGTCCGAGGGGATGGTTCGCGACTATGCCGCGATGATGACGGCCAAGGCCGCGGGCCTCGATGAAATGGTACCCGATGCATCTCGGTACGCTACGCCCACGAACTTCCGCACATGGGCCGAGGCCGAACTGAGACCGGCGATGGGATGAAGAGTGGAAGGGTATGCCTCATGCGGCGCTGTCTTCAGTCGTCATGCCGTAGCGCGGCGCAGGGTCGGGTATGCGTCCGGTTGACATCCGCCCCCGATCCTTCGACCCTCAATGCTGCAACGGGGGCATCCGGCATCGGCCGGGTTGAGACGTACCCTTGGAACCTGACCCGGCTCATACCGGCGGAGGAAGTTGCGCGACGACCGGCGTGACACCCGCCGCTTCGCGTCCTCCGTCTCGATATGGAGGAGCGCCTGTGGACCAACCTTCTCGTCATCTGGACGCGATGCGGGCCGCCGCGCCGCTCGTGCAGAACCTCACCAATTACGTCGCGATGAATGTGATGGCCAACGTGATGCTCGCCGCTGGCGCGTCACCCGCGATGGTCCATGCCCGCGAGGAGGCCGCCGAATTCGCCGGGCTCGCCTCCGCGGTGACGGTCAATATCGGCACGCTCGATGCCGAATGGGCCGACTGCATGGCACTGGCGGCCGGCGCGGCGGCGGCGCGTGGCATCCCATGGATCCTCGATCCCGTGGCCGCCGGCGCCACCGCCCTGCGCCGGGAGACCTGCGCGCGACTGCTGGACCTGTCGCCCACAATCGTGCGCGGTAACGCCTCCGAAATCCTCGCCCTGTCGGGCGCCGCCGCGCGGGGACGGGGCGCGGACGCGGTAGATTCGGTGGACGCGGCGCAGGACGCGGCACGAGACCTTGCCAGGCGATTGGGAACGGTCGTCGCGGTGACCGGGCCCGTAGATTTCGTGACGGACGGCGCCAGGGCGGCGCGCGTGTCGAACGGCGATCCGATGATGCCGCGCGTCACCGCCCTGGGCTGCGCCCTCACCGGGGTGGTCGGCGCCGTCGCGGCCACCGCGTCCGCCTTCGAGGGCACGGTGGCCGCGCTTGCCTATTACGGGGCCGCGGGCGAGCGGGCCAGGCGCCGCGCAGGTGGACCCGGCAGCTTTCAGGTCGCGTTCCTCGACGCGCTCCACGCCTTGCGAGGGGCCGAGCTCGACGCGATGGCACGGATCGAGGCGATATGATCCCGCCGCTCTGCTTCGTGACGGAGGCGGGTGCACCGCTCGAGGTTCCCGATCAGGCCGAACGTGCCGCACGGGGCGGGGCGGGCTGGGTACAGTTGCGCGACAAGGCATTCGGCGACGCGGCCTTCGCGGAATTGGCTCGCGCGGTGGACGCTCGGATCGGGCCCCTCGGGGCGCGGTTGATCGTCAACGACCGCGTCGAGGTTGCCCGCGCGGTCGGGGCCCATGGCCTGCATATCGGGCAGTCCGACGGCGATCCGCGCGCGATCCGGAACCGCATCGGCCCCGACCTGGTGCTTGGCCTCTCGATCGAATGCCATGACCATCTCGCCGCGATCCCGCCGGGATGCGTCGACTATCTCGGCGTCGGCCCCGTGCGGGCGACCGCCTCCAAGCCCGGCCACGCCCCGCCAATCGGCCTGGACGGCCTCGCTCGGATCGTCCGCTCCATCGATCTTCCCTGCATGGCCATCGGGGGGCTGGGTGCCGGCGATGTACCGGCCCTGCGCGTCGCGGGCTGCGCCGGGCTGGCGGTCGTCTCGGCCATCTCCCGCGCGAAGGACCCCGAGGCGGCCGCGCGCGCCATCGTCAACGAATGGACCCACGCATGATCCCCAACATCCTCTCCATCGCCGGCTCCGATCCGTCCGGCGGGGCCGGCATCCAGGCCGACATAAAGGCGATCTCGGCCATGGGCGGCTATGCGATGGCCGCGATCACGGCACTGACGGCGCAGAACACCCGCGGCGTGGACGCCGTTCGGATGGTGCCGCCCGATATGATCGCCGCTCAGATCGCGACCCTGCGCGCCGATATCCGTATCGACGCGATCAAGATCGGGATGCTGGGCGACGCGGCGACCGTGGAGGTCGTCGCCCAGGCGCTCGATGGGCTGGAAGCGCCAATGATCCTGGACCCGGTGATGGTGGCCAAGGGGGGCGACAGGCTCCTGGCGGCGGATGCCGTCGCGGCACTTCGGACGCGTCTGGTTCCTCGCGCCGCGATCTTAACGCCGAACCTGCCGGAGGCGGGGGACATCCTGGGCGAGGCTGAGCCCCGCGACCTCGCCGCCATGCGCGAGCAGGGCGCACGGCTGTTGGCGCTCGGCTGCGGCGCGGTTCTGATCAAGGGTGGGCATCTGGCGGGATCGGCAACTGACCTGTTGATCACGCCCAAGGGCGTCACGGAACTGACAGGTGCCCGGATCGAGACGTCCAGAACCCATGGCACGGGCTGCTCTCTCTCCTCGGCGCTGTCGGCCCGCATCGGGGCAGGCGATCCGCTGCCCGTTGCCGCCCGCCGGGCGAAGAGCTTCGTCGCCGCTGCGATCGCCGCCGCAGGCCGTCTCTCGGTCGGCGGCGGCCATGGCCCGATCCATCATTTTCACGAACACCAGCGGGAGAGGCTTGCATGACCTTCACCGAAGACGCCTGGGCTCGTACGGCCCCCCTCCAGGAGGCGATCATGGAGATGCCGTTCAACGCCGAACTGGCGGCGGGCACGCTGCCCAGGGCGACGTTCCAAGGCTACATCGTGCAGGATGCGCATTACCTGGAGGGGTTCGCGCGGGCGTTGGCCCTCGCCGGTGCCCGCGCGCCGGGCGCCCCCGACATCGCCCGCCTCGCCGGTTCGGCCAATGGCGCCATCGCGGTCGAGCGGCTGCTACATGGAGACTACATGGCCCGGTTCGGCGTCTCAGCGGAGACGTTCGCGGCGACCCCACCTTCGCGCGCCTGCGATCACTACGTGTCGTTCCTGATCCGGTCCGCCGCGATCGACCCGTTCGCCGTCGCTGTCGCGGCCCTTCTGCCCTGTTTCTGGATCTATCATCGCGTCGGACAGTCGATCCATGCGCGCGCTGCGGCCGATCATCCCTATCGCGCCTGGATCGACACCTATTTCGGTGCGGCGTTCGAGGCCTCCGTACAGGGCATGCTCGACCTCACCGATCGGCTCGGTGGGCAAGCCGACACGGCAATGCGCACCCACATGCACGCGGCCTTCGCTCGGTCGTCTTGGCACGAATGGATGTTCTGGGACAGTGCCTATCGAGAGGCGAGCTGGGAAGGACCGCCTTAGCTCCGCCCCGACACGACAGGCCCGGGAAAGACGGTGACGTTCCTTCTAGGTGCCTTAGATAAGCACGGCCTTTCGACGTCTCGCGCCCCCTCTGCGGACCTTCCCGACTTTCGCCGTAGCGAAGCGAAGGTCTGCTTGTTGCAGAACGATTGTTCTGTTACGATCTGGGCATGCCACGACCAGCGTCCTTCACCTCCAAACAGCTCGCCGAACGAGCACTAGAACACTTTTGGGTTCACGGGTTCCATGCATCGTCGATGGATGATCTGGTCAAAGCAACCGGTGTCAGCCGCCACAGCATATACGTGTCCTTTGGCAGCAAGAAGGCGTTGTTTCTTGCCTGTTTCGACAAATACCAGAGGACTGTCGTTACGCCGGCATTCGAAGTTGTGGAGATGCCGGGAGCGGACCTGACAAGCATCGCAACGTACTTCGAATGTCAGATCACGCTAGGTGAAACCGCAGGCTTGCCCGGCCGAGGATGTTTTGTGGCCAATTCTGCAACCGAAGTGGCCCCGGGCGATCCTGACGTCATGGAACATGTTCATCACCACAACAACCGCCTGAGGGAAGGCTTTGCACGCGCGCTGCAACAAAGTTGGCCAGCCCCGGATTGGGAAAGAGCATTCGAATTGGCCGATGTGATGGTGATATTCACGAATGGATTATGGACGATGTCACGAAGTGTCAGCGACGCGGATATCCTGCGGCAAGCAGTAAAGACTTTTCTGGGCTTCTTAACGGAAATCAAAAAATGACCATGATCACCAGCAACTCAGATGAAGATGGTCGCCTGTCGCCATTCGTCATGGCACTTCTTGTCAACTTCCTATGGATCAATGCATCAGAAGTCTTTCGTTACTTTGTTCTTGTTATGCCAATGATGCGGGAGGCCTTTCCTACGACGCCGGATGTTGCGCCAATGAATATACCCGTATTTCTGATATGGGGCGTCTGGGACACTATTCTGGTTATCGCTGCAACTCTTTTGCCATGGATGGCGATAAGGGTCTTCGGCGCGTCCATTTTTCGTGTAATAGTCTATGGCACCGGTGTCTGGATGGCGGTGTTTGTTGTCCTTTGGCTAGGGCTCTACAATATGAACCTCGCCACACCAAGTGTCCTTGCCGTAGCACTGCCACTTGCTTGGTTCGAAATGGTCATTGCTGCTCTAGTTGTGTGGTGGTTTGCCACACAGCGTCAGGTGAATCCCTAATTCAGAAAAGCCGACATTCAAGAAACTTGCAGCATCGTCTAATCTGCGCCCCGAAGTGGACTTCGCGACGTTCCGGCAGCTTCGTTCCGCATCTATCTCCAACCGGAACGCCCCTTTTGCGATGATACCCCAGCGGTACGGCCCGAACGCGTTCCGGATGTGCACTTGTGAGATGGCCTTAGAGAGTCGGCCGAAGGTCCGGTCTGAGTTCAGAATGACCGATACTGCTTACCGCACCGATGACCGTTTTTCTGATAGCCGACCGCTATTGGAGGTGGTGCTCGGCTTCGTAAGTGAAGGTGCCAATTTCAGTTTCAGGCAAATTATTATTTGGCGTCAAGTGATCCCCATTCTCCTGCTTTGATCGTGCCGATCCGTATGGTCCCTATTTTTTGGGGCTCGATGAACCGAATTGACAGCGAATGGACCTCCATCGGTGCGTGCCATGGAATAGGCTCGCCATTGGCAGAGAACCGGTGCCTCGGGCGGCGTAGATTGCGTTTAGGGCCAGTGTGGCTTAATCTAATCTTGCGATACTTGGAATGCGATCTCACTTGGTCCTATTTTCATCCGGTCCAGATTTTCATCCCCGGCCCAAGAAATCCATCACCGTTTCCAAGGTGTCTTGCCAGCCGACTTCAAGCTGCGTGAAGACGTGGTTCTTCGATGCAAGCGTTATGAATTCCGCGCAAGGAATGCGCTCGGCAACAGACCGGCCGTGCGAAATCGGTACGGCGACATCCTCAGCGCCGTGAAAGACTAGACAGGGCATTTCGATTTTCGCCAGTAAATCGCGGAAATCATAGTCTCCCAGGACGTCGATCAGGTGAACCGACATCCGGGCGTCGATCGACTGGCTGAGATAGGCGTCCAACCATCTAGACTCCGATGTGGTGACTTCTGACAGGACGGCCTGGGCGGTGAGCCGCCGGAAGGTCGGTTCTTCGGCGTCCCATCCGAGTCTGGCCACGGCCATGATCGCTTCGGTCCGTTCGGACGTGTCGCCCCATTCGGGATAGCGCCATCCGGTCGCCGACGCGCCAAACATCGCCAGTCGGGTCGGACGCCCCGGATTGCCTTTGAGATACTCGAAGGTGATCGGGCAGCCATGCGCCATCGTGAGCATCGGAAACCTGTCAAGACCTGCGGCGTCCACGACCGCTTCGATGTCGGTTGCGAAGTCCCCCAGGGTCGCGCCCTCGATCATGCGCTCCGATTGACCGATGCCCCGATGGTCGAACTGGACCAGCGTGAACCGTTCGGCCAGCTGTCGCACGATGCGGTTTGAGAAGGGGCTCTCGTGGTCTAGTGCGAGATTGCCGAGCCAGCGCGCCGATGCCAGAAGGGGCGGCCCCGATCCCATGCGCGACCATGCGATGCGGACGCCATCCTTCGTCGTCGTGTAATCGAAAGGGTAAGGGGGATCATCCGATGACGCCGCGAGCGCCGGAGAATCGACCGGCGCTCGCGTCCCTGTTCCTTTGAGGCCCGCCTTCTTAAGCGCCTGGGCATAGGCCGCACCCAAGCCGGATCGAAATGGCTGGCGATGGATCGCTTCGTCAACGTCGTGATCCGGGAGGAGCCGCATGAGATTGCCTGCCGTCCGTCTCGCTTCGACGTCTCGCCAGAGGCAGCCGAGCGACGCGCATTTCATGCGGTGTCCGGATGGATGATCCGGGCTCAGGGCGATCAATTCCCGCGCTGAATCGAGCGCGCCCTCGAAATCGCCAAGCCCGAACTGCGCAACGCCGCGCCCGGTGAGCCAGAGCCCCCGGCGGCGATCATGCGGGCTGAGCTCCATCGCGCGCTCGAACGCGGTCAGGGCATCATGGTACTGGCCGAAATACGCCAAGACCCAACTGTGGCACCCATATGCCATGGCCGAGGACGGATCGACCTCGATCGCGCGCTCGGAATCGGCAAGCGCAGCATCAAAACGTCTCAGCGACAACTTACAGATCGCAAGGATCGACCAGGCCCAACTGTCGTCGGGCGCGAGCTTCAGGGCGCGCTCGGCGTCTCTGGCCGCCGCGCCGAGCGAGAGTTCGGCGCTCTCCGACCAATCGTACTTGTAGTCCCAAAGGTGGGTCATCGCGAGACCGGCATGAATGCGACCCGATCCCGGCTCCAATGCCAGCGCGCGTTCGAAATGCGCCCGCGCGGCTTCATTTGCGGCCTTGTCGGGCGCTGCGATCATGTGCTGACCAAGAACGAATTCCTGCCAAGCGGTCCGCTGCGCAGCCCCCGTCTCCTCAGCCTTGACCCTTTCGACCTCTAGAAGTTCAGGCTGGATCGTGGCCGACACGATCGTCGCAATCTCGTCCAGCAACTTGAACAGCCCGCGATACGTCAGGTCATGCCGTGAAACATGGACGTGCCAAGCCGGTTCCGTGTCGGTCAGCTGCAAGTGGAGCCGAACGTCGTCGCCGTCGCGGAAAACGCCGCCCTCGATGAGATAGGTCGCACCAAGCCCCTCGAAGGGATGGCGTGTTTCGGCCGGCAATTCGAGGAAGGTCCGCACGCGGTTCCTGGCGATCAGCGGGAACCACCGGGTGCGGGCGAGCGCGGCCATCACCTCTTCCGTGACGCCTTCGCTCAGGCCGCTCGCGTCGGGGGTTTCGCCCACGATCTCGAACGGCAGTACCATGATCGCCGGGGCGCCTGCGATCCTCGGCTTCATCTGACCCGAGAGGTCGTGCATTGCCTCGCCCAAGACCTCGGGGCCGGCGATTTCCTGAACCTCGGCGCGAAACAAGAAGCCCCGGCCGTGCCGTGTGGCGATGATCCGTTGTTCGTCGCCGGTGTCGCCCACAAGGCGCCGGGCATTCCTGACGAGGTTGGAAAGGGCCGCGTCTGACACCACCCGGTCGGGCCAGAAGGTCTGGTGCAGCGCATCCTTGGCGACAAGTTGGCCCCGGTTGCGGATCATGTGGATCAGGAATTCGAGCGCCTGCGGCTCGGCCTCGATCGGCCCGTCAGGCCCAGCGAGCTGGAAGCGATCGGTATCGATAGTGAACTCTTCAAACGCATAGATCATCGCACATCATCGAAGCCCGCCAAGGCCGATACTCGTTTCAGATCCGAAAGTATCAGAAACGGCAACGCATTGCTCAGGAATTGCTCAGAGCTTCGTCAAGCTTCGCCGTCTGCGGTGGGTTTAGACGCTTCGTGCGGCGTGCCGCAAGCGCAACCCATCAAGGGATATTTGTCATGAAGGATATCATTGCCGGCCTTGTGATCACCGCAAGTTCCACCCTGCCGATCTCGGCGGAGGAACATCACGTGATCATTCAAGACACGGCGTTCTTGCCGAAGACGCTCTCCGTGGCGCGAGGCGATACGATCGTGTTCGCGAATGCGGGCCGCTCGCCCCATACGGCGACGGCGGTGGACGACAGCTTCGACACCGGCCGGATCGGGACGGGACAGACCGTCGCCATAGCCGTCCCGGCGGCGGGGAGTATCGATTTCATCTGCGCCTATCACCCGTCGATGCGCGGCCGCATCGAGACGGACTGACCCCGGGGGACGTCGCCCTGCAGCCGCCCCCGACACCCGCCGGCTCTTCCCGGGCGCGGATTGCCTGCCCCGCCGACGTCGCGTCCGCGATGGTCACGCGACTTCTGAGGGCCGCCTGGGCCCGAAAATCCAAAGCAAAGGAAACGACATGTTAAAACATCTTCTTACCACGACGACCGCGCTGACGCTCGCATCCGGTGCCGTTCTGGCGGACGGGCACGGCGATCGCGTGAAAGTCGGCGTTCTGATGGGCTTCACCGGCCCGGTCGAATCGCTCACGCCGGACATGGCGGCCTCCGCCGATCTGGCGTTCGACGAGATCAATGCCTCCAGCCTGTTTCTCGGCAGCCGTCAGATCGAGGCGATCCGCGGGGACAGCACCTGTACCGATGCCGCGGCCGCGACCGCCGCGGCGGAACGACTGATCGGCGAAGGCGTCGCCGCCATTCTCGGCGCGGCCTGCTCCGGCGCGACCGGATCGGTCGTATCCAACGTAGCGGTTCCGAACGGTGTCCTCGCTTTGTCGCCGTCCGCCACGAGCCCTGGCCTGAGCGACATTGACGACCGCGGGCTGTTCTTCCGCACAGCGCCCTCCGACGCGCGTCAGGGGGAGGTCCTGGCCGACCTGACCATGGCACGCGGCATCCGCGAAGTCGCGCTGACCTATACCAACAACGACTATGGTCAGGGTCTCGCTGATGCCTTCTCGCGGGCCTTCGAAGCCCTCGGGGGGACCGTGTCCGTGTCCGTCGCCCACGAAGACGGCAGGGGCGACTACACAGCCGAAGTTTCCACGCTCGCGGCGTCCGGTGCATCTGAACTGCTCGTCATCGGCTACGTCGACCAGGGCGGGCGGCAGATTATCCAGACCGCGCTCGATCTCGGCGCGTTCGAACGCTTCATCCTGCCCGACGGGATGATCGGAGACACGCTTCTGGCCGATCTGGGCGATCAGATCGAAGGATCCTTCGGGTCCTTGCCCGGTTCCGACGGCGATGCCGCCGCAAGCTTCGATGCGCTGGCGGGAGAGGCGGGCATCACCGGTATCGGTCCGTTCCGTGGCGAAAGCTACGATGCGGCGGCGCTGATCGCGCTGGCGATGCAATCGGCCGGGTCCGCCGAGCGGGACGCGATCGCCGAACACATGGAGCGGGTCGCCAATGCGCCCGGCACACGTATCGGTGTCGGGGAATTGGCGGAGGGCCTGCGCATCCTCTCGCAGGGTGGCGACATCGACTACGTCGGTGTGTCCGACGTCGAATTCGACGCCGAGGGCAACGCCTCCGGCACCTTCCGTGAAGTCGAAATCAAAGGGGCGGCCTTCGAGACACGGCGCGTCTGGTAGCCGCACCCTGGTCCGCCTCGCCGGATGTTCCGGCGGGGCGACAAGTGGAAACAGTGACATGACATACCAAAAAGCAATTCTCGATACACCGATCATCGAAATTCGGCGGGCCAGCATGGCGGACCGTCCGGCACTGGACGAGATGAAGGAGCAGTCGATCTCAGCACTCCTTGATCCGCTCATGACACCGACGCAACGTCAGGAGATGCGCAAGATCACTTCCTTCGATCCGGCGTTGATCGAGGACGGCACCTACTATGTCGCCACGGTAAATCGCTGGATCGCGGCAAGTGGCGGATGGTCCCGACGCGTGGCCCTTTTCAGCCCAGATGGGCAGGGTACCGGGAAGTCCCCGCTCTTGGACCCCGCAATCGACCCCGCCGGCGTTCGTGCGATGTATACCCATCCCGATTTCGCGCGGAAGGGCCTCGGGTCTCTGGTGCTGGCAACGGCGCTGGCTGCCGCCCGGCTGGCCGGATTCCGTCGCGCGCAGCTCTTGGCAACCGTAGCCGGCGAACGCCTCTACCGCGCCGCGGGGTGGCGGACCGAGGAGCGGGTCACGGTCGGCTCGGGCAACAGAGCGATCGTGCCCGGCTTTCGTATGTCCCGGGACATCTGATGAAGATCCTCGACACCCCGCCGGCGCGGACGTCTTCGGAATGGTCCCGTCCGCACCCCGCCGAATCGGCCCCTGAGCCCTGGCACAGGTCGCGCTATCGAAGGAGGCGCCAGAATATGGGCCCGGTCACCATCTGTGACGGATGCAAGGGGCGCTTCGCCGAGATCGACGGCCGAGGCCACGATTATCTCGCGGCCTCGGCGAGGTGCTGGGCGCGGTTCGGACAAGCTCTCGCACTGCACTACTCGGATCACCGCTACTGGCCCGCGCACCAGCTTCTGACCGATGCCTACGTGCTGCAACATAGCCTTTGCGACGATCCGCACGGCCGTCGGTCGCTTCATGTGCATCTCGCCGCGCTCTACGCCCAGCTTCGTCTCGGCAAAGCCGAGGCACATGTCATCGTTCTGAGACGCGCGCTCTCGGAGTTCGACTTCGGACCTCTACCACGGGCCCTTCCGGTTCCTATACGGTCGATCGCCTCCGTCGATCTCTCGGCGCCGGCCACACATCTGTCGACGGTTCGGGGTTACGCAGGGTCGGTCCTCGAGGATTGGGCGGGGTTTCACGACCTTGCCGAAAGGCTTTGCCGGATATGAATGCGATGACACATCATCTCTTCCGATCGTGGCGCAGGCCCCTCACCAATCCGCGGGCCCTTGCACCGGGCGATCGGCCTCGATCGTGACCCCGTCCTGGGGAGGTCCGGCCTGTTTCCCACACCGTTTCGAAGTGGGCTCGCGTTACCTGGCTCGGCAGTTCGACCTGGAACCGATCGCAATGCCCCATGCCTGCAAGCCGGTGGATTGGCCGGACCGACGCCCCGAAGCGCGGGCCGAGAACATGATGCAGGCTTTCTCGACCCCCGAGATCGCGGCCATCGTGACATCGACCGGCTGGGACGATGCCATTCGGCTCCTTCCCTTATCTCGATCCTCACGCCATCGCGTCCAATCCCAAAGTCTTTCTCGGATATTCCCTAGCGTTCCTTCAGCCGTCCGACCTCCTGCCAACCACGCGAAGTAGGACGAGGGACAGAAGGGACAGCACCGCGAACGCTGTGAAGGTGACACGCAACCCAGTTGCCTCGTTCAGGAAGCCGACCGCCGTTGGGCTCGCCATCAGCGTGACGAAGCAGATGAACGACATGGTGGCTACATCCCGCTCCGCCCTGTCTGACCGGCGCGCAACGATCGACGGCGCTGCGGGATAGACAACGGCAAAACCAAAGCCTGGAGTTCCGCCGGCTTCGTGGCCTGTTGCCAGTTTCATGGACGGCAACTTGAGTCTTCATCGTTCGCTCTGAGTTGCTCCCCGATCCTTGGACAGGATCTGTCGGTTTCTAAGCTACTCTCCGGGTCTCTTGGTCGGGTTGCATGATCGTTGTGCCGGTGCGGTAGATCACGTCCGGCGGCCGTCCGTCGAGGGCGGCATGAGGCCGC
>JBCCCB010000055.1:0-16545 GCA_039033775.1 Pseudomonadota bacterium | reverse complement strand
TTTTCATTCGATCTGTCAACATCTAGCTGTGAATCACAGTGTTAGGTCGCGGCGTCTATTTGTCGATACGATCTGCAGTTTGGATGGGTTGATGAAAATTTGGGGTAAGGCGGATGGCTACGTAGATGAACATGTCATACCAAAGAATGAGTCTCTCAGCTTTATTGGTAGTGCCGACAGTTCCTGGTTTACCTACAAAGCTACAAGACCTTGGGCACTCTTTGTAGTTCTCTTGAACCAAGTCCTTACGCAGGTTCCTCAAACTCGACCATCTATGATCCCATATGCTTCAAAGGGAGCGTATTAGTGACGCCGGCTGGCATGGAGCCCATCCGCTTCCTCGACTACGTGCGAGAGGACAGCGTCCTGCACGGGCAGGTGGATTGGCTGGTCCACGCCCTCGAATACGCCGCCGCGGGCATCGACATCTTCGCCTGCTTCGTCCTTCTGATCGGGGGGCTGCGCTTTGTCTGGGGCTTCCTACGGGCCGAAGTCAGCCGTGATGAGACCAAACGCGTGCATGGCGTCAATTCCGAACGCGTCGAACTCGGCCGCTACATCCTCGCGGGTCTCGAACTCCTCATCGTCTCGGACATCATCCACACCGCCCTCAGTCTGGCCATGGCCGACCTGGTCTTCCTGGGTCTGCTGGTCGTCATCCGCTCGCTGGTCTCGTTCTTCCTCGACCGCGAATTGGCCGAGGTGAAGAAGGAGTTGGGGCAATGATCCGATCTATCCTCGCTCTCGCGCTCCTGACCGATCAAGCCGCCGCCCAGGACATCGCCTTCACCCCGGCCGCCACCGAAGCTTGCCTTGCCTCCGACGCCGCGCCCGAAACCTGCATCGGCCAGTCCAGCGCGCTCTGCATGCAGGACAGCGAAGGCGGCGAGACCACAATCGGCATGTCCTTTTGCGCTTGGGCCGAGGCTGAGTACTGGGACGCCCGCCTCAACGCCGCCTATAAAGCCCTGATGGCCGCCCACAAAGCCTCCGACGCCGAGGATGCCACCTACGGCCTCGACGTCCCCTCTCGCGCCGACGCCCTGCGCGAGATGCAGCGCGCCTGGATCCCCTATCGCGACGCCGCCTGCGCCTATGAACGCGCCCAGTGGGGCGGCGGCACCGGCCAAGGCCCGGCAGGCGCGGCCTGCGTCCTGCACCTGACGGGCGAGCAGGCGTTGGAGTTGGAAGCTGCGTTGGCGGAGGCGGGACGTTGATCGCCCGCCTCCGCGTCACGTCAAGCGAAGAGCCGCGGATGCCCCCGCTCCGGCAGGGCCACGACCTGGTGCGGATCGGACCAGATCACGGTGCCGGGCCGCTCCATCCGCAACTCCCGAATGGGCGCGCCCGCCTCCTCCAACAGCCAGGCCAGATAGCGGGCCTCGCTCACATGCCGCGCGGCCGTCGACCGGAACCAACAGATCCCGTCCCGCCCGCAGCGCGACAGGTTGCGCGGAAAGCCGAGATGCCGGTTGAACCAATCGGTCGACCGCCGGATCTCATCCTTGATCCAGCCATCGGGACCGGCTCCCCAAAGGAGATCATAGGCCGGCCCGAACAGGCCGACTTCCGCGCGCGCGCGGATGCTGCGCCGGGCGCAGACGAAACGGATATACATGAGAGAAACCCGCGCCACTCGGCGCGGTCCCAAACGAAAATCAGGGAACGGGCGAATGCCCGCGATGCGGCGCATCGCGGCGGCTTAGGTTTTGGGCAGGACCATAAACATGCGCGCCTCCGATCTTTCGGGTGGCCCGGCTACTCGGCCGCTCCGATTCGATCAAGACCCATGGCGGCATGGGGCGGATGCGTCGCCCTTTCGCAACGCCGGGATGAGGCAAGATCATGAAACTCCCCACCACCCTCCTCCCGAATTCCGACCAGGCCAAGCAGAACCGCGCGGCCCATCTCGCCGCCCTGGCCGAAATCCGGGAGGCCGCCGATTGGGCCATGGCGGGCGGCGGCGAGAAGGCCCGCGACCGCCATCTGAGCCGCGGCAAGATGCTGCCGCGCGACCGCGTGGCGGGGCTGCTCGATCCGGGCTCGCCCTTCCTGGAAGTCGGCGCCTTCGCGGGGCATGGGATGTATGACGGCGCGGCGCCGGCGGGCGGCGCCATCGCGGGCATCGGCCTCGTCCATGGCCGCCAGGTCATGGTCGTCTGCAACGATGCCACCGTGAAGGGCGGGACCTATTACCCAATCACCGTCAAGAAGCACCTCCGCGCCCAGGAGATCGCCGAGGAGAACCACCTTCCCTGCATCTACCTGGTCGATAGCGGCGGCGCGAACCTTCCGAACCAGGACGAGGTCTTTCCCGACCGCGACCATTTCGGCCGCATCTTCTACAACCAGGCCCGGATGTCCGCGAAGGGCATCGCGCAGATCGCCGTGGTCATGGGCAGCTGCACCGCGGGCGGCGCTTACGTCCCGGCCATGTCGGACGTGTCGATCATCGTCCGGGATCAGGGCACGATCTTCCTCGCCGGGCCACCCTTGGTGAAGGCGGCGACGGGCGAGGTGGTGACCGCCGAAGACCTGGGCGGCGGCGATGTCCACACCCGGCTGTCGGGCGTCGCGGACTATCTGGCCGAGGATGACACCCATGCCCTGGCCCTCGCGCGGGAGGCTTTGAGACATGTACAAATTGGGAAACCTGGCCTCGAAACCTACCCCAATTCGTACAATTTCGACCCACCGGCCTACGATCCCGAGGAAATCCTAAGCGTCGTCCCCGCCGATCTCCGCACCCCCTACGACATCCGCGAAGTCATCGCCCGCCTGGTCGACGGCTCCCGCTTCGACGAGTTCAAGTCCCGCTTCGGCGAGACGCTGGTCTGCGGCTTCGCCGAGGTGGAGGGGATGCATGTGGGCCTCGTCGCCAATAATGGCGTGCTGTTTTCCGAGTCGGCCCAGAAGGGCGCCCACTTTGTCGAACTCTGCTCCCAACGCTGTATCCCATTGGTTTTTCTTCAAAACATCACCGGCTTCATGGTCGGCCGCAAATACGAAAACGAAGGCATCGCGCGCCACGGCGCCAAAATGGTGACGGCGGTCGCCACCACGTCGGTCCCCAAAATTACCATGCTGGTCGGCGGTAGCTTCGGGGCGGGAAATTATGGAATGGCTGGAAGGGCTTACCAGCCCCGCTTCCTGTGGACCTGGCCCAATTCCCGCATCTCCGTCATGGGCGGCGCACAGGCCGCGGGCGTTCTGGCGACGGTCAAACGTGCGGCGATGGAGAAGGCGGGTGAGACCTGGAGCGTCGACGACGAGGCCGCGTTCAAGCGGCCGACCGAGGAGATGTTCGCACGCCAATCCCATCCGCTCTATGCCTCGGCGCGGCTCTGGGACGATGGCATCGTGGATCCGCGCAAGTCGCGGGATATATTGGCATTATCCCTGCGCGCCGCGCTGAATGCACCGGTGGAGGAGACGCGCTTCGGCGTGTTCCGGATGTGACCGGGCGGGGGTCTTTTTGGAGAGGGCGGGAGCGAGGGGCCAGCCCCTCGCGCTCCCCGGGATATTTCTGAAGGGAAGAAGGAGGCGGTTTGGTCACTTTGGCAGACATCTTGGCCCGGTATCCGGGTGGCGAGGCCTTCCGGTTCGGGGACGGGCCGGACCTATGTGCCGAGCTAACGGCCTTGGTCGTGTCGGGCGCGAAGACGGCGACATGCGGGGCGCTGCGGGACTTTCCGGAAGGGGAGCGGGCCGTGGTCGGGCGGCGGGATGTGGCGTGTTTGTGGGATTGGACGCCCTCCGTCGTGATCGAGACGACGGACGTGACCGAGCGGCGATTTTGCGATGTGCCGGAGGACTTCGCCGTCGCCGAAGGGGAGGGGACCTTTGAGGATTGGCGGCGCGGGCATATCCTCTATTTCGAGCGCAATGGCGGCTGGGCCGAGGATATGTGGTTGATTTGCGAGCGGTTTCGCGTGGTGGAGGTGCTGCGGTGATGCGGTCGCGCCTGACCGAGCGGCTGGCGGACCGGGCGCGTGCGGTGCTGCCGCGACTGACCCTTCCGGAGATCGGGCGGGCGGTGGAGATCCCGGTTTACGTCATTCATAACTCGGCGGACCCGGAGGATTACTTCTTCATCTTCGACTTCGAGCAATTCGTGGAACGGTCGCGCGCCGGCCTGTTCGCGCGGCCCAAGCTGAAGGTCTGGGCAGGGCGGGACGATTTCGACCGGCGGGCCTTCGCGCGGCAGTTCCGCCAGGGCTTCGCGCGGGAATTCGACATGGCGCGGGCGCTGTTGGCCGAAGACTCCGCGAAGACGCGCGGCTGGCTCGGCTGGCTGCCCGGGCCGACGGATTTGATCGGGCTGGCGTCCACCCTGGCGACGAATGTGGTGCTGCTGGTGGCGCTGTCGGCGGGCAAGCTGGTCTTCGGGGAATGGCGCCGGCCCGGCTGGCTGCAGCGCCGGTCCGAGGCGGAAGCGCTGGAAGCCGCCATCCAGGAGACCCAGGGCAAGGTGGATGCCGCCTTGGCGCGGGTCGAGATCGTGCTGCATATGGATCTGTATCGCCAGGCTTGGCGCGGCAAGCCCGGTGGGCGGCTGAAGGGAATGGATTACGATGCGTGGCCGCTGCCCCATTCGGTCGCGCGGCACTTGGATGGGGGCCAGGCATGAACGCGACGACGCCGCCCTGGGGGCCACGATCCGACCCGACCAGCATTCCGCATGTACCGGGGCGATCGGGGCCGGCCGTGTCGGTCTGGCTGCTGCATCCCGACCGGCGGCCCGATTACTATGAGACGGTGTTCGACTTTGCGGATTTCGTGGAGAAGACGCGCGAACGGACACCCCGGCTGATCGTCTGGACGGGACGGCTCGATCTGGACGAGGCGGGGCTGCGCGGCACGTTGCGACGGATCGTGAGTGCCGAGATCGACGCGGCGCGGGCGCAGCTGGCCTCGGGCGGGGAGATGGCGGCCGACCGCGAGGTGCGCCAGGGGATGGGCCTGGTCCTGACCCTGGTGGCGCAGGGCACCCTGCTGGCCATGCGGGCCACCCCGGCGGGCTTGGCGATGAGCGCGCTGCTGGGCGCGTCCGGCCTGCTGATCGCGCGGGATCGGGAGCGGCCGGATCCGGATGCCCTCGCTACGCTGGAGGCGGAGATCGCACGGGTGCAGCACGCGACCGACGCGGCGCTGGAGCGGATGGAGCTGCGATTGCATCCCGACCTGGCTGCCGAAGGCGGCGATCCGGAGGCGTGGCCGCTGCCCTTGGCCGTTCGAGAGGTGAAGGAGAGGCTGTGTTCCGAAAGATCCTGATCGCGAACCGGGGCGAGATCGCCTGCCGGGTCATCGACACGTGCCGCCGCTTGGGAGTGCGCAGCGTGGCGGTGCATTCCGATGTGGATCGGGCGGCCCGGCATGTGGAGATGGCGGACGAGGCGGTGTCCTTGGGCGGCGCGGCGCCCGCCGACAGCTATCTGCGCGGGGATGCGATCATCGAGGCGGCGCGGGCCACGGGGGCCGAGGCGGTGCATCCGGGGTATGGGTTCCTGAGCGAGAACCCGGATTTCGTGGAGGCGGTGGAGGCCGCGGGGTTGGTGTTTATCGGGCCGTCGGCTCGGGCGATCCGGGCGATGGGGCTGAAGGACGCGGCCAAGGCCTTGATGGCCGAGGCCGGGGTGCCGGTGGTGCCGGGATACCAGGGGGAGGACCAGGATCCGGAGCGGCTGGCGGCCGAGGCCGACGCCGTGGGCTATCCGGTGCTGATCAAAGCCGTCGCGGGGGGCGGCGGCAAGGGGATGCGCAAGGTCGAGGCGCCTGGCGATTTCGTCGATGCCCTGGCGGCGGCGCAGTCGGAGGCGCAGAAGGCCTTCGGGAACGACCGGGTGTTGATCGAGAAATTCGTGGCCACGCCGCGCCATATCGAGGTGCAGGTCTTCGGCGACGGCACGCGCGCCGTGCACTTGTTCGAGCGGGATTGCTCGCTGCAGCGGCGGCATCAGAAGGTGATCGAGGAGGCGCCCGCGCCGGGCATGACGCCGGAGATGCGCGCCGCCATGGGCGAGGCCGGCGTGCGCGCCGCCGAGGCGATCGGCTATGCCGGGGCGGGCACGGTGGAGTTCATCGTGGATGCCTCCGACGGGCTGCGGGCGGACCGGTTCTACTTCATGGAGATGAATACCCGGCTTCAAGTCGAACATCCGGTGACCGAGGCGGTGACGGGCGTCGATCTGGTGGAATGGCAATTGCGGGTGGCCTCGGGCGAGCCGCTCTGGGTCGAACAGGACGACTTGGCGATCACTGGGCATTCCTTCGAGGCCCGGCTCTACGCCGAAGACGCGGCGAATGGGTTCCTGCCGGCGACCGGGACGTTGACGCATCTGGCTTTTTCGGAGGGCGTGCGGGCCGAGACCGGGGTTCGGGCTGGCGATGTCATCTCGCCCTGGTACGATCCGATGATCGCGAAACTGGTGGTTCACGGCCCGACGCGGGGCGCGGCCCTGGGGGCGCTGGAGCGGGCTTTGGCGGTCACGCAGGTGGCGGGGACGGTGACGAACCTGGCCTTCCTGCGCGCGCTCGCTCTGCACGAGGGGTTCGGGCGGGGCGAGGTGGATACCGGCCTGATCGACCGGGAAGTCGAGACGCTGACCGCGCCGCCGGTGGCCTGCGGCCGGACCCGCGCGGTGGCGGCGGTACTGGCCTTGGGCTTGGCCGAGGGAGGGGCGCATGAAGGGTTCCACCTGTGGGCGCCGCTGCGCTGGTCAGTTCGGATGGATCACCGGGGCGAGGCCATGACGGCCAGCGTCGCGGCCCTTGGCGGCGGGCGCTTCGCGGTTGATCTGGGCGACGGGCCGGTGGAGGTGGCGCGGGGGGCGACGGGGTTCACCGTCGACGGGGACCCGGTGGGCGCGGCGTGGCACCGGGACCCGGGGCGGCTGACGGTGTTCTGGGGCAATGCCTATGGGTTCGACCTGACCGACCCGCTGGATGTCGCCAGAGCCGCCGGCGCCGCCGCCGGCGTGGTCGAGGCGCCGATGCCGGGGCTGGTCAAGGCGGTCTTCGCCTTGGCCGGGGCGAGTGTTGCGGCGGGCGACCGCCTGGCCATCCTGGAGGCGATGAAGATGGAGCATGTCTTGCGGGCCGCGCGGGCGGGGACCGTGGCCGAGGTGTTGGCCGCCGAAGGCGATCAGGTGGAGGCCGGGGCGCCATTGGTCCGGTTGGAGGAAGAATGAAGGGGGCGCAGGCGATGCGGCGCCCCGGGCGCGTTGGGGTGCAGGCGATGTCCGAACGGCGCGCCTGCATCCGGGGTTGGGAGATGCGTACTTTTCGACCAGTGATGGGGGGGCTGGGACAGGCTGTCCCGGCGTCTCGGGCGGGGAGACAGGTATGACCGTCGTGCTGCACCACGTGCCGCAAAGCCGGTCGGACCGGGTGCTGTGGCTGCTCAACGAGTTGGGGCTGGAGTTCGAGCTGCGGGTCTGGCCCTTCGACAAGTCCCTCCGATCCGAGGAATTCCTGGCGCTGAACCCGGCGGGCCGGGTGCCTGCGTTGGAGATCGACGGACGCTCGCTCTGGGAGACGGGGGCCATCGTCGAGGTGTTGTGCGAGCGGGAAGGGCGCCTGGGGCGCGGCCCGGGCGATGCGGAGCGGGCGGATTGGCTGATCTGGGTGCATTTCGCCGAGACCATCAGCCAGCATGCCGCCAATCTGACCCAGCAGCATGTCGCCCTGCGCGAGGATTGGATGCGCTCGCCCACGGTCATGAAGCTGGAAGCCGCGCGGGTCGGCAAATGCTTCGACGCGGTCGAAGCGGCGCTGACTGGCGACTGGCTGCTGTCGTCGTTTTCGGCGGCCGATATCTGTGTGGCCCAGGCCGTGATGATGGGCCGCCGGTTCCACCGGATCGGCGGGCGGGAACGCCTGGCCGCCTGGATGGCCCGCTGTGAGGCGCGGGAGGGCTGGCAGGCCAGCCGGGGCGAAGGCGGGCTTTACGTGAAGGACTTCCACGATGTCCCGGCGGGCTGAGATCTTCGAGGTCGGCCCCCGCGACGGGTTGCAGAACGAGGCGCGGGCGATCCCGACGGCCGAAAAGGTCGCGCTGATCGACCTGCTGTCGGGCGCGGGCTTCCGGCGGATCGAGGTGGCCAGTTTCGTCAGCCCCAAATGGGTGCCGCAGATGGCCGACGCGGCCGAGGTGCTGGCGGCGATCCAACGGGCACCGGGCGTGTCCTATGCGGCGCTGACGCCGAACCTGCGCGGCTATGAGGGCGCGCGGGCGGCGAAGGCGGACGAGGTGGCGATCTTCGCCTCGGCGTCGGAAGGGTTCTCGAAGGCCAATCTGAATGCCAGCATCGCCGAGAGCCTGGACCGGTTCGCGCCCGTGGCCGCCGCCGCCGAGGCCGATGGCCTGCCGGTGCGGGGCTATGTGTCCTGCGTGGTGGAATGCCCCTATGACGGGCCGGTCGCGCCCGAGGCCGTGGCGCCCGTCGTGGCGGCGCTGCGGGACCTCGGCTGCTACGAGGTCAGCCTGGGCGACACGATCGGGCGCGGGCGGCCCGAGGCGGTGGACGCCATGTTGTCCGTCGTGGTGCAGGAGATGGACGCGGCGCGGCTGGCCGGGCATTTCCACGACACGTCCGGGCAGGCGCTGGACAATGTCGACGTCGCCCTGGCGCGCGGGTTGCGGGTCTTCGACGCCGCCGTGGGCGGCCTGGGTGGGTGCCCCTATGCGCCCGGCGCGGCGGGGAACGTGGCGACCGAGGCGGTGTTGGCCCATCTGACGGCGGCCGGATACGAGACCGGGCTCGACGCCGATATCGTGGTCCGGGCGGCGCAGATGGCCCAGGGGATGCGCCATGGCTGACATGTTTCGCGCCACCGAGCGGCTGATGGCCATGGACGACGCCAGCTGGGCGCGGCATGCCAATCCGTGGTCCGGGGCGACTCGGTTCACGGTGTTGCCGCTGCTGGTCCTGGCGATCTGGAGCCGGGTCTGGATCGGCTGGGCTTGTCTGATCCCCCTGGCGCTGGTGCTGGCCTGGAACTGGGCGAATACGCGGGTGTTTCCGGCGCCCGCGCGGCTGGATCACTGGATGAGCCGGGCGGTCTTGGGCGAACGCATCTTCCTGACCCACCGGGCGGAGGTGCCGGCCCATCACCGCCGCGCGGCCACCTGGCTGGCCTGGGCGAGCCTGCCGGGCGTGCTGGTCCTGGCCTGGGGGCTCTGGGCGCTGTGGTGGGAAGGGGCGGTTTTCGGCATGGTCCTGGCCGTGCTGCCGAAGGTCTGGTTCTGCGACCGCATGGTGTGGCTGCATGACGATTGGGTCCGCGCCGGGCGCGCGGTGCCGGAGAGGGGATGATGGACACGATCCAGGTGGACCGCGACGGGCGCGGCGTGGCGACGGTGACGCTGAATTTGCCGGACACGCATAATGCCCTGTCGGCGGCCATGATGGACGAGCTGACGGCCTTCGCCGCCGACCCGCAGGCGCGGGTCGTGGTGCTGACCGGGGCGGGCAAGTCGTTCTGCGCCGGGGGCGATCTGCGCTGGATGCGGGCGCAATTCGACGCCTCGGCCGAGGGCCGCGCGGCCGAGGGGCGGCGGCTGGCGGGCATGCTGAAGGCGCTGAACGAGATGCCGGTGCCGCTGATCGCGCGGGTGAACGGCGCGGCGTTCGGCGGCGGCGTGGGATTGTGCTGCGTGGCGGATGTGGCCTTGGGGGTCGAGACGGCCCTGTTCGGCCTGACCGAGACGCGGCTGGGCCTGATCCCGGCGACCATCGGGCCCTATGTGATCGCCCGGCTGGGCGAGGGGGTGGCGCGGCGGGTCTTCATGTCGTCCCGCCGGTTCGACGCGGCCGAGGCGGTGCAGTTGGGGGTGTTGGCCAAGGCGGTCCCGGCGACCGAGCTGGAGGCCGCGGTCGAGGCCGAGGTCGCGCCGTATCTGGCCTGCGCGCCGGGCGCGGTGGCCGATGCCAAGCGGCTGGCGCGGCGGCTGGGGCCGGTGATCGACGACGCGACGATCGACGAGAGCATCGCCGCCCTGGCCCGGCGGTGGGAGGGGGAGGAGGCGGCCGAGGGGGTGGGCGCGTTCTTCGAGAAGCGCATGGCGCGGTGGGTGGAGTGACTTGAGGGCCGGGCGGGCATCAGGGCGGGTCCGGCGTTTTCGCGGGCAAACCGGCGCCTGATCGTCCGACAGTGCTTGGCCCGCGATTCGGGACGCGGTAGGATGGTTTTAACCCCCTCGTCAGAAGGATTTGCAGGCATGTTCACCCGTCGCGCGTTTACCTTGTTGCTCGCCTCCGCCCCGCTCTCGGCCTGTGCCGAGGCGCCCACCGCCTCGGCCCGGCCCACCTTCCGGCAGCCCGATGCCGATCTGGTGCCGCGCGCCAATGCGGGCTGGCAATCCTGGGTGCAGGGTTTTCGCGGCCGGGCCACGGGTCAGGGCATCCGCAGCGATATCTTCGACGCCGCCTTCCAGGGCCAGGGCTTCGTGCCGGGCGTGGTGGCGCGCGACCGCAACCAGACGGAATTCCGGCGCTCGTTCGAGGATTACCTGAACATCGTCGCCTCCGAAGACCGGGTCGAGGCCGGGCGCGCCGCCTTCGCCGCCAACCGGTCCAAGCTGGAGGCCATCGAGGCGCGCTATGGCGTGCCCGCGCAGATCGTCGCCGCGATTTGGGGCGTCGAAAGCCGCTTCGGCGCGCGGCGCGGCGACATCCCGGTCATATCGGCGACCTCGACGCTGGCCTTCGACGGGCGGCGGGGCGATTTCTTCGAGGCGCAGGTGGTGGCCGCGCTGCGCATCCTGCAATCGGGCGACACGACGACCGACCGGATGGTCGGTTCCTGGGCGGGGGCCATGGGGCACACGCAGTTCATCCCGACCTCGTATCTGCAATCGGCGGTGGATTTCGACGGCGACGGGCGGCGGGACATCTGGTCGGACGACCCGACCGACGCCCTTGCCTCGGCGGCGGCTTATCTGCGCGATGCGGGCTGGCAGCGGGGCGGCGCCTGGGCGGATGAGGATCCGAACGGCAACCTGAAGCCCGATCCGGTGGGGCCGACCTTCCGGACCGGACCGAACTTCCGGGTCATCAAGCGGTACAACAATTCCGACAGCTATGCGCTGGGCGTGGGCTACCTGGCCCACAGGATCGCCGGGCGCGGGCCTTTGCAGGCCGAATTCGGGCCGGATCGCTATGGCCTGCGGAAGTCGCAGCGGGTGGAGTTGCAGCAAAAGCTGACCGCCGCCGGGTTCGACACCCAAGGCGACGACGGTGTGATCGGGCCGAATACGCGCCGCGCCATCGAGGCGTTCCAGCGGGCCCGGGGGCTGCCGGTGACGGGGGATCCGTCGGTCGAGGTGCTGAACGCGCTGTAGGCGATGGATGTGGTCGATGTGCTTTTGGGGCGGGCCCTGTGCATCCCGGCCGCACGATTGCAATCGGCCAGAGAACGGGTCCTGCCCCGGCGATCCGCAGCTTGGCGACCGCGGCGGCACGTCCCGGTGGCAAATGACGCCGTCCCCATTGCCAGCGCGCCCGCCTTCGGAAAAGGATCCGCCAGGATCGCAGGAGCGTGGAAATGACCCGAAGCATCATGCAGCGTGTCTGGCCAAGGCTGGAACGGGGCGCCATGCGCCTGGTGCATCTTGTCCTGTCGCGTCGGTCGGTGGACCGGACCGAGGCGCTGTCGCGGAAGCCCTGCCTGGTTCTGGCGCCCCATCCCGACGACGAGACGCTGGGCTGCGGCGGTCTGATCCAACGCAAGCGGGCGGCGGGTGCGTCCGTCCACGTCACGGTGGTGACCGATGGGGCGGCGACCCATGACGGGGACGAGGCGCAGACCCTGACCCGGGACGCGGTGATCGCCCTGCGGGAGCGGGAGACCATCGAAGCCTGCGCCATCCTCGGCGTCCCGGCCGAGGCGGTCAGCTTCCTGCGCCTGCCCGACGGGGATCTCGGCGCCCATGGCGACGCCCTGGCCGAGCGATTGGCCGACACCGTCGCCCGCGTCGGGCCGGACGAGATCTATGTCTGCGCCTTGGCCGATGGTCATCGCGACCACCAGGCCCTGGCGCAGGCCACCCGCGATCTGGCGCGGGCCGGTCGCCTGGGCGGCGCCGAGCTGCGCGAATATCCGGTTTGGTTCTGGGATTTCCGGTCCTGGCGGCCAGACGGTCTGTCCAACAAGGCGGGCTTCGTGTCGGGTCTTCGCGCCGCCCTCGACTATGCGCGGACGGTCCCGGTGCACCATGTCTCGATCGCGGGTCTCGTGGCGCGGAAACGCGCCGCGTTGGACTGCCACCGGTCCCAGTTGGGAACCTATGACGGCGAACCGGATTGGGTCGGTCTGCCGGATGCGTTTCTGGCCCATTTCCAAGATGACCGGGAATTCTTCTTCGACGTCCCGGAAGGCCGCGATCCATGAGCGCGGGGATCGGTCTGATCGCCGTCGACACGCCCTTCGCCCGGCATATGGCGGCCCGTCTGGCGGCCCGCCCCGGCCACGGCGACCACCCATTGGTCGCCATCTTAGCCATCGTCGATCCGCCGCAGCCACCGAAGCAACGCGCCTCGCCGCTGATCCGGCGCCTGCGGCGCTTTGTGTCGGCGCATGACAGGGCCCTACATCGCGTTTGGAGGGAGGAGACGGTCGCAGATGCCCATTTCCGGGCCGAGACCGGGCCGCCGCCCGACTGGCCGGCCGGCAGCGTGGTTCGCGAAGTCGAACGTTCGGCCGTCAATGCCCCTGACACCGTCGCCTGGTTGCAGGGTTTCGATCTGCGTCTGCTCACCATGGCCGGCGCGCCGATCTTCCGGCCACCCGTCATCGCGGCGGCCCAGGCCGGGATGCTGAACATCCATTCCTCGCTGCTGCCGCGGTACAAGGGCACGCGGGCGGAAGTCTGGCAGGTTCACAACGACGAGACGCACCTGACCGGTATGACCGTTCACTTCGTCGATCCAGGCGTCGATTCGGGCGATATCGTGCTCCAGGTGCCGCAGCGGGCCAAGCTGTCCGACGGTCCCTGGATGATGCGGGTGCGAAACCAGCTCAACGCGCTCGACGCCCTGCCCGACGCGGTTTCGCGCGTGCTGGATGGGACGGCGGATCGCGTGCCCCAGGCCCCCGTGGACGAACGGCCCTATCGGGCGGCCGACATTACCCCCGCTGCCATTCGCAAGGTCTTGGACCGCATGGACGGGCGCCGGGTGTCTTGAGGCGAACCACCTGGGATGCGGCGCGACGTGGCGGGGCTCGATCCGGGCGGCTTTTTAGGCTAGGTGGAGATAAACTATTGATGCAAAGTAAGGTTCGGTTGGGACGCGGGTGGCGGAACAGGGTGTGGGACCCGCTTGTCATCGGATGACAATGCGGCGCGATTGTCTGACATGCGCCTGGGCCCGATATCCGATCCGACGTCGCCGACCGGGGGCACCGCACGCCCATTCGCCCTGGCTAATAACCACCTTCCTCCTCGCACTCTGCAGCCAGAGCGATCCACCCCCCGCAACGAGAGCGACGCGATCACCCTTGCGCCGACATGTCCGAGATGGACGGAAGGATGCGGTGAAACGCCTTGTTCTGATAGCTGCCATCCTACTGGCCGGGCCCGCGACGGCGCAATCCGTCCGGAATGGCACCGGCGGACCCATCGACCTACGCGCCGGGCCGGCGACCTGGTTTCCGGTGGTGTCGCAACTTGCAGCGGGCGGGCGGGCAGAGTTGGAACGCTGCGATGTGAGCGGTGATTGGTGTCTGACCTGGGCCGGTGGCAGCTATGGCTGGTTAGACGTTCGGGCGCTGGAGGCGCCGGAACCCTTGGCACCGCCCAGCGCGATCACCGTCATGCCGTTGCCGTCCGATCCGGGCACCGTCCGGCCCTTGCCGCCCGAAATCCTGGACGCGGTCCCGCCCATTGTACCCGGCGCCCGCCCGCCCCTCATGCTGTCCGTGACGGAACCCGTGGGCAATGTCACCGACGGCTTGATCAATCTGCGCGCCGGGCCGGGGACAGACAGCGCCGTGATCGGGCAATTGCGCCCCGGCGAGGGCGGGACCATCGACATCTGCACGCCATCCGAGCAATGGTGCCGCCTGTCCCGGCCGGGCGGAGTGTCGGGCTGGGTCAAGACGACGCTGATCGGCCTTCGTCGCCTGTAGCGTCGCCCCGTTGACCGCCCGCCGCGCGGGACCTAGACCGGGGAGACCAGACCGGAGAGAGCCCCATGTCCGACATGCTGATGGAATACCTGCCGATCCTGATCTTCCTGGGCGTGGCCATCGGGCTGGGCTTGGTCCTGATCCTGGCCGCCGCCGTGCTGGCGGTGCGGGCGCCGGATCCGGAAAAGCTGTCGGCCTATGAATGCGGGTTCAACGCCTTCGACGACGCCCGTATGAAGTTCGATGTGCGGTTCTACCTGGTGGCGATCCTGTTCATCATCTTCGATCTGGAAATCGCGTTTCTGTTTCCTTGGGCGGTGTCCTTTGCCGGACTTACCGATGCAGCCTTCTGGTCGATGATGGTCTTCCTGGTCGTGCTGACCGTCGGATTTGCCTATGAATGGAAGAAGGGCGCGCTCGACTGGGAATGATCGGTCTCGGCCGAAGATGAGATGAGGGTCGCTCCGGCGGCCCTTTTTTCTGCGTTGCGGCAAGACCTATCTTGCTTGCGCAGCATTTATCTTTAACCATCCAAGTGGATGGAGAAATGTGATGCCGCGCCAGATCAAACCCGTCGAGACGGAAAAGATCACCATGAATCTCGGCTACGTGGATCTGGGTCGGATCGACCTGCTGGTCGAAGAGGGATTCTATACCAACCGGACCGATTTTCTGCGCACCGCCGTGCGGGCGCAACTGGACCGGCACGGCCCCGAGGTTGGGGCGCTCGTCGAACGGCGGGTCCTGGACATGGGCCTTCGAGATATCACGCGGGCCGAGTTGGAGGCCGCGCAGCAGGCCGGTGAGATGTTGCATGTAAAGGTCGTGGGGCTGGCGCGTCTGGCCGCCGACATCTCACCGGACCTGGCGCGGCAGACCATCGCGGCAATTCATGTCCTGGGGGCGCTTCAGGCGCCACCGGACGTCAAGGAAATCCTGGCCGATCGGATACGATAGCGGCCGCTGGAAAAGGAACGACGACATGGCGAAGGACTTCATGGCGGCGATGCAAACATCGCTGGATCTGACAAGGGGTGGCGACCTGATGGCCGCGACCCGGGCGATCCAGGCGGCCTTGGGCGCGCCTGCGGCGGTCCCTGACGTCGAACCGGCGCCGAGTGCTGTCCTGCCCCAACGGACGGCGCCGCGCGATGTCGAAGATGCCGAGATCGTCGGCGAGACCCCGCCTCGGCGGGCCCGCGCGCCCTTGGGCGAAACGCTCCGCGGGTTGCGGCCCCGGAAGCGGGCAGACGGGCCGGATTTGGCGCCCGGAGCGCGCCTGGAGCGGCGGCGGCAGGTGACGGCGCACGGGGCGCGGGCCGTGCGGCTGCATGTGCCCGCCTCGGTCCGGGCCGAGGGCGCGGCGGGCCTGATCGTTATGCTGCATGGTTGTGGCCAGGACCCGGACGACTTCGCCCGCGGCACGGGCATGGACCGGCTGGGCGAAGCCCATCGCCTGGTCATGGTATGGCCGGGTCAGGACCGCTCGGCGAACGCCCAGAATTGCTGGACCTGGTTCGAGCCCGGCCAGACCGGGCGCGCCGGAGAAGCGGCCATCATTGCCGAGATCGCCCGCGACCTGGGTGCGGAGTTCGGCGTGCCCGAGGGCCGGACCTTCGTGGCCGGATTGTCGGCTGGTGGCGCCATGGCCGCGGCCGTAGCCGCGGGGTATCCGGAGGTTTTCGCCGCGGCGGGCGTGCATTCGGGCCTTGCGCCTGGATCGGCGCGGGACCTGACCAGCGCCTTCGCGGCCATGCGCGGCGATGGTGCCGCGCATCAAGCGGGCCCGACGCGGCCGGTCATCTTGTTCCACGGCGATGCCGACCGGACCGTCGCCCCCGCCGCTGCCGATTGGGCCTTGCGCGGCGTCGACGGCGTCACGAGCGAACGCCGGGACGGGGCCGTCCGGCATGCCGGACGGACGGCGGACGGCCATCCCGTGGAGGTCTGGCGGATCGCCGGCGCGGGCCATGCCTGGTCGGGCGGCGATCCGGCGGGCAGCTATGCGGTGGCGAGCGGCCCCGATGCCTCGGCGCAGATGGTGCGGTTCTTCCTGGCGCTCGGCGGTTAAGGCCTGCCCGCCGGCGGTCAAGCGACCGCCTGCCAGATCAATCCCGCCGAGAACGCCCCGGCCAGCGACATCGCGATATAGAGCCCGAAAACACGCGGCCGCACCAGCGCCCAGACCGCGATCGCGGCAGGCAGAGAGGTCACGCCGCCCGCGATCAGGAAGGCCAGTCCGGCGCCGGGCTGCATCCCCTGCTCGATCAATCCGCCGACCAGGGGCAGGGCCGCATAGCCGTTCAGATAGGCCGGCACGCCCACGATTGTGGCCAGCGCGAAGGGGCCCAGGCCGTCGCCGCCCAACAGGCCGGTAATCGTCTCGGCGGGCACGAAGGCCAGCATCAGGCTTTC
>JBCCCB010000054.1:0-16555 GCA_039033775.1 Pseudomonadota bacterium | reverse complement strand
TGAGTCGAAGGTTCCCACTGCCTACTTGGCAGGGATCATAGTCTAGCACTTAACTTGGAAGGGTGGCGGATAGACTGGAGCAGGAAACGACGGAGAGATCGGTTTCAGGACAGCGCACGGCTTGGAGGTGGTGAATGGCCGGCTGGTGGCACTTGGTGGTCGATCTGAGATGGCAAGCACTTCGTTCGAGGTGATGAAGGTGGATTCAGGGCAGTAGATTGACTCAGCAGCTCTGAAGGTCTTGGATATGGAGAACGGGTGCTGGAAGCTGGGGAATGTGCGGCCCCCGTCGACCAGCGCGTTGGTCAGGGTCGATTTGCCCACACCGGACAAGCCCAGGAAGGCGACCTTCTGTCCCGGCTTGCACCAGGGCGCCAGCCGCGCCGCCGGGGCGTCGCCCCGCGCATCCAGCGCGACCGCGTCGACCAGGTCTGAGATCCCGCTTGCCGCCGCCAGATACGCCCCGACATCTTCGGACAAGTCCGCCTTGGTCAGCACGATGACCGGTGTAGCCCCCGCGTCCAGTGCCAGGGCGATGTAGCGCTCCAGCCGGGCCACGTTGAAATCGACGTTGCAGGACGAGGTGATGAAGGCCGTGTCCAGATTGGCCGCGATCAATTGCCGCCGCCGGTCGTGGCCCGGCGCGCGCCGCGCGATCAGGCTCTTGCGGGCAAGCACCCGGCTATTGGCCGGACGCGCGGCATCCCAAAGCAACCAATCGCCCACGGTCGTCTCTGGGCCGGGCGGCACAAGGGCGTGGACGTCGGCGCCCTGGATATGCAGACCATTGCGATGCACCTCGATCACCCGGCAGGGCGGAGTCTCCGCCATTTCCTCGACCGAGATCTGCTGGGCGAAGAAGCGCTGCCAACCAAGGCCCTGCAACGGAAATGGGCGGGCCGAGGCCGTTGCCGGTTTGGTGGAAAAGACCTGGGAATAGTCCCGTGTCATGGTGTCGATCCTTCGGGGATCGGCGTGGGCCGTGCCCGCGCCTGGATAAGGAGGCCAGCCAGGAAGACGCCCCTCACCTGGGGACGGGTTTCCTTGCCGAGATCGTTGCAACGGGGGGCATCAGAGCCTCCCCAACCTCACCGGGCCATAAAATCTCCATCGTGACGGCGCCACCGTATCGCTGGCCCATCGCCCGGACAAGCGCCGTCGACACCCGAAGGCCTTTGATCCGGGCCGCGACGAGCCTACCTCGGCTTCCATGCCCCTGCCCGACGACATCGCGGCCTGCCGCCATTGTGCCGACCGCTTCGCCGCCACGCCGACCGCCCACAGGCCGGCGCCGCTGGTCTGGTTCCGCCCGGGTGCCCGGATCCTGATCGCGAGCCAGGCGCCCGGCCTGCGCGCCCACCGCTCGGGCATTCCCTTCGACGACCCGTCGGGCCACCGGCTGCGTGACTGGATGGGCCTGGACCGCGAGACATTCCTCGACCGGCGCAACGTCGCCATCGTGCCCATGGGCCTTTGCTTTCCCGGCTACGACGCGAGCGGCGGCGACATCCCCCCGCCCCCCGACTGCGCCCGCCTGTGGCGCGACCGGGTCCTCGCCCATCTGGGCGCGCCCGCCATCACCCTTTTGGTCGGGGGGCGGGCCCAAGACTGGCATCTGGGCCGGGGCCGGGTCACCGACCGGGTCCGCGACTGGCAGGACCACGCACCCGACCTGTTCTGCTTGCCCCATCCGTCCTGGCGCAATACCGCCTGGCTGAAGCGACATCCCTGGTTCGAAACGGAGACCTTGCCTGCCCTGCGCCAGGCCGTTCGATCCGCCCTCGCCCGACCGGAGATCCATGTCGATCCGTGACGACATCGCCGCCTGCCGCCATTGCGCCGACCGCTTCGCGGCGACGGCCACGGCCCATGCCCCGGCGCCCGTCGTCTGGTTCCGGCCCGGCGCGCGCATCCTGATCGCGGGGCAAGCCCCGGGGATGCGCGTCCACAGGTCGGGCAAGCCCTTCGACGACCCGTCCGGCATCCGCCTGCGCGATTGGATGGGCGTGGACGAGGCCACCTTCTGGGACCGTGGCCGGGTCGCCATCATTCCCATGGCCTTCTGCTTTCCCGGCTACGACGCCAAAGGCAGCGACCTGCCGCCGCCCAAAATCTGCGCCAAGCTCTGGCGCGCGCAGGCCATCGCCCATGCCGGCGACCCGCCCGTAACGCTCCTGATCGGCGGCTACGCACAGGACTGGCATCTGGGAAAGGGCCGCGTGACCGATCGCGTGCGCGATTGGCGGGCCCATGCGCCGCGGGTCTGGTGCTTGCCCCATCCGTCCTGGCGCAATACCGCCTGGCTCAAGAAACACCCCTGGTTCGAGACCGACACCCTGCCCGCCCTGCGCGCCGCGATCCAGGATGCCTTAGCCCCGGTCGGAGACCCGCCATGACGCTCACCCCCCTCGACGAGGCCCATTTGCGGGCCGAGGAGAGCGACGCCGCCCGCCTCGCCTTCTTCGAGCGCTTGGCCGAGGCCGAGCTTCACCTGTTGCTGGATGCCGCCGACGGCGACACCGTCACGCCGCGCCTGTTCGAGGTCGACGGCACCCGCTACGCCCTGGCCTTCGATCTGCCGGATCGGCTCGAAGCCTTCGCCGGCGCCGCCCCGACCGCCACGCTGTCGGGACGGCGCCTGGCCCGCATGCTGTCCGAGGAGACCCTGGGCCTCGGCCTCAACCTGGACGATGCGCCTTCGGCCCAGCTTTTGGCGCCCGAAGCCATGGCCTGGCTGTGCGATACCCTAGCCCAGGCACCCGAAGAAGACGAACGCCGGATCCAAGAAATTGCTCCGCCCGGCGGCCTGCCCGAGGTCCTGCTGACCGCGCTGGACGGCAAGCTGACCCTGGCAGCGGGCTTGGCACGCAGCGCCTATCTGGCGGGCGTCACCTACGAGGACGGCGCGAAGTCCCATATCCTCGGCCTGGTCGACGCCGTGCCGGGGGCCGAAGCCGATTTGGCCCGCGCCGTGTCCGAAGCGTTGATTTTCTCGGGCCTCGAGGCGGGCAGCCTGGACGTGACCTTCCTGCAGGCCCATCACCCGCTGGCGGCCCGCCTCGCCCGCCACGGCCTGCGGATCGACCTGCCCGACCTCGCGCCCAACCGCGCCGCACCCGATCCGGGCGCCCCGCCCCGCCTGCGCTGACGCCCCGGCGACGCAACGCCGGGAGAGTGCTAGGCCGGCGACGGCCAGGTCCCGGCCGAGGACGACCGACCAGGTCGGACGAGGTCCGCCCTGGATCCGATCGCCGCAAATCCGGCGCCTTGACCGCGCTGCACGCCCCTAGCGGCGGCTCTCCATGGGCCGCAACTCGATGCCCTCCGCCTCCAACGCCGCCCGAACCGCCCGGGCGATGGCCACGGCTTCCGGTCCGTCCCCATGCAGGCAGATGGAATCGCAGGCCGCGTCGATCCGCTTGCCGGACCGCGCGAAGATCGCGCCTTCCTTGACGAAGCGCACCATGTTCGCCGCCGCCTCGTCCGGGTCATGGACCATGGCGCCCGGCGTCCCGCGCCGCACCAAGGTCGCGTCGTCCTCATAGGCCCGGTCGGCGAAAATCTCTCCCGCCCAATTGGCGCCCAGATCCCGCGCCACCGCCTCCTGCGCCGTACCCGCCAGGACCAGCAGGATCACATCGGGATCGACCCGCAGCACCGCCTCATAGGCGTCGCGGGCCAGCGACGCGTCCTCGGACGTCATGTTTGCCAACGCGCCATGCAGCTTCACATGCCGGACCCGTGCCCCGACCGAGGCCGCCATCCCCTTGGCCGCACCGACCTGCCACGCCACCAGGTTTCCCAATGTCTCACCCGCGATCGGCAATCGCCGGCGTCCGAACCCTTGCAGGTCCGGAAATCCCGGATGGGCCCCGATCCCGACCCCGTTCTGCGCCGCCAGCGCCATGGTCTTCGCCATGACGTCCGGGTCCCCGGCATGGGCGCCGCAGGCGATATTGGCGGAGGTCACGATCTCCAGCAGCGTCGCGTCGTCGCCCATCACCCAGGGCCCGAAACTTTCGCCCATATCCGCGTTCAGATCGACCTTCATCACTCCTCCTTGGCGGAAATCACCCCGCCGATCAGTTGCTTATTGCGCAGATCCATGTTTCGGGGATCCTGCACCAGCGGGGCGATGCCCGGACGCGCCCGCTGCGCCATCCGGGCCGCTTCGATCGTCACGAACCGGAATCGGATCGACGCGCCCGGCGGCGCCTGCAGGGCGCGCGGCAAGTCGGCCGCGATCACATGACCGATCCGCGGATACCCCCCCGTCGTCTGGCATTCCGGCCCCAAGATGTAGGGCACGCCGTCCCCCGTCATCTGCACGTCCCCCGGCAGGATGAAATCGGAAAGCAGGTTCAACTGCCCCTCGGTCGCGAAAGACGGCCCATCGAGCCGGATCCCCTGCCGATTGCCCCGGGGCGACCGGGTGAAGATGGCGGCCTCGAAACGGGCCCGTTCCGCTTCTGGGAACAACCGCGTCTGCGGCGTGGGCACGATCCGCAGGGTTCCGCCGCCCCAACGGTCCGGCTCCGGCGACAGCCGCCGGGGCGGGACCTGACCGCCGTCGATGTCCAGCTCATCTTCGGCTGCCAAGGCCCGGCCGATTCCAGCGATCAAATGCGCCGCCCGTGCGCCCATCACCTTGGGCGTCCGCACGCCGCCCAGCGGCGTGACATAGGAATAGACCCCCGCCCCCGATGGCCGCAGCGTCAGCACCTCACCCGGTGCCACCGCATGGGCGGCATGCCAGGCCAGGGGCCGCCCCCCCAGATCGGCGCGCATCGGCGCGCCGGTCAACGCCAGGACGGTCCCGGCCTCGGCCCGGAGCGTGATCGGCGCCCCAGGCGTCTCGATCGCGGCGCCGCCCTGCCCCAGCAGGGCCGCCGCCTCGTCCAGGGCGCGCCGGTCCGCGGCGCCACCCCGGGCCAGCCCCTGGGAGAGATGGCCCGGCCGCCCCCCGTCCTGGACCGTGACCAGCGGGCCGCAGGCGAGGAGGCTCAGCCGAGCCGACGAGCCGCTCACGCCAAAACCTCCCAGACCGCGCCGCCATGGCGCTCCGGATCGGCCTCGGCCCGCTCCCTCAGCTCGCCGGGCGAGACGGCGGGGAAGACGACTTCGTCGCCCGGTGACAGCGCGATGGGCCGCGCGCGGGACGGCTCGAAACACCCGAACGCCGTTCGGCCGACCTGCCGCCAGCCCGTGGGCGCTTCGGTGCCAAACAGCACGAATTGCCGGACCGCCAGGACCAGCGCGCCCTCCGGCACCTTGGGTGTCAGCCCGGTCTGACGCGGCAGATCCCAGGCCTCGGGCAGGATCCCCAGATACGGCATCCCCGGCGCGAAGCCCAAGGCCAGCACGCGGACGCGGGCGCCCGACAGGGCGATCACGGCCTCCTGCTCGGACATTCCGGCCATCTGTGCCGTCTCGGCCAATTGCGGCCCGTCTTCGCCGCCATAGCTGCACGGGATGCGCCATAGCCGCCGGGGCGGTGGCGGCACCGCGGCCCAATCGCGCGACGCGACGAGGTCGGCCAGGGCACCGGACAGGTCGCCCGTGGCGCGCACCAGCACGGAGCCCAGGGACGACGCCGTCTCCAATACCCCGTCCGGCGGATCGGCCTCCAGCGCCGCGCGGAAGGCCACGCAGGCCCGGTTCGCCCCGTCGTCCAATCGGTCGGCGAAGCGCACCAGCAGGGCCGCCTCGCCCAGAGGCTCGATCCGGGGGAAGGTTTCAGACATCTCCGCAGCCTTCCGGCCCCGACGGCCCGAGGTCAAGTCTTGTCCAAACCCGCGCGCCGTGGCACCGACGGATCCATGCGGCTGGCCTATACCATGACCGATGGCAGCGGTGAGTTGGATCCGCTTCTGCACGACACCGCCCGCGCGGCCATCGCGGCGGGCTGGCGGCTGGCGGGCATCGTCCAGGTGAACCGCGACGTGCCGGGAACCGAGCGTTGCGACATGGATGCCGTCGTCCTGCCCGATGGCCCCACGATCCGAATTTCGCAATCGCTGGGCCCCGCGGCGCGGGGCTGCCGCCTCGACCCCGAAGGGTTGGAGACCGCCGTGGCCGCCGCCGAAGCGCGGCTCGAGACCGGGGTGGACGTCCTTGTGGTCAACAAATTCGGCAAGCACGAAGCCGCCGGACGCGGTTTCCGCCCCCTGATCGCGATGGCGCTGGACCGGGGAATCGACGTCCTGGTGGGTGTGAACCGCTTGAACGTCGCCGCTTTGGACGATTTTTCGGGCGGCCTGGCCGAGGCGCTGGCGCCGGACCGCGACGCCTTGCTGTCCTGGATCAGCAAGCGAAAAGCGCCTGTGCACCCCATGTAAAGGTTTTGGCAATCACTTAATCCTAGTGCTAAAGTCGGGTGGAGGTGACGACCTCCGGGAGCAGACGTTGGACCACGGAAAACATGGGCTGGAAGCGGAAATGTTTTCGCTGTCGGTGCAGCGGGATGGCGACGCTTCGGCGCCGGTCCTAGTGCCCCGCGCCACCATCCTTCGGCCGGGCTTCCGGCATCGCCTGACATTCACGTCGCAGAACCGCCTGGCGGATGTCCTGGACGCCAGGCTGGTCGCGCGGATCGCGCCGTTGATGGCCGAGGCATTCCAGGCCGCCCCGACACGCATCGACCGGCCGACGGACGAAATCGCCTTGCCCGGCCTGATCCTTGGCGGCCTGACGCTGACGGTGGGCCGCCCCCGGGGGGACCGGTTGCTGGCCAATCTGAAGTTCAAATACTTCATCGGCGGCCTCCAGACCGCCTTCGCCGCGCGGACTGGGTTCGACCGGCCGACCCTGGCCCATCGCGAAGCCCTGGGCCTGCGGGCGCTGGACGATGTCGCCCGTCCGCTGCTGGACATGGCGGGCGCCCTGTCGGCCTTTCCACAGATTCGAAACGATCCATCCGCCTCCGACGGGATGGCCCAGGCCATGGCGGGGGTCGAGGCACAGGCGGCGGATCTGGAATTTTACGCCGGTCTCCTGCGCCGCTACGTGCGCGATTGCGATCCCAGCGGGGCTAACCGGTTCGAGCAAGACCCGGTCGCCGAGATGTCGGGCCTGTCGCACCCCCCGCTTCCGGCCTTTCGCGTGCGCGAAGACGACGCCTGACGGACCGACCAAAGATGCACGCCCCTTGCGGCTGTGGACCTTGGCACCCTATGCCTTGCAACGATGACCCGCCCCGTGCCCCCTTCCACCGCTGACGGCGCCCGGTCGACCCAAGCCTGGAAGCTTCTGATCTGGCCGGCGCTGCTGGCCGTCCTGGCCTTCGGAATGTGGCTCTTGCCGTGGCGTGATTGGGTGCCGCAGATGCGCGACTGGGTGGCGTCGCACGGCGCCTGGGGCGGTGTCGTGTTCGTGGCGGTCTATGTGGTCGTGGTCATCCTGCCCCTGCCCGCCGCGGCCATGTCCATCGCCGGAGGGCTGGCCTTCGGATGGTGGGGCTATCCCCTGTCGATGCTGGGCAGCCTTCTGGGCGCGATCCCGCCGTATCTGATCGGCCGGCATTGGTTGCGCGGACCGCTGATGCGCCGTCTCGACGGGCCGCGGGTCCGCGCGGCCGACCGCGCCATCGCCGACAATGGATTCGTCTTCGTCACGCTGCTGCGGCTGACCCCGGTCTTGCCCTTTACCGTGCAGAATTGGCTTCTGGGTCTGACGGCTATTCGGCTGGGGCCGTATCTTTCGGCGACGATCGCCGGGCTGGCGCCTGGCACCTTGGCCATGGTCTGGATCGGCGAGATGGGCGGGCTCGCCTCGATCGGGGCGACTCGCACCAGGCTCTGGTTGGGCATTGGCGGGCTCTGCGCGTTCGGCCTGCTGGTGATTTGGCTGGGCCGTGTGGCTACGCGCGAATTGGACCGTGCCGGCCTGAACAAGCAAAGGCCACCTGAAAAGACCACAGATCCGGCGCCATGATTGACCCGGTGGAGACCCTACCAGCAAGACTGACAATCGGACTGTCACCTCGATCATCGCCCCCACGACCCCTGGCGGCAAAAGATGACGCAATGCGGCGGAGCGCGCCCGTTGCCACGGTTCCGACCCAACGAGAGACTGGCGACCGAATTCCTGGAATTACTATTTTCTTCTGATGTTTCACATCCCTGCGGCGCTAGGCCCCCTCTGTTCTTGATCTACTCAAGTTTCCGTTGCGTCATCTCGTCGCGACTTTGAGGCAGAACGCCAGCACGCAAGAATGTGATAGCGAATTTGCGCAAACCGTGGAACCGTCCGGCGGCGCCGACCGGCACTCAAAGCGCTTTGGATTGCAAACTGCCATGACCGAAACTCGGCTGAAGCCATCCCCCCTGCTGGCATCCGACCAGAAACCCAGTGCTCCGCGTGCGCCCTACATTCGCGGGGCGGTCGGGCGGCGTCAGCTTAACGAGACCGGTCGAAACGGCACCACCCCGTCGGTTGTCGCCTACGCCCCCATCGGGTCCACGGCGGTGTCGGTCTTTCAGGTTCGCGACAATCCACCGGGCTCCTATTTCGATCCCGCCCGACCGGATTTCCTGTTGCAACTGGCCGAAGGCGGCGCCGGGACGGGCCGGAGCGATATGGGATCGGGCTTTTTCACCACGGCTTGGCGGCGCGGCACGATGCTGCTGGCCGCCCCCGACGAATCCGTCGGCTGCGAGGCGCATTGCGATTTCGATCTGTCGGCATTGGCCCTGCCCCGCACGCTTCTGGACCGAGCCTGGGAAGAATTCGGCAACGACGCGCGGCCGGTGGACACCGGGGCCTTGCACGAACAAGCTTTCGGGGACCCCCTGATCTTCGACTTGGGACTGAAGCTTGTCGATGAGGCAATTCAGGGCAATCCAGGCGGTCCGCTTTATGCCGACAGCCTAGCCTATATCATCTCGGCCAATCTTTTGCGTCTGGCCGGCGAAATTCAAGGCCCGCAAGCGGAGGCACGGCCCTTGGATCCCCTGTCGTTGGGCCGTGTCATCGACGACATGGAGGATCGACTGGCGGACCGGATCAGCATGACGGAATTGGCGACATTGCTGGACATGAACGTGTATGGGTTCAGCCGCGCCTTCCGGGCCGCGACCAATATGAGCCCGCACCAATTCCTAACCGACCGCCGGATCACGCGGGTCAAAGAACTGCTCGAACATACGGATGAGCCCCTGGTGGCCATCGCCATGGATTGCGGCTTCTCGAGCCAGTCGCACATGACTGCCGCCTTCCGGAAACATGAAGGCATGCCACCGGGTGCCTGGCGACGGGCGCGGCGCGGCTAGAGCATCGTCCGGAAAACCTGGTGCAATTGGCCTGGAGCGGACGTTGATCCGCGGAGTGCAAGCCGGTCCATCGCTGGGCCGTGGTGCGGCAATCCAACGGTTTTGCGGGTGCGTTTTATTTCAGCCAGATCCGCAGAAGCCCGGAGCATTGCGCTGATATCGGCCGGATCGCCGTGCCGGGGGACGGTCGCCAGTGGCGCGCCATTGGTTCGAGACCCACTGGCAACGCGATGGACCGGCGCCCTGCGGGCTTGATCCCGGTCCACGGCTAAGCTCGACCGTCCGCTCCAAGCCAGTGCACCCATGACACAGAATTGTTGAACGGCGGGCTAAAGCATCTCGCGTTTAACCTGCAACAGCAGCGGAACGCGAAGCGCTCGTACCTTATGAACGTGGCACGGCATCTCGCGACAAGCTGTGCGTCGGGTCTGTCGCGAAACGCTTTAGCGGCGGAAGCGGCGGGCCATCCGCAACGCGCGGTCGGCCATGCGGGCATTCCGGACGGCCTTGCCGCCCACCAGCTTGGACAGGCCGCGCCAGGCGACCATGCGCAGGATCGAGTTCAGCATATCGTCACTCCTCGTCTGGGGGCGGCGGAACGAACAAGTCGTCCTGATCCTCCTCCTGTTCTTCGGAAGACATATCGGGTGGCGGGCTGCTGTCGAGAAGACCGGCGGCCCGCAATTCCTTCAGACCCGGCAGATCACGGGGCGAGCTGAGGCCGAAATGATCCAGAAAGCTGCGCGTGACGACGAAGGTGATGGGCCGCCCCGGTGTTTCGCGTCGCTGGCCCAGCTTGATCCACTCCATCTCCATCAGCTGCTCGATGGTCCCTTTCGAGACGGAGACACCCCGAATCTCCTCGATCTCGGCCCGCGTGGCCGGCTGGTGATAGGCGATGATGGCCAGCGTCTCGATGGCCGCGCGGCTCAGCTTGCGGGTCTCGACCGTTTCGCGCGTCATCAGAAAGGCCAAGTCTGGCGCCGTGCGGATCGCCCAGGCATCGCCCGCGCGGGTCAGGCGGACGCCGCGGCCGTCGTAGCGCTTCTGCAACTGTTCCAACGCGGAGGGCGCGTTGCAGCCATGGGGCAGCCGCGCATGCAGTTCGGCCACGGTGACTGGCTCGGCCGAGGCGAACAGGATCGCCTCCACCATCCGCTCCTGCTCGGCCAGGGGCGGCGCGTCGAAGAGGGGTTGGACATCGCTCATGTCCGCCCTCGGATGCGGATCGGGCCAAAGGTGTCGTCCTGCTTCAGTTCGAGAACCCCGTTCTTCGCCAATTCCAACGTGGCCGCGAAGGTCGACGCCGTGGCCGACCGGCGCCGGGCCGGGTCGGCATCCCAGCCTTCGGGCAGGAAGGACACCAGATCCGTCCAATCGCCCACATGGCCGATGATCGGGCGCAGGCGGTCCAGCGCCTCCTCCATGGTCCAGACGCCCTCGCGATCCATCACGAAGGGGCGGAAATCGTCCTTCGTGCGCAGCCGCGCGTAGCCCTGCATCAGGTCCAGCACGGTCGCCGTATAGGTCACCCGTTTGGCCCGCGTGACCTGTTGCGGCTGACCCCGGGCGAAGACGTCGCGGCCCAGCTGGTCGCGGGCCATCAGACGGGCGGCGGCCTTGCGCATGGCTTCCAGCCGTTCGAGTTGGAAGGCCAGATGCGCGGCCAGATCCTCGGCCGACACTTCCTCCTCGGGGTCGGGCGGCAGCAGCAGCTTGGATTTCAGGAAGGCCAGCCAGGCGGCCATCACCAGGTAATCGGCCGCCAGTTCCAACCGCAGTTCCCGCGCCTTATCCACGAAGGCCAGATATTGCCGCGCCAGGTGCAGGACCGAGATCGTGCGCAGATCCACCTTCTGGGTCCGCGCCAGGGTCAGCAGCACGTCCAGCGGCCCCTCGAACCCATCCACGTCGACGATCAGCGCCTCGGCGGCGAGGCGTGCCTCGACATCCGCAGCATCGTCACGGGCGGGGCCTTCGATGAAGTCGTCCTCGGCCAGGCGGGCCTCCTCAGGCGGCGGTAAGGTCCGAGAGTTCGGCCCGCGCGGCGTCGATGTCAAGCGCGGCGGGCGGGCTGCGCAGCGTCAGGGCCCGCTCGGCCCGCTCAAGCGCCCGACCCGACAGCGCGGGGACGGTGTCCGCGACCACCTGCATGTCGTCCCACAGGCCGTTGCAATGCAGGACCAGATCGCACCCCGCCGCGATGGACCCGTGGCAGCGATGGGCCATGTCGCCAGGCAGCGCGCCCATGGAGATGTCGTCGGTCATCAGCAGGCCGTCGAAGCCGATCTGCTGCCGGATCTCGTCGATGACCGGATGGGAGATGGTGCAGGGCAGATCGGGGTCGATCGCCTCGTAGACCACATGGGCCGTCATGCCCAATGGCAGGTCGGCCAGGGCGTGAAAGACCTGGAAGTCGGTCGCGCGCAGGTCGTCCAGCGCGGTGGCGACGCGTGGCAGGGTCAGATGACTGTCCGCATTGGCCCGGCCATGGCCGGGGATGTGCTTCAGGACCGGCAGCACCCCGCCCGCCAGGCAACCCTCGGCGTTGGCCCGGGCGCGGGCGGTGACGGTTTCGGGCGAATGGCCGTAAAGGCGGGATAACAGGAAGGGATGGGTGTGTTCGCCCGCGATATCGGCGGTGGGCGTGCAATTCACGTCGATACCCACGTCGCGCAGTTCCCGCGCGATCAGGGTCGCGCGCAAGAACATGGCGCGGACCGGATCGGTGGCCCGCGACATCTGCGTCAAGGGTCGGGGCCAACGGGTCCAGAAGGGCGGGCCCAGACGCTGCACGCGCCCGCCTTCCTGGTCGATCAGGATCGGCGCGGCGCGTCCGACGCTGTCACATAACGCGGCCGTCAGCGCCCGCACCTGGTCGGGCGTCTGAACATTGCGTGCGAACAGGATGAAACCCCAGGGATCGGCATCGCGAAAGAAGGCCGCCTCCCGCTCCGTCAGGACAGGGCCTTCGCAGCCCAGGATGAAGGCCCCGGCCAAAGGTCTCGGCCTCAGCGCATGGTGACGGGGATGCAGGCCGCATCCCGCGCCAGCAGCGCCGAACAGAAGCGGCGGGCATCCGAGCCGTCATCGAAGCCCACGACGCGCAGGCGCCAGAAGTCACGACCGCCCGACCGGGCCTTCTGGATCATCCGGGACTTGCCCTCCATGAAATCGCCGAAGCGGCCATAGAGCCGGTCCCACTCGCCCCGCGCCAGGGCCTCGCTGTCGAAGGCGCCCAGTTGGACGACGCGCGTGCCGGGGGCCACATCGCCGGGGGCGACTTCGCGAACAGCCGTTGTGGCGGTCGATACGGTCTGCACCGCAGCCGGGGCCGCATCGGTGACGACGGCGGGCGTGGCGACGGTCGCGACCCGGCGCACGGGGCGCAGGCGCGGACGCTCGGTCCGGACGACGCCGGGCACGGTGACGGCCGCGGCGGCGACGGGTGCTTCCGGCTCGGTCACAGGCGGCGTCTCGGGCAGGGTCGCGGGCGCCGAGGCCGAGATCAGTTCGACCGGCGCATCCAGCCCCCCCAGGGGCGTCACCTGCAACTCTGCCACGTCGGATGCCAGGGCGACGGCCGGCGCGGCGATCAAGTCGGTGGCGCGTTCCACGACAGCCTGGGCAGCGAGGTCCGGCGTGGCAATCTCGGGCGCGGCAATCTGCCCCGCGGCGGCCAGACGCTCGCCCAACGGCGCGGCCTCTAGTTCGACCGGCGGCGGCGCCAGCACGATCTGATCGGGCGCGGGCGCGGCGGGGCCACCGGACGTGATGTCCGACAGAGCCATGCCCTGGAACGGCGCCACGCGGCCGCCCGGATTGGCCGGCTCGACCCGCATGGGTCCTTCCAAGGCGGCGATCACCGGCACGCCGGACACGTCGCGGAATGTCATATTCACGGCCCAGACGGCCATGCCCGCCGTCAGACCCAGCGAGGTCAGCGCCCCGGCCCAATTGACCAGCCCGAAGTTGCGCGCCGCCTCCGCCAAGCGCGAAGGCTCCTCTGCGCCGTAATCCGCGCCGAAATAATCCATGTCCGCCATATGCCTGCCCTCCTCCGGACGGCGGGCGTCGCCTCCGGATGGTTATCGTCACTGCCCAAGGGGCGCAGGTTGACCTGCTGCCCCGCCTCTGCTCTGCCCTCGCGCGCTCCGCCCCTTTGGGGTCGTCAGCGCATCTCTTGCGCGGGCTCGACACCAAGAATACCCAAGCCCGCCGCGATTACAACGGAAACGGCACGGGCCAGCGCGATCTTCGCGCGACTTGTGGCCGCGTCGTCCTGCAGGAAGCGCAAGCCGGGCTCGTCATTGCCGCGATTCCACAAGGCGTGGAAGCTGCTGGCCAGATCATAGAGGTAGAACGCCACCCGATGCGGCTCGTGCGTGCGGGCCGCGATCTCGATCAAACGCGGCCATTCGGCCAGCTTGGCGGCGACGACGTGTTCCGCCGGATGATCGAGCGCGGCCAGATCGGCGGTCTTGAGGGACGCGTCGGTCGCGTCGATCCCTTGATCGCCCGCCTTGCGCAGCACCGATTGCACCCGGGCATGGGCGTATTGGACGTAGAAAACCGGGTTGTCCTTCGATTGTTCCAACGCCTTGTCCACGTCGAAATCCAGCGGCGCATCGTTCTTGCGGGTCAGCATGATGAATCGGGTGACGTCGGGCCCGACCATCTCGACCAGATCGGCCAGGGTCACGAAGGTGCCGGCGCGCTTGGACATCTTCAGCTCCTCGCCGTCGCGCATCAGCTTCACCAACTGCGTCAGCTTGATGTCCAGGGGCACCTTGTCGTCGCTGAGCGCGGCCACCGCCGCCTTCATCCGCTTGACGTAGCCACCATGGTCGGCGCCGAACACGTTGATCAGCGCGTCGAAGCCGCGCTGGCACTTGTCCCAGTGATAGGCGATGTCGGGGGCAAAATAGGTCCAGGCGCCGTCCGACTTCTGGATCGGCCGGTCCTGGTCGTCGCCATAGGCGGTCGAGCGGAACAAGGTCTGCTCCCGCGCCTCCCAATCCTCGGGCAGCTTGCCCTTGGGCGGCTCCAGCGTGCCGCGGTAGATCAGATCCCTGGCACGCAGGGCGCCGATGGCCGCCTCGATCTTGCCCGTGCCATAGAGCGCCTTCTCGGAGGAGAAGACGTCCATCTCGACGCCCAGCAGCTTCAGATCCGACCGGATCAGGTCCATCATCGCGTCGGTGGCGAACTCACGTATCTCGGCCAGCCAATACTGCTCGCCCTTGTCGACATAGGCGTCGCCGACCTTGGCCTTCAGCGCTTCGCCCACCGTGACCAGATAGCCGCCGGGATAAAGCCCGCTCTCGAACGTCACGTCCTGGCCGTGGGCTTCCAGATACCGCAGGTAGACCGATCGGGCGAGCGTATCGACCTGCCCGCCGCCATCGTTGATGTAATATTCCCGTGTCACGTCGTGACCCGCGTAAGCCAGCAGCGAGGCCAGCGCATCGCCGAAGACGGCGCCCCGCGTATGTCCCACATGCAAAGGCCCCGTCGGGTTGGCCGACACATATTCCACATTGACCCTGGTGCCCTGCCCCATGGTCGATTTCCCGAAATCAGCCCCCCGCGCCAGAACGTCGGCGACAACCTCCTGCCAGACGCTTGGCGCCAGCCGTAGGTTCAAGAACCCCGGGCCCGCAACCTCGGCCGACACGACGCGCGGATCGGCCGTCAGCCGAGGCGCCAGCGCCTCGGCGATGTCGCGCGGATTCATTCGCGCAGGCTTGGCGAGAACCATCGCCGCGTTGGTCGCCATGTCCCCATGGGCCGCGTCGCGCGGGGGCTCGACGGCAACGTTGGCCATGTCCAGCCCGTCGGGGATCACGCCCTCGCTCGCGAGGGCGCCAAGCGTCTCAATCACGAGCACACGGATGTCGGCGAAGAGATGCATGGGAGGCTTCCTGACAGCGATCCGCGCGGGTCTATCACCTGGCCGCGAGAGGTCAACGCAACGCCGGGGCCACGAGCGGACATGTCGCCGGTCCGCCCCCGCCGCCAGCCCGGTCCAACTCCGGCATCCGCCATTACGGGGGCGGCGCGTCCCCATAGGTCCAGCCGCCCACGAACCGGTCGTGGCATTGCAGCGCGAAGCGGTCCGTCATGCCCGCGATATAGTCGCAGACGATCCGCGCCAGCGCCGTCTCGCCGTCCACCGCCTCCACATCCTTGCGCCACTGCTTGGGCAGGTCGCCCGGGTTGGCCATGAAGTGCGGGAACAGGTCCTCGACAACCTGCGTCACCTGGGCCCGCATCTCGATCACCGCCGGCGCGCGATACATGCGGTCGAACAGGAACTGCCGGATCACCTTCAGATCGCGCCATAGCGCCGGCGAAAACCGCGCCATCATCTTTTCCGCCTGCCGGATGTCGGCTGGCGTCTCGGGGGCCAAAGCCGCCAGATTCGTCTCCGTCTCCGAGATCACGTCCTCCACCAGCACCCCGAAGAACCGCCGCAGCGCCTCATGCCGCCGCCGGTAATAGTTCAGCCCCGGATACTTCGCATCGACCCTTGCGAAGCAGTCCTGCAGCACCGGCAATTCCGCCAGTTCATCGGTGGAAAACAACTCCGCCCGCAGCCCGTCATGCAGGTCGTGGTTGTTATACGCGATGTCATCCGACAGGGCCGCCACCTGCGCCTCGGCCGAGGCATGGGTGCTCAGTTCCAGGTCATGCCCGGCATCGTAGCCCGCCAAAGCCCAGGGCACCGGCTGGCCCACCGGCCCGTTATGTTTCGCAATCCCTTCAATGGTTTCCCAGGTGAGGTTCAACCCATCCCATTCCGCATAATGCCGCTCCAACGAGGTCACGATGCGCACCGCCTGGGCGTTGTGATCGAACCCGCCATAGGGTGCCATCAGCCGCGCCAGCGCGTCCTCACCCGTATGCCCGAACGGCGGGTGGCCCAGATCGTGGGCCAAAGCCACGGCCTCGGTCAGTTCGATATTCAGTCCCAGATGCTTGGCAAGCGTCCGCGCCACTTGGGCGACCTCGATGGAATGGGTCAGCCGCGTGCGGAAGTAATCCCCTTCATGTTCGATAAACACCTGGGTCTTGTGCTTCAGCCGCCGGAACGCGCTGGCATGGATGATGCGGTCCCGATCCCGTTGAAAACAGGAGCGAAAGGCGCTTTCCTCCTCGGGATGCAGCCGCCCGCGACTGTCGGCGGGATCGCAGGCATAGGGAACGGTCACGGCGGCTCTCTTGGCAGGCGCTATCGGGCCCCATATATCGGGCTCATCGGCAATGCACAGCCCCGAGGCCAT
>JBCCCB010000053.1:0-16566 GCA_039033775.1 Pseudomonadota bacterium | reverse complement strand
CCGGGATACCTGGCGACGGCGCGGCGGCTGGCGGCGGGGGGGGATGAGCGGCGGGGGCGAGGATGTCCGCGACGGCGAATGTGTCCCGGCACGGAATCGAGGCCGCAGGCCGCCGTGCCAGCGCCGGGCCGTCCCCGGGACCGGCGCTCTGGCCAGCGGTGCGCGCCGCATCAATGTTGGGGGAGCTTGGCCGCTATAAACTACCTCGAACCAACGAAGCAGCGCCGCCCCCCGGCCCGGCGCTGGAACGGCTCCGTCCGCCTGACCATTGCACCGCCCGCCTCCGCCCCCCAATCTGACCCCAGCCCCCAACCCAGCGAGGCCCCATGCGACCGTTCGAGGGAAACTTCACCCAGCAGGAGCCGATCCCCGACGATGCCATCGCCGCGGCGATCGACGTGCTGCGCTCGGGTCGGTTGCACCGCTACAACCTGGCCCCGGGCGAGCGGGGTGCCGCGGCCGAGCTGGAAGCCGCCTTCGCCGCCTGGCAGGGCGCGCCGTTCTGCCTGGCCGTCGCGTCGGGCGGGATCGCCATGGCCACCGCGCTCCGGGCCCTGGGGGTCGGCCCGGGCGACCGGGTCCTGACCAACGGCTTCACCCTGGCCCCCGTCCCCGGCGCCATCGCCGCCGCCGGCGCCGAGCCGGTCCTGGCCGAGATCACGCCGGACCTGGTGGTCGACCTGGACGACGTGGCCACCAAGATCGAACGCACCCGCCCCCAGGCGATGCTGTTGTCGAACATGCGTGGGCATCTGTGCGACATGGAGGCGCTGAGCGCCCTGCTGGACGCGGCCGGCGTGCCGCTCATCGAGGATTGCGCCCATACGATGGGGGCGGCCTGGAACGGCCAACGGTCGGGCAATTTCGGCCTCGCGGGCTGCTTCTCGACCCAGACCTACAAGCATCTCAATTCCGGCGAGGGGGGCCTTTTGACCTCGGCCGACCCGGCCTTCATGGCCCGCGCCATCCTGCTCTCGGGTTCCTACATGCTCTACGACAGCCACGGCGCCGCCCCTCCGCCCGCGGCCTTCGAGGACATCCGCCTCGACACGCCCAACATGTCGGGCCGCATGGACAACCTGCGCGCCGCGATCCTGCTGTCGCAATTGGCCGGGATCGACCGCGCCATCGGCCGCTGGAACGCACGGCACGACGCGGTGGCCGACCGCCTAGCCCGGGTGCCCGGCCTTCGCCTGCCCCACCGGCCGGCGGCGGAATCCTATGTGGGCTCCTCGATCCAGTTCACCCTACCGGGCCATTCGCCCGCGGCGGTGGCGGACGTGGTCGCCCGGGCGGCCGATCTGGGGGTGGCGCTCAAATGGTTCGGCGCGCCCGAGCCCCAGGGCTTCACCTCCGCCCATGGGAGCTGGCGCTACGTGCCGCCCCAGGACCTGCCGCGGACCGACGCGATCCTGGCGGGCCTCCTGGACATGCGCATCCCGCTGACCTTCAGCCTGGAGGATTGCGCCCAGGTGGCCGAGATCGTCGCCCATTGCGTGGACCGCCGTTCCGCCCGGGGCGCCGCCTGACGATTCTGTCAACGACGCCCCGCAACCCCCGCGGGCGCCGCGCCACACGGCGCGTTTCCGCCGCGAAAGCGGCCGCGGACTCGCGGCCGCGTGGCCCGGAGGGAACAGATCGCCGCAACTTGGCCCCGCCGCGGGACCGCGGCCTTTCCCGCCCCGGACCGTTTGGGCCATCTACGGGGCAAAACGAGCATTCCAGGCAAGGGCAGACACATGAGACCACTGACGGCATTCCTCGTCCCGGCCCTCGCCGCGCTGTCGATCGTCCTCTTGGGCCTGATCGGCGGCATGGCCCAGGCCCAGCAAGGCTACCGCGTCCAGCCCGGCGACATCCTCGGCATCGAGGTGCTGGAGGACAACTCGCTCAACCGCGAAGTGCTGATCCTCCCCGACGGCAGCTTCACCTTCCCCTTCGCCGGAACGGTCCGCGCCTTCGGGCGCACGCCCGATCAGATCGCCGCCGCGCTGACCTCCAGCCTGGCCTCGAACTTCGCCAACGAACCCAACGTCTTCGTCGCGGTGCGCACCCTGCGCCCGACCGATCCGGTCCTGCCCGAAGAATCGGCGTTCATGAACATCTACATCTTGGGCGAAGTGAACTCGCCGGGTCCCAAGGAGGTCGTGCCGGGCGCGACCCTGCTCCAGGCGCTTTCCGAAAGCGGCGGCTTCACCAACTTCGCGGCCGTCAAGCGCGTGCAGCTCCGGCGCACCAACCCGCGCACCAACGCCCAGACGGTCACGTTGATCGATTATCGGTCCTTGGCCAACGGAGCGGCCCTGTCGCAAGACGTCGTACTGGTCGAGGGCGACGTCATCCTGGTACCGCAGCGACGCCTCTTCGAGTGACATGACCGACCCGGTCTCCCCCCGAATCCGTCCGGGGCATCTGGGACGGAGTGGCGTGGCCGTCGCCGCCCTGACCGCCGTGGCCCTCGCCACCGGGCCGGTCGGGCTGGCCATCGCCCAGAGCACGTCGCCTGGCGGCCTGCCCCAGACCTTGCCCCAGAGCGAGCCGGAGGCCGACGAGGACGACATCGCGCCGAACGAGCTGCCCGTGCCGGTGACGGACGATCCCCGCGTGGATCCGCGCGTGGCGGAGCCCGACGCGGGCGATCCCGATGGCCCCGACGATCCCGACGTCACGGACACGGTCGATCCGGTGGTCGAGACCGCCTTCCCCGAGGATTTCGATCCCACCGTGGCGCCGGGCTCGGTCCTGGATCCGGTGGCGCCGAGCCGGGTCCGACCCACCGCGCCGCCGCGCAACCCGTCCAACCGCCCCGCCGTGCTGGGCTCGGATGACGGGGCGCAGCCGCTCCCGAACCCGGCCCTGATCTTCGATCTGGGCTTCGGCGCGCAGATCGAGGATGCCGACGAATCCGCCGGACGCCTGACGGTCGGCGCGATCTTCCAGACCGAGACGCGGGTCCAGTCCCTGTCGGTCGACCTGGGCACGGCCCTCGACTTCTCCGGCAACGGGCTCCAGGCCGACGACGTCTTCCCGGACCTGTCCTTCGACTACGAACGCGACACCAGCGTCCTGATCCTGCAACTCTCGGGCGATTACCGGATCGACGACGTGGAAGGATCCGTCCCCGGTCCGGAATTCGACTTCGACGAAAGCGACGTGATCGACGACGACGGCACCCGCGAGGTGATCTCCGGCGATGCGGGGGTGGTGTTCTTCCCGCGCGGCCGCGCCGGCCTGGAGCTGGGCGCCTTCTTCCGGCAGAGCACCTTCAACGACACCGAAGACCCCGATCTCGACGACACCGAGCGCTTCGGCTTCGACGCGGCGCTGCGCTACAACATCAGCCGCACCCTGACCTTCCGCTTCACCGGCTCCTACCGCGAGGAGGAGGATGGCGGCGTCCTCGACCTCGAGGAGGAGGAGCTGCGCGTGGGCGGCCGCGTCACCTGGGCCGCCACGCCCCGGACCCAGGTGGATCTGGGCCTGTCGTTCTCGAACCTGGACACCACGCAGAACACCACCGTGGTGGGCCTCGACGAGGACGGCGATATCGGCCTGATCGCTACCGGCGGCACCGAGAGCAGCACCAGCGACACCGTGGTGGGCGACCTGGCGGTGACCCATGCCCTCAAGAACGGCACGGTGGGCCTGACGGCGAGCCGCAACCTGACCACCAGCGGCGACATCGACCGGGTGACGCTGAACCGCAACTTCGACCTGCCCGGCGACGCCCGGTTCGGCATCTCGCTGGGCGTGGCGGATTTCGAGGGTGGCGATACAGTGGTGGTGGGCGATCTGCGCTATTCCAAGCCGATCGTGCGGGGCGGCGAGCTGTCCTTCTCGGTGCGCCGGGACGCGGATGTGGACGGCGACCTCCAGGACGTGGTGCGCACCCGCGCCACGTTGACCCATGTCCAGGAGCTGACGCCCGTCTCCACCCTGGCGATCAACGTGGGCGCCTCCGAGATCAACGTGGTCGACGGCTTCGAGGACGACGACGTCAGCGCCAATATCGGCGTGACCTACAGCCGGGCGGTGACCCGCGACTGGGCGCTGGCCCTGGGCTACCGCGGCAGCGCCGAGATCGACGACGACGAGGACACGACCACAAACGGCGAGCTGTTCCTGACCCTGAACCGCCGCTTCGCGTTCCGGCCGTATTGAGGCGCGCATGGGCGCGCGTCGGATCGGTTGCGCCCGCCCGTCTCAGCCGCCCGCCTCGTCCAGGGATCGCACATGTCCGGCGTACCGCCCATGGGCCGCCACCGTCCGGACGAGGCGCAGATCCGCGGTGACCATCGGCAGGCCCCGGTCCAGCGCCAGCGCGAGATAGGCGCAATCGTAGGCCGGGTGGCGCAGGTCCAGCGCCAGCCGCAGGGCGTCCGGCATCAGGCGGCGGTGCCCGACGAGTTCCACCTCCATCCGGGCGAGGATATCCGCGGCGAGCCCGGCCTCCTGCGCGTCGATCTCACCGCGCGTGGCTTTCTTCCAAAGGATGTTCGCGCATTCCGGCAGGATCAGGTCCGGCGCCACGAGGGCGCGCCCATCGAGCAGCCCGGCCGCCGCGATCGATCCGGCCTCGCCGATCACCCATTTCACGGCCACGGAGGCGTCGACGACCGCGCCGGCGGACGGATCGGGGACGTCGCCCGAAGGTGCGGCGGTCACCGCGCGTCCCGTCCCTCGCGCAGCAATGCCTCCGACGGTACGTGGTCCCGCCCCCCCGTCATCTCGCGCAGCCGCGCGGCGAGGTCGGCGAAGCCCGGCTCCGCCTCGGCCGAGAGCGTCTGCCGGAGGATCTCGCGGTGTTCGGCCTCGGCGGACCGGCCGTGGCGCGCGGCCCGCGCCTTGAGACGGGCGATCAGCGCGTCGTCGAGATTGCGGACTTGCAGCATGCCCATGGACCGATCCCCGTTACCCCGCATGAAAGCGCATGCGTTGCAGTCGATGTAGGCAGAACGGCCGGACCCTGCAAGGGACCGATCCGGTGCCCGGACCTCCGTCGCCGATCCGGTTTCCATTGCGAGAAAGCGCCGGGCCCGCAGCCCTTCGGTGCAATCGCGCGGCATCGGGATCATAATCTGCGACCCCGGCCCCAGATCCGTCCCGCAGGCCTTAATCTTCCGGCGAATTCAGGCTACAGGGCCGCCAAGCGCCCCCGGATCCCACGATCCGCAGACATGCGAGACCGCCATGAGCCAGACCGATACGGGCCCGAGGCCGATCCTCGGCGATGCCGCGACCGGTACGACCGGGGGGGCGCGGCTCGGGCCCGTCCTGCTGGGCGTTCTGGTCCTGGTCTCGCTGCCGATCTTCTGGATGGGGTTCGAGTCCCTGATCACCGCCTGGGGCACGCCGGAATACAGCCACGGCCCGCTGATCCCGGTGATCTCGCTCTATCTCTTCCTGCGCGAATTGCGCGGGGCGCCGCCGGTCGATCCGACCGCGCCCGTCCGGCGCTGGCCCGGCCTCGTGGTGATCGCGGTGGCCCTGGCCGTGGCCGCGCTCGGCAACATCGTCCGCATCCCCGACATCATCACCTATGCCTTCATCCTATGGACCGGGGGCGTGGTGCTGACGGTCTTCGGCTGGCGGCGCGGCATCCGGCACCAGCTTCCGGTGATCCACCTGGTGTTCATGCTGCCCCTGCCCCAGTTCCTCTACTGGCAGATGACGATCTTCCTGCAGGGCGTGTCGTCGGAACTGGGCGTCTGGTTCGTGGCCCTGGCCGGCGTGCCGGTCCATCTGGACGGCAACATCATCGACCTGGGCGTCTACAAGCTGCAGGTGGCGGAGGCGTGTTCGGGCTTGCGCTACCTCTTCCCGATCCTGTCGTTCAGCTATCTCTTCGCGATCCTCTACCGCGGCCCGCTCTGGCACAAGGCGGTGCTGCTGCTGCTGGCCGCGCCCCTGACCGTGTTCATGAACTCGTTCCGCATCGGCGTGATCGGGGTGCTGGTGAACTCCTACGGAATCGAGCATGCCGAAGGGTTCCTGCACTTCTTCGAGGGCTGGATCATCTTCATGGCCTGCATCGGGCTGTTGTTCGTGGTGGCCATCGCGCTGCAACGCCTGACGCCGAACCCCCTGCCCCTGGCCGAGGCGATCGACCTGGACACCAATGGCCTCTGGGGCGTGTCCAAGCGGGTCACCGCCCTGCCCGGCACCCTGGCCCTGGCCGGCGCGGTGGGTCTGACGGCGGTGGTCAGCCTGGCCTACCTGGCCGTCCAGGAGCCCGAGCGCGAGCCCGTCGCCCGCGACAGCTTCACGCTCTTCCCGCGTCAGCTGGGCGAATGGTCCGGCACGGCCACCATGCTGGAGCCCGAGATCGAGGCGGTGCTGGGCGCCGACGACTACATCAACGTCACCTATATCGACCCCGCGGACGGGGCGGCGGTGAACCTGTTCTCGGCCTTCTACAACAAGCAGACCGAAGGCTCCGGCATCCACTCGCCCGAGGTCTGCCTGCCCGCCGGCGGCTGGGAGATCTTCTCGCTGGAGACCTATCCCGTCGAGTTCCCCAACACGCCCTTCGGCGCCTTCGAGGTGAACCGCGCGATCATCCAGAAGGGCCTCGACAAGCAGCTCGTCTATTATTGGTTCGAACAGCGGGGCGCGCGCTACACCAACGACTTCACCGCCAAGCTGCGCGTGGTCTGGGACAGCTTCACCATCGGGCGGACCGACGGCGCGCTGGTGCGCTACGTCACCCCCATCGGGCGGACCGAGCCCGACGGCGCCGCCGATGCCCGCATCCAGGCGTTGATGGCCGACACGCTGCCACGCTTGCCGCGCTTCGTGCCGGGGCGCGAGGACGTGCCAGACTGAAGACGGGACCGGACTGAGATGGCCGCCCTGCGGCGGCGCCGCCCGGAAGCGGCGCAGATCCTCCTGATCGCGATGATCGCGGTCTGCACCGGGATCGAGGGGGTGCTGCAACTGGGCGATGCGGGCGTCGCCGGCGTGCCGCGTCTGCGGGGCACGGCCTACGAATACGGTGGCTTCTGGGCCCAGCTCCTGCACGATTGGCGCCCGAACTACGCGCTCCAGCCCTGGGCGATGTTCGTGACCTACGGGCTCTTCCATGGCGGGCTGGTCCACCTGGCCTTCAACATGGTGACGCTCTGGTCGCTGGGCGGGGCGGTGGCGGCGCGGGCCGGCGCGGCCGGGCTCGCGGCGATCTATGCCGCCGGCCTGGTGGGCGGGGCGGCGACCTACGGCGTGATCGCCTCGGCGCTGCAACCCATGGTGGGCGCGTCGGGCGCGCTGTTCGGCCTGGCGGGCGCCCTGGTGGGCTGGGGCCAGGCCGACCGCCGCGCGCTGCGCGAGAGCCCCTGGCCGATCCTGCAGGCCCTGGGCCTCCTGGTGGCGATCAACCTGGCCATGTGGTGGGCACTGGACGGCAATCTGGCCTGGGAGACCCATCTGGGCGGCTTCGTGGCGGGGTGGCTGGCGGGCCGGGCGGTGGATCCCGGAACAGGGTCCGAAACGGACTTGGATGCGGGGCCCGGGACCGGGCCGCCGGAGGACCCCTGAGGGCCGAGGCTCCGGCGCGAGAGCCACCCCCAATCCATTGATTCGAAAGGAAACGGGTCGTACGGGCCGCACGCGCGCTCCGACCGCGCCCAGGGTCGTCCGAGACCGCGCGGGACCCGGGTCTTCGGCGAAAAACCGCTGATACCGTCTGCGCCCCGCGCCCGGCTCGCCGCTCCCCTTCACAAGGGTCGGAAATAGTTCGCAAACCGTTCCCACCCCGGAAACGATGCGTTTGCGACACGCCGCCACGGCACACTCGACACCCCGGGGAGAAGCTGGTTTCTTCGCAGCGTATTACCATCCGGTGCGGGGGCATCGGAGGATCTACCGGTGCATTTCGACCGGAACCGCGACAAGAGATGTCGAACGGGGGAATTTAGGATGTTTGAGAGTAGACAAGGGCTGCGGCGCCCGGGCCTGGGCGCTGCGATCGCCTTCGTCGCGTGCCTGGCGACGGGCGTGGCGACGGCCCAAGAAGTCACGTTGAAATCCTCGGACGGGACGGTCGATATCGTCGGTGACTTCGTCGATTTCGAAGACAACACCTACGTGATCCGGACCGGTCTGGGCGAGTTGCGCATCTCGGCGGCGCGGGTGCGCTGCGAGGGCGAGGCCTGTCCGGAGATCACGACGGCGGATGCCGACGTGACCTTCACGGGGTCCGACACGGTGGGCTTGGGCATGATGCCGCTCCTGCTGGAAGGCTATGCGGGCTTCCTGGATGCCGCGGCGACGATCACCGCCACCGGCAATGCGGGCGAACTCCTGGCCGAGTTCGTGGGCGAGCAGGGCTTCGGCGATCCGCTGGGCAGCTATCTCGTCACTTCGACCGTCTCGGGCGACGCCTTCGCGGCCCTCCTGGAGGGCGAGACCGATATCGGGATGTCCTCGCGGCGCATCCGCCCCGAAGAAGCGCGCGCGCTGCGCGATGCGGGCGCGGGCAACATGATCGACCCCAGCCAGGAGCACATCGTCGCGCTCGACAGCCTGGTGGTGATCGTGCATCCCAACAACCCGATCGAGAGCCTGACCACCGATCAGCTGGCCGACATCTTCTCGGGTGTCATCACCGATTGGTCCGATCTGGGCCTCGAGGCGGCGCCGATCCAGGTGATCGGCCGACCGGAGGAGTCGGGCACCCAGGCGGTGTTCAATTCCTTCATCTTCGACGACGCGCAGGTGCCGCTGGCCCCGGATGCGCTGATCCTGAACGACAACGTGGCCATGGCGGCCGCCGTCAACGACAACCCCGCCGCCATCGGCTTCGTGCCCTACGCGTTCCAGCGCGGGGCAAAGCCGCTGCCCTTGGTCAACGAATGCGGCCTCACGATGGTGCCCACGACCTTCGCGGCCCGGACCGAGGAATACGCCCTCGAACGACGCCTCTACATGTACAACCGCGAGGATTCGGCGAACGAGGGGGTTCAGGCCTTCCTGGATTACATCCGCTCGCCCGAAGCCGACGGGGTGATCGCCAAGTCGGGCTTCATCGACCTCGGGATCGCCCGCCAGTCCCAGCCCATCGAGAGCGCCCGGGGGCAGATGCTGCTCACCACCGAGGCCGATCCCTACGAGGGCGGCATCATGCGCGAGATGCTGGGCCTGATGGTCGATTACGAGCGGCTGTCGACCACGTTCCGGTTCCGGACCGGCTCGTCGCAGCTCGATGAGCGCGGGGTGGAGGACCTGTCGCGCCTATCGGCGTTCCTCGAAGGGCAGCCCGAGGGTACGCAGGTCCTGTTCGTGGGCTTTACCGACGAAGTTGGCGCCTTCGACAGCAACCGCGAATTGTCGCGGACCCGGGCCCAGAGCGTGCTCGACCAGATCCGGACCGCAACGGGCGACAGCCTGGCGGGCCTGGAGATGGCGGCCGCGGGCTTTGGCGAGATCGCCCCCTCGGCGTGCAATTCCGACGAGGTCGGACGCCGGATCAACCGCCGCGTGGAAGTCTGGCTGACGGCGCCCGAAAACGGCTGAAATCCCGAAGGCCCTTGTGGGCCTTCGATATTCTCTCGCAGGAGTCACGAGATGTGGAAGCACATGGGGGTTGCCCTTCGCGCTTTGGCGATCGGCTTGACGGTGGCGCTGTCTCCGGGGACCGGGGCCGCCCAGACGCCCGCGCCGCTGGGCCTGGGGACCATCAGCCAATCGTCCAACCAGCGGGTCCAGGACCAGGACGGCGGCTTCGTGGAGGATATCGGCGCGGGCGAGCGGGTCGATTATGCCGGCCGCCTGCGGATGCTGAGCCAGCGGGTCGCGGCGATGATGTGCTACAACTTCGCCGGCATCTCGGGCGTTGATGCGAAATCCGCCCTCAAGGTGACGGCCTTCGAGATCGACTTGATCCTCGACGCGCTCGAATTCGGCAATCCAGATCTCGGCATCATCGGCGCCGAGACCAATTCCCGGGTCCTGTCGCGGCTGGCCGACATGCGCGACGTGTGGGAGCCCATGAAGCAGAACATCGACATCACAATCGATTTCGGCTTCGACTGGTCGGTGGCCTATATCTACCTCCAGTCGATCCCCCTTCTGGAGGCGGCGGTCTTGGTCGTCGTCGATATCGCGGGCGCCTATTCCGACCCGGCCGCGCTCCTGCAGGAAGATTCGATGCGGATCGACATCGCCGGCCGCCAAAGGATGTTGGCGCAGCGGATCTCCAAGGCCTATTGCCTGACGCGCAGCGACATCCAAGCTCAGCGAGCCCGGGCCGAGCTCGACGCAGCGGCCGAGCTTTGGGGCGTGTCGGCCCAAGCCTTGCGCTTCGGTATGCCCGACGCCGGCGTGAACCAGACGGACGATCCGGGGATCCTCGCGGCGTTGGACGACATCTTGGAGGATTGGGCGGCCCTGTCCGAGCGGATCCGGACGCTCGAAGACGATGGCGGCCTGAACGACGTGGAGATCGCGCGGTTCATCACGGCGATCGATATGCTCACCGTACGCATGAACAAGATCGTCGGGATGTTCGCGGTCGCGTCCAAGCAGGATCTCTGAACCGGCCTCGGCCGAGGGGGCATCCGGCGATTCCGCCATATCCGCTCTCGAAAGCGCAATCCTCCAGATCCACTCTCTCTGGTCGCGGAGGTGCGAGAACGGCCCCGGATCGGCTCCGAGCCGACGGCGACCAAGGGGATCCGACCGCGGATGTCGGCGGGATCGCGCCCCCGGAACACGAGGCGGATGCGGTGGAACGCCGGCCCCTCGACCGCGTCGAGATCCGGCTGGGCCGCGCCCGGAAAGGGCTGAATATCTAAACCTCCGGGGTCCCGTGCGGGGCTTTCGGATTCTCTCGCAGGAGTCATCGGATGTGGAAGCATAGGGGGCGCGCCCGTCACGCGCTGGCGATCGGTCTGGCGGTGGCGATCGCGCCGGGGATCGGGGCCGCGCAAACGATCGCGTCGTCGAGTTCCGAGGCCATCGCCCCAGGCGTCGGCCCGCAGATCCGAACTGGAGAGGCCGGGTTCGTGAACGATGTCAGCGCGGGCGAGCGGGTCGATTACGCCGGCCGCCTGCGGATGCTGAGCGAGCGGGTCACGGCGATGATCTGCTACAACTTCGCGGATATCGGGGGGATGGACGCCCAGACGGGCCTGACCGTCACGGCGTTCGAGATCGAGCAGATCCTGGATGCGCTGGAATTCGGGGATCCGGCGCTCGACATCGTCGGCGCGGAAACCAACACGCGCGTCCTGGCCCGGATAAATCAGGTCCGCGCGGTCTGGGAACCCATGCGCCAGAGCATCGAGGCGACGCTGGAATCGGGCATTCATTCTTCCGTCTCGTATATCTACCTCCAGTCGAGCCCGTTCCTGGAGGCGACGATCTGGCTCGCGACGGAGATCGAAGGGGTCTATTCCGATCCGACCGCCCTCCTCCAGGAGGACGCGATGCGGATCAACATCGCCGCGCGCCAGCGGATGCTCCTGCAACGGGTGTCCAAGACCTATTGCCTGACGCGCAGCGCCATCCAATCCGAAGACGCCCTGGCCGAACTGGACGCGGCGGCCGACCTCTGGGGCCTCTCGGCCCGGGCCCTGCGCTACGGCATGCCCGAGGCCGGCGTGAACCAGACGGACGATCCGGGGATCATCGCGGCGCTGGACGACCTCTTGGCGCGGTGGGAGGTGCTGTCCGCCCGGATCGAGGAGGTCCGGACCGTCGGTGGCCTGAACGACGTGGAGGTGACCCAGTTCATCACGGCCATCGATACGCTCACCGTGCGCATGAACAAGATCGTCGTGCTCTACGCGGACGCGTCCAAGCTGGACCTCTGAGCCGCGGTCTTCATCCGTCACTTCCACCGATCGATGCAAACGGAAACGCCATCGGCGACTTGGACCGTCCGGCTACTCGTATCGACGTCACGAAGGTTCCCGCAAACGCTCGCAACAGATCGAGCGAACGGATGAGGATTTTCGTTTAAACAGAAGCGTTTACGTCGAACTCGAAGTGGATGCGGGCATAGGGGAACGCGATCCCCTTATCGGTCCGGTCGATGACCCCTGCATTGATGAGCGTGGTCACGTCGCGATGCACGGCCTGAACATCGCGCTCGACACGCCGTTCGACTTCCCGGATCGACAACGGCCCTTGTCCGGCCAGAACCTTCACGATGACCAGACGGGACGGAGCCAAGACCCGGTGCATGTCGTCGTAACTCACGAAGGCAAGCGTGGGGGTGGCAGGCGCGGGTGCTCCGGCCAGAGCACGCTCTCCCGCCTCGACGAAGCGCGTCCTTGCATCGGCGACGCTGCTCAGGCGAACGGTCAGAGTGGTCATTCCAATATCCTTCTCATGTCGGCTTGGAACGCATCGTAGAGCGCTTCCAAGGTCGTAACCGTGATCGGCTCCTCGATCCCCCGGACATGCCGGTGGTCGCCTTTCCCCCGCTCGTTGTCGTAGCGAAGGACGCATTCGCCGTTCACGACGAGGGCCAACCGATACTTGAGCGGGTGTGCGCTGCCGGGAACCGGATCGGGCAGGTGCCACAGCACAACCTCGAAGAAGGCCGCTTCGCCGAGGACGGTGCGGGACTTCTCGATCAACACCGCCCTCGTGTTGTCATCGGGAACAACAATTCGAAGTGTTGTCAGTGATGACAACGCGCATATTTGCGCGGCACGCCGTCAGCGACAATCGGTGTCCGTTTGCGTCGACCGATGGACGTGACACCATCCAAGGACCTCGCCTGGGACCGATGAGAGCCTTCGTGCGGCGAAGATCGGAGCTTGGATCGGCTCAACCGCCCGCTGGTCTTGAGACCGGACCACATGCGGGGAGGGGACAGCCCACACCGTTCCATGTCGATCTGCGGGGATGTCCGATGGGCCATCGAGCCGGTCGCGACGCATCGCGGGCCCGCATGTCCCTCGCCGTCGCACCGTCGGGGAGGGACATGCGGATCAGCGCAGGTTGCGATCCCGGTTGAGGAAGTCGAACGTGTCGAGCCCCTGGAGCGACGACACCCGACGGGGGCGTTCGGGGCCCGGCCCGGCCTCGGCGCTCTGATAGAGGGGCACGTCGTGCAGGTCGATCCGCAGGAGCGGCGAACCGGATCGCCCGCCGCCGCGCCCGCCGCCACCGCCCCCATCGGGCGTGTCGTCCGAATCGGGCGCGGCTTCGGGGGCGGCGTCCGGATCGGGTTCGGGCGGCGTCGGCCCGGTCTCGGCGGTGATTGGCAACCCGTGATGGGCCAGGAGGAACTGGGCCTGATCGCCGATTCCCTGACGGCGGCGTTCGATGAAGCCCATGAGATGCGTCATCAAGGCGGTGGCACCGGCCTTGCGGAAGACCGACCGGTTCAGCCGGGCCTGGGCCTGGGCGATCCGCGCCAGATGGGCCGAGATCACGCGAACCTCCGGGAAGTCCTCGCCGGCCCAGTCGCGCAGGCGCGCCAGGGCCACGTCGAAGGGCTCGTCGAAGCGGTCGATGCGGGTCCGGAGCAGGATCGACGCGTCGCGCATCCGCTTGGGCACGGTGGCCCAGGCGGCGCGCTCGCCTTCGTCGAAGCCGTCGGTGCACCAGATCGTGTAATCGGTGCGCGGCGCCAGCCAGCGCAGGGCGCGCGTCCGGGCCACGTCGCCGTCGGGCAAGGCGAGCTCGGTGAGCGAGACCGTCTTGAGCACCTCCAGCGGAGATTCCAGCCGGGCCATGGCGGGATCGGCCCGCGCCGCCCGTGCCAGGCCGTCGCGGTCGGTGACCACGATCTCGGAGCCGCTGCGCAAGGTCAGGACCGCCCGGCGCGTGGGGCCGTGGACCAGTTGCAGCACCCCCAGCGTCAGCGTGTCGGGCACCGCCGGCGCCCCCACCAGGAGGTTGACCACCGCCGTCTTGCCGACGCCCGGCGGGCCGACCACCGAAATGCGCACCGGCGCGGCCAGCGCCTCCAGGAGTTCGCTGGCCCGGGGCCGGGCCCGCTCGGGCAGACGGCCGCTCTGCAATGCCAGGCCCAGGGCGTTCGCCACCAGGATCGCGCGCGTGCCCTCGGGGGTCATGACGGCACCCCCTGGAGCGTGTCGGCGCGAGCGGCGGCGGACGGGCGCACGGGCGCCATGTGGTTGAGCTTCAGGACCGAGACCGAGACGTTGTCCTGGTCGGGATCGTCCAGCGCCTCGACCGCCTCCAGGAGGCGGCAGACGATCTCGTCGCTGCGGCGGGTGCGGTAGCGGTCGACCAGTTCCTCGATGCGCTCGGATCCCAGGAATTCGAGCCCGTCGGAGGCGACGATCACCACGTCGTCGGCGCGGAGCGCGAAGGGCGTGTCGGGGCAGTCCCGCTTGGTGATCTCGCCGCCCATCACCACCGACGTCAGGCTGTTGCGGTCGGGATGGTCCCGGGCGGCCTCCTCGGTCAGGAGGCCCTCGCGGGCCATGAGGTCGATCTCGGGGGCCAGCGAATGGTCTTCGTTGAGCCGCGAGAGCCGGCCGCCGCGCAACAGATAGAGCGGGCTGTCGCCCACCGACATCCAGAAGAGCCGGTTCTCCACCAGCACCAGCGAAACCAGGGTCGCGCCCATGCCGCGGAGCTTGGGATGGGCCTCCACATGGGCGCGCAGGCTCTCATTGCCCGATTGCACCGCATGGGCCATGGAGGCGGGGATGCGGCTCTCGTCGACGGGAAAGCCCTGGGACCGGAACTTCAGCTCGCTGAAGACCTCGGTGACCAGGATCTTGGAGGCCACGTCGCCGGCCTCGTGCCCGCCCATGCCGTCCGCCAGGACCACCAGGCCGCAATCGACCCCGGCCGCGAAGTCGGTGACGACGGCATCCTCCTGGGCGTCGCGGCGGCCCATGGAGAGACCCGAGGCCACGTCGTAGCGCGGCTCGGGCCGCGGCTCAGGTGATCTCCACATCTTCGCGCCCCTCCGTGTCGTCGCCATCGTCGTCCTCTTCCCAGCTGAAGTCGGATCCGCAGAGCGTCCGGAGCAGGAGGGTGGTCTCGCCGATGGTGATCTCGTCGCCATCCGACAGGGTTTCGTTGGAGAGGACGGGCCTGTCGTTCAGGCGAACGATGTTGGCCTTGCCGCCATGGCCCAGCAGGAAGCTGCGCGATTGCGCGTCGTAGACGATGGCGGCGTGGTTATCGCGGGAGATCGCGGTGTCGCCGAAATCGAGCTGGATCGCCTGGTCGTCGCCGCGTCCGATCTGCGCCATGCCGGAGGTCAGGGCGAAGCCGTGGCCGCGGCCGGGTCCGCGACGGACCACCAGCCAGCCCACGGGAAAGCGGACCGTGGGGCTGGTATCGGTGAGGGGGTCGGCCCCGGAGAACGGATCGACGAGGTCGCCCTGGGAGGTCTCGAAGCCGATGAGCCGGGTGCGGGTGCGCCGCACGCGGGCCGTCGGCGCGGGGCCGGCGGCGGCGGGCGTTCCGGGCGCTCCATCGGCCGGATCCTCGGTCGCGGCCGGCGGTTCCATGTCCCAAATATTCGTGGGCACCGGCGCCTCGGCCGGGGCGGCGGTCGCATCGACTTCCGTCCGGTCCGTGGGGTCCAGGCGCAGGGCGGTGGACACGGCCGGCGGCGGCGCGGCGCGGGCCTCGTCGTCGAACCGACCGTAGCGCCGGGCCGGATCCGTTCCGGCCTCCAGGGTGTCCGTTCCGCCCGTGCGGATGGGGCTGGGACCGTCTCGACGGCCCAATAACTTCGACAGCAAGCTCATGCCCTGCTCCTCGTTCGCGCTTCCGACATGATCCTCGCCCCTCAGTCGACCTCGGCCGCGATCGACGGCAGCGACACGGCGTAGACCGCGTCGTCCCGTTCGATCGCCAGGGCGAGGGTGACCGCCTTCGTCTCGGCCGCCGTGCGCAGGATACGAGGCAGATCCGTCCGGTTCGAGAGCCGTTCGTTGGTCGGGATGTAGCCGTAGACCACATCTCCGACCTGGAGGGTGTCCTCCAGGAGATCGGGGACCTCGGTGATCCGAGTGACCCAGGTATCGTCCTCGTAGCGCGTCTCGAAGGCGAGGCCGTTCACGAGCATGGTCCGCTGCACGATCGGGAGCGTCAGCGACGTCTCCTCGGTGGCGCCATCGGCGGTGTCGCGCGTCACCGAGACGTCGACCTCGCCCGAGGGCGACGGCCTCGCACTCCGCTGGACGGCCCGGTCGAACTCGTTACGGTCGGCGACCTCGATGCCGTTCACGCCGACGATCTTTTCGTCGCCGGGATCGAAGGCCCGGGCGGGCAGGTCCACGCTCCAGCCGGTCAGCATCCCGTCGATTTCGAAGGATTCTTCCGCCGCCACGATTGCGGCGAAGGTGGCCGTGGGGCGCGGCGGGGCCGTGATCCGGGTGGGCGGGCCGTCCACCGCGGGGGGCGTGGGGCGGAGCGCGTCCAGGCGCAGGCGCGCCGTCGGAGGCGGGACATCCGCCCGAGCGATGGCCGTCTCGAGCGCGGCCGCCATCTCGGCCGGGGCCGCGATGGGGTCGGATGGCGGGGCCTGATCCGCTCGGGGCGGGGCGGGGCGGGGTGTGGTCAAGCGGGCATAGCCCGTGTCGAGCGAGCGGGTCCGCGGCAGGGCGGGCGCCGCGGCGG
>JBCCCB010000052.1:0-16752 GCA_039033775.1 Pseudomonadota bacterium | reverse complement strand
TGCTTTGCCTCGTCCAGGGTCTTCCATATGGAATACTTGCTCATTTGTGTGTCTTTGAGGGTCGTTATGACCACGATCGCGGCGAAGGACCAGAAGGCGGGGCCCATCTGAAGGGTGGCTAGGTCCGCCAGCTTGACCAGGGCCACGGCCACGCCGACCATGAAAATCTCGGCCATGGCCCAAGGCCGCAGGACTTCCGCCCAGCGCAGGGCGAAGGTCGCCCCCGGCAATGGCGCGCGGCCGAGCGCCAACGGACCCAGTGCCCAGATCAGCGTCGCCAGCCGGGCCACCGGCAGGATGATCACGAAGGCCGCGACCGCGAAGGAGAGCGGCACCATGACCCCCTCCGAGAAGGACATCACCGTTTCGAAGACAGAGGCTCGACTGGCGAATACGCCGTTCCGCAGCGTCAGAAATGGGTAGAAGACGACGATCGACATCAGGATCAGAGCCGTGATGGCCAGCACCACGATCCGCGTGATCGCCTCGGATTGGCCGACGGCGATGATCGTGCCGCAGCGGACGCAGCGCAGGCGCTGGCCCTGGGCGACGTCCCTGACTTCGTGCAGCGCGTCGCAGACGGGACAGCAGACCAGGTTGTCCAGGGGCACACCGCCGCTGCCATCCGCCGCCATCTCAGTAATCCCGCTCGAAGAAGATGCCGAGCGAGGTCTCGCTCTGCTCGTTGGTGCTGCCGCGCAATGTCAGCCCCTCGCGGATATCCAGGTTCAGGCTTAGCTCGGCGCCGCCATCCTGGTCGATCAGGACGTCGGTATAGATGTTCTCGGTCAAGGCCCGGCCGGCACGCACACCGACCACCCCGTCGTCGTTCGTCGTCACGTCCAGGTCGTCGAGCCCGGCGCTGGACCGGATGTTGTTGAGCACCCCGCCCGAGCCCCGGCCCGCCAGCACGGCGACGGAATTGGCCAATTGCAGTGCCTGGAAAGCCGAAAGTTCGCTTAGGTTCCGGCCGAAGAAGATTTGCGCCAGGATTTCTTCCTCGGGGACCTCGGGCGTGCTTTCGAAACGGACCTCGATCTCATCGGCAGGGCCTTCGATGATGATCGAGGCGTCCAGCGCGTCGGTGCTGGTATTGGCCACCAGCCTGATATTGGGCACGAAGTCGCCTTGGAAAGTGATCGCGCCCTCGTCCAGATCGAAACGCTGGCTGAGCAGATCCAGGCGTCCGCGCACCAGCGAGAACCCGCCCGCCGCGATGGGGTTGGCCGTGGTGCCCGCCAAATCCAACCGACCGCCAAGCTCTGCATCCAGGCCCCGGCCGCGGATGAAGATACGGCCCGGCGCATCGACGAACAGGTCAAGGCCGTAGACCGGCCCGCCACCGCCGCCTTCGGCCCCGTTGCCATCGGAATCGAGCTGACCGGCGCGTTCCAGGGTGCGGCGCACCGGGCGCGGAACGCCCACATGTTCCAGCTCGGGGATCGCGCCGATCGCGGTGATCCCGCTGGACGGCACCGAGATCTCGGCGCCGTCGATGGTCAGCCCGCCCGAGATGAGCGCACCGCCGGCCAGCGGGCCGGAAATCGCCACATCCCCGACCACCCGCGTCGTATAGAGCGCCGGGTCTTCCAGCCGGACGTCCACGCCGATGGCGAGCGACCCGTCGAACGGCGCCGACAAGGTGACCGGGCCTGTGACCGTCACACGGCCCCCCGATTGCAGGGCCGCGCCCAGGTCGATCTGCGCGCGGCCCGCATTCAGTACGACCGTGGCGTCGATGTCCTCGAAGCCATTGCGCAAGGTCGGCAGCGAAATCGCCGCGCCACTGGTCGAGACCGTGCCGGACACGCTGTTCAGGGCCGGTGGCCCGTTGACCGACAGGTCGAATTGCGCCGTTCCCGACAGGCGCTGCGGTTCCAGGATGCGATTGGCCAGGCCCAGCGGGGCCGATCCCGTGATCGAAAGATCCAGGGCCCCACCGCCTTGCACCAGGCCGGAGACATCCGCCTGCACACCCGAGGGGCCCTGCGCGTCCACATCAAGGGCCCAGGCCCCGCCGCGCTGGGCCGCGGTTCCCGTGACCCGAAGCGGGCCGGGGATGTCCGGGACCAGCGGCGCGATGTTCGGGACGGACAGGTCGAAATTGGCTTGGGGTGCCGGGCCCGTCAGCGTGCCGTCTGCCGTCAGGCTGGCGCCCAGGGGGCCGGATGCCGTCAGGTCGATGGCCCAATTCCCGGCCTGTTGGAACAGCCGCCCGGATGTCTGGAGCGGACCGCTGAAGCCCGGCGCGAACGAAGCGACATTGGCCACCCGCGCGTCGAAATCGAGGTCGGCCTCCGGCCCCGTGGCGATCCCATCCACCGAAGCGGTCAAGCCTTGGGCGCCATCCACATCGGCCGTCACCTGCCAATGTCCGCTGGCCTGGTTGGCCGTGACGTCAAAGTTCAGCGGCCCGCTGAGTTGCGGGGCCAAGGCGGAGGATTGCGGAATTTGTCCGGTCGCGGCGATGGACGGAACCCCGTCGGCCAGCGAAAGACTGGCATCGAACATGGCATCATACGGGCCCGTTCCGGCGACGTCCACGTCCCACCCTGCCTCGACCTGTCGGGCGTGGCCGCTGACATCCAGCGATCCCGGCACGGCGGGGACCAGCGCGCTCAGGTTCGGGGCCGCGGCGGTGAAATCGACACGCAGGGGGCTGGCCGTGAGCGTGGTGTCGGCGGTGATCCGAGTTCCGGCGGGGCCGTTGGCGACCACCTCGGCCAACCAATCCGCGCCCTGCTGGGCCAGGGTCGCATCCACGCTCAGCGTGCCGTCGATGCCGGGCACGAAGGTGCCGATTTCGGGCACCGTCGCGGCGATGTCCAGCCGCGCCCGGCCTCCGGTGACCGGGCCGCGCGCGCGCAGCGTGATGTCGGCGGGGGCCGCGACGTCGGTTTCCACCGACCAGACTTCGCCCGTGCGGGCCAGCACGCCGTCCAGGGCCACCGGTCCGGCCAGGATATCCAACGCCGGAACCGGATCCGATAGGTCGGGCAGGCGGGCCTCGAAGGCGATGCGGGCCGCGTCGCCGGTCACAGGGCCCGAGACCTGGGCCGTCAGTTCCCAAGGCCCGGTGGCCTGGACGTCCACGGACCAGACGCCGTTAGCGGCGAAGGCACGGCCATCCAGTGTCGCCCCGCCCGGCACGCCCGGGGCGAAGGCGTCCAGGTTCGGGACGGCCGCCTGGAACGTCACGTCGGGCAAGTCGCCGGTCAGACGACCCTCGGCCGAAAGCGTCACGCCCTGGGGCGCGGTCCCCGACACCGCGCCGGACCAGGCGCCCGTGGCGTCCTGGGTCACGTCCGCCGACAGGGCCACGGGGCCGTCCAGCCGGGGGTCGACCGTTGTCCCGTCCGCGATGCGCGCTTCGACCACCGCCCGACCGGTCTGTCCGGCTTCCAAGGCATCCTGATCGACCAGCGCGGCGTTGGCGGTCAATGATAGCTGCGGGTTCTGGACGTCGAGCGTGTCCAGAAACGTGCCATCGACCGTCCGGCGCGCGCGCAGCGTCAGGTCGGTGGTCCCGCCCAGCAGCGCGTCCGCCTGGTCGATGCCCACGCCAAGGTCCCGCGTGGCGCCTTCGATGGCCAGATCGAATGTGCCCGCGACCGGTTGCAGGTCGCCCGCGACAAGCACGTCCGCCGCCCCGGCCAAGTCGCGTCCGGCCAGTCCCGACAGGCGGGCGATATCCTCGAACCGGGCTTGCAGATCCGGCGAAATCGTCAGCCCGGCTTCTTCTCGTCCGATCTCGACGGAGCCTGCCAAGCCGTAGCCATCGCCGCGCAATGTCAGATCGCCGATCCGCACCGGCGCATCCGCGGCCCAGGTCACATCCCCCGTGAGCGAGACCGCGTCGCCCACCGCGCGCACCAGATCCGGGTCGTTCAGATCGAGGCCTGTCAGAGCCGTCTCGAAGACCGCATCGGCGGCGTCCACGACATTGCCCTGGCGGGAAAGCGTGCCGGTGGCATCCACCGTAGCGCGGTCGAGGCGCGCGCCGTCGCCGTCGTAGCCTTCCACCAGGGCTGTCAGCGTGAAGTCGTCCGACACGGACGAATCCAGCGCGATGGACAAATCCGCGCGCTGCAACCTGGCGGCATCGGCGGTGGGCAAGACCACGGGCGCCCCGTCGGCGGACGCGATGACACCACCCACATCAATGAAGCTCGGCCATCCATCGGCACCGATCCGGATCGCGCCGGTCAGCGTCAGCGCTTCGGTCTCGACCCGCATCGTGTCCAGGTCGGTCCCGCCTTCCGCCAGGATCGTACCTTCTGCTTCCAGGCGCACTTCGTCGCCGAAGAACGGCTGGTATTCCGGGGCCAGCAATGCGGTCATGTCGCCGCCCAAGTCCACGTCGAAGCGCCGCCCCGTCTCGACACCTGCCAGCGTGATCGCGCCGCTGACCCGCGGCTCGCCGTCCGATGCCAGGACGATGTCGGCTGCGAAATCGTCCAGCGGTCCGGCGCCTTCAACCGTCAATTCGATGCCTGGCGTGCCCGGCAATTGCAGCAGCGATGCCGCCAGCCCGCCCGGCGCTTCGCGGATGTCGAGATCCAGCGTCAGATCTTCGGACGCCGCTGCATAGGCGGCCGCAATCGAGAACACGCCTTCGGTGCCGTCCAGGCGCTGCGCTTCGAGTTCCACCTGGCCGGACCCGCCGGCCAGTTCTGCCGACGCGGTCAAGGAAAGCGCGAGCGCCTGGCCCATCAGCGCCTCGCCCAATTCGATGCGCTGGGCCTGCAATTGGTCGATGTCGATCGACACCGGTAAATCCGGCAGTGCGAAACCGGAGGCGCCTGCATCCGGAAGCGCCTCGACCCCTTCGGGCGGAAGAGGCGCCCGGTCGACGCGGATCAGTTGCGCAGAAAGTTCCGTCACTTCCAGGCGCCCCCGCAGCAAGGCGGACCGGTTCCAGTCCAGGACCACGTTCTCCAGAACGAGCCAGGTGCCCTGCTCATCTGAGACGCTGAGCCGCTCCAATGTCGCCTCGGACGACAACGCGCCCTCGAACCCGTCCAGGCGAACCGACAGGCCCGGCGCCTCCAGGTTGTCCTCGATGAGGCCGACCAGGAAGCCGCGATCCCGCTCCTCCTGGGTGTCCTGGGCGGCGACGGGGGTGGCGATCAGCGCCGCGGTTAGAAGGAAGCGCCGCATCAGAAGGCCTGCCCGATGCCGATATAGACCTCGAACCCGGATTCGGTGCCGGGTTGCGCCACGGGCACCCCGATATCCAACCGCAATGGCCCGATCCCCGTATTGTACCGCACGCCCAACCCCGCGCCCACATGGCCTTCGGTCTCGGTCCAGTCGCTGTTGGGGCTGACGACGCCCACATCGACGAAACCGACCAGGCCGATCCGATCACTGACATCGCGGCGAATCTCGCTTTGGATGCCGGCGAAGGACCGGCCGCCGACCTCCTCGCCCGTGGGCAGGATGGCGCCCAGATCTTGGAATTCCTGACCGCGCACCGTGCCGCCCCCGCCCGAGAAGAATAAATCGTCCGCCGGCACCTCGTCCAAGGCCGCGCCCAGAACTGTCGCCAATTGCAATCGTGCCGCAAGGACCGTGCCCTGTTCCGCCCCGAAGGCGCGGTAGCCACGGATGTCGCTGGTCAGCCGAATGCCCGACCCGCCATCTTGAAACCCCGCAAAGGGTTTCGCCGTCCCGCCCAGGAAAAAGCCGCCCTTGGGGTTCAGCGGGTCGTCGCGCCGGTCATAGGTGACCTCGCCCGGGAACGAGATCATCGAGAAATCGGACGACCCGAAATCGTCGTCGACCTTGGTGCGGTCGAACGCGATGGCATATTGGTATTGCAGGTTATCGCTCACGATGCGGCGAACGCCGACCTCCAGCCCCAGCCGCTGGCTGCTGAAGTTGGGCTGGTCCAGGTCTTCCGCCACGATGTTCACGAACAGATCCCGATCCCGGCTGAACGTTGCCGGACGATTATAGCCCAAGGACAGGATGATGTCCTCGCCGCCGGTCTGCCCGCCGATCCCGCCGAATTCGCCCTCAAGCCGCAGGCTGTCGGCGGCGCCCGTCAAGTTGCGGTGCAGCCAGAACGCGGTCAGCGACAAGCCCTGGGTGGTCTCCACCTCGGCCCCGACGCCAAAGCGGCGGGGCAGGCGTTCCACGACCTGGATGGTCAGCGGCAAGGTCGCGTCCGGCCCGATCTCGTCCCCCTCGGTGATCGAGACGGACCGGAACGCGCCGGTCCGTTGCAGCCGGCGGGCCGCTTGCCGGACTTCGTCGGGATCGAAGACGCGGCCCCGGCGCAGGTCGGCGATCCGGCGGATCGGCCGTTCGCGCACGTCTTCGTTGCCTTCGATGATCAGCGATCCATAGGACAGGCGGGGTCCCGGATCGACCCGTAATGTTGCGTCCACCTGGCCCCGATCGTGGTTCACGATGATCTCTTCTTCGACCAGATCCGCCTTGGCATGCCCAACAGCGCGCCAGCCGTCGATGGCGGCCGTCGCCGTCTCACGCAGGACGCCCGTGGTCGATCGGCCGAGCGGCGCGAACCGTTCGGGCAATTCCGTCCCCGGCGCCAAAGGCCCGATCCGGGCCTCTCCGAAGACGAAGCGCTGGCCTTCCTGGACGGTTATGGAAACGGTCTGCACAGGGGCGTCCGATCCGACCACGGGCAGGTCCGCGGCCTCAACGCCGTCGATTTGAATCGAGATGACCGGGCCGAAATAGCCGCGTTCGAACAGAACCGAGATAAGCCGGCGGTAATCCGCCTGGGCCGCCGCGACCACGTCGCGCCGCGCGACGTTCTCCTCCTCGACGGTCGTCACGAGCAGGGACGCCGCCTCCAATTCACCCGCGAGACGTTCGCGGTCCGGAAAATTGAGTTGCAGGTCTGCGGCCTGAGCGGCCGTGGCGACAGCCAAGAAGGCGATCGCGGCAACGATGCTTGATCTCAACGTAGGTCCATCCCCGGAATTGGTCTGCGCCGGCCAAATGTATCGCCAGACTTTGCCTGTTTTTCCATCGGTCTAGCATTCAAGAAGCGTAGGGGGAAGCGACGCAAGATCCCATGACCGGACCCAAACCCGATACCTGCGCCCGCGCCCCGGGTTTTGGATAGGCCGGCATCGGCGGTGGGTGGTTGCGCTCGCAAGCCGATGTTTGCGCTCGGCGATTGCGCGCCCCGCCGCTCCGGGACGGTCGATGTCTGGTCGACCGGCGGTCCAGTCGAAGGTCAGCCGGGGTGACCCGCCGCGACATCTTGCGCAGCGCGGGCCGGGAACGATCCGGCCGGACGGCCGTTCTATTTGTAAGACAATCATAATTCGGAGCAAAATCATGGAATCTGGCATCCTTATTCTTGGCCTTATCGTCGCGACATTCGGCGCGGTGCTGCTTTTCGCCCGTATCGGCAAGAAACGGACGGAGGAAAAGCTCGACGACCCTAAGGCGCCGAAATCCGCCTTGGCCAAAGACGGTCCCACGGGATCGGTTGAGGATCGGACCTGATCGGGCACGGTGCATCAAGGGCCTGTTTTTTGAGCAGCTGCCCCAACTGAATTGGGGAAATCGGGCGATCCAGTTGCGCCCGACCCGCACACCGTCCAAGTTGGCGGCATGACAGGGGATTTACCGTTCGACGAAATGCGCTGCCCCGATGGCACCGTGAGAGAACCTTATGCGGGCATCGGTGATTGGATCGACGGGGAAGATCCGGTCCGGCTTCGCGCTAAGGCCAGAGAGGCGGAGGATGTGTTCCGCCTGACCGGCATCACGTTCAACGTTTATGGGGATCCCGACGCGGCCGAACGCTTGATCCCCTTCGATATCGTGCCCCGCATCCTGTCGGCCCGGGAATGGACGAAGCTGTCGCGCGGCATCGAACAGCGGGTGCGTGCGCTCAATGCATTTCTCCACGATATCCACCACCGGCAGGAGATCGTCCGGGCCGGACGGCTGCCCTTCGAAATGATCGCCCGGAACGATGCGTTCTTGGCGTCCATGATCGGCGTGAACCCACCGGGCGACATCTATACACACATCGTGGGCGTGGACCTCGTACGCACCGGGCCGGAGCAATTCTACGTTCTCGAAGACAATGCCCGCACGCCGTCGGGCGTCAGCTACATGCTTGAAAACCGCGAGACGATGCTGGCCACGTTCCCGGAACTCTTCCAGCAGAACCGCGTCCAGCGTGTCAGCCGCTACCCCCAATCCTTGCATGACAGCCTGGCGGCCTGCGCGCCGCCCGCCTGCAACCAGGACCCCGTTGTCGCCGTCCTGACGCCGGGTATTCATAATTCGGCCTATTACGAACACTCGTTCCTTGCCGACGAGATGGGCGTCGAATTGGTGGAGGGGCACGATTTGCGCGTCGTGGACGGGCGCGTCGCCATGCGCACGACGCGGGGCTACCGGGCCATCGACGTGCTGTATCGCCGGGTGGACGACGATTTCCTGGACCCGCTGAATTTCAATCCCGACAGCTATCTGGGCGTCCCCGGTATCTTCGACGTCTACCGTGCCGGCGGCATCACCATCGCCAATGCGCCCGGCACCGGCGTGGCCGACGACAAGGCGATCTACAGCTACATGCCCGAGATCGTCGAGTTCTATACCGGCGAGAAGCCCTTGCTTGAGAATGTGCCGACCTGGCGTTGCTCGGACCCGGACTCTCTGGCCCATGTACTCGACAACCTGGAAGATTTGGTCGTCAAGGAGGTTCACGGTTCGGGCGGCTACGGCATGCTGATCGGCCCGACGGCGTCGAAGAAAGATCTGAGCGAGTTTCGCAAGAAGCTCGAAGCACGGCCCGGCAATTACATCGCCCAGCCGACCCTGTCGCTGTCGACCACGCCGATCTTCACCAAGAAGGGCCTGGCGCCCCGCCACGTGGATCTGCGGCCCTTCGTGCTGGTCTCACCCAACGGGATCGAGATCACGCCGGGGGGTTTGACGCGGGTGGCGCTGAAGAAGGGCTCGCTGGTGGTGAACTCGTCCCAGGGGGGCGGGACGAAGGATACGTGGGTGCTTGAGGAATGATCCCATTCTTCGTCCGTCGATTAGGATTTCATGGGTTCGTTTGGGCGATCCTTCTTGCGATCGCAACTTGGCTCGTCGGATATGAACGAGCCGCTGAATTGACGGGCTTGCTTCCACTGCTCGGTCTTGTCGGTTTCACGGTGCTTTGCCTCGATCTTTCAAGGGGGGACCGTCGCCCGGCCGACCCGTCCGTGTCGCCGAACTCCCATGAAACCCCAATGGGTGGACGAGGGTCGCGATCCTTCGGCGACGCGTCCGGCGGAGGGTCCGACTGATGCTCGGCAAGACCGCAGGCGGCCTGCTCTGGATGTTCCGCTACCTCGAACGCTCCGAAAATCTCGCCCGCCTGGTCGAGACCGGCCAGCGCATCGCGCTGACCCGCCCCGACCGCGCCGATAGCGAATGGACGTCGGTCCTGCACACCGCCTGGTGTCACAGCCCGTTCGAGGCTTACCATGACGAGGTCAGCGGCGACGCCGTCATCGACTGGCTGTTGCGCGGCCCGGACAACCCCTCCTCGGTTCTGAACTGCATTGAAAGCGCCCGGATGAACGCCCGCACCGTGCGCACCGCGCTGACCCGGGAAGTCTGGGAAGCCGTGAACGAGGCTTGGATGGTCCTGCGCGAGGCGCTGGCCCGCAAGGTTCCGACCCGTGATCTGCCCCGTGTCCTGGGCCTGATCCGCGCCCGGTCCGCCTTCGTGCGCGGCACATTGCACGGCACGATGCTGCGCGACGACAGCTACGACTTCGCCCGGCTGGGCACGTTCCTGGAACGCGCCGATGCCACTGCCCGTCTGCTCGATGTCAAATACTATGTCCTGCTGCCGACCGCGTCCGGCGTCGGCTCCAGCCTCGACAACGCCCAGTGGGAGGTCATCCTCCGCTCCGTTTCGGCCGAGGGCCCTTTTCGCATGGTCCATGGCCGGGCCCGGAACGCGGCCGACATCGCGCGGTTCCTCATCCTCGACCAGCGCATGCCGCGCAGTCTGGCCTTCTGCTACGACAAGATCGACGCCAACCTGGAATATCTGCGCCGCGATTACGGCATCCGGCTGCCGGCCCACGACATCGCGCAGGAAACGTGCCGCCGCATCAACGGGTCCACCATCGACGATATCTTCGACGAAGGTCTGCACCAGTTTCTCCAGGATTTCCTAAGCCGCAACGCCGCCTTGGCCGCCCAGATCGAGAGTGATTACAGGTTCACCCAATGACCACCCGTCTCCATGTTCGCCACGAAACCCGTTATCGGTACGACCAACCGGTCGTCTATGGCCTCCAGCAGCTTCGGCTCACGCCCAAAAGCCGTGCCGGACAGCGTGTCGTCGAATGGGTCACGCGGATCGAAGGCGGTCAGGTCGAGGTTGCCTTCGACGACGCCCATGCCAATCGGGTGCAATTGGTGTCGCTGACCCCCGGCACGAACGAGGTGACGCTGACCGCCGAAGGCATCGTCGAGATCGAGGACGGCTCCGGCGTCATCGGCAAGCATGGCGGTTACATGCCGTTGTGGATGTTCCTGCGGCCAACCGACCGCACGCGGCGCGGACCCGGCACGATGGCCCTGGCGCGCGATGTGCGCGGGGTGGAGGACCAGCTGGCCCAGATGCACGCCCTCTCCGAAGCGGTGCGGGGCACCGTGGACTACGAGACCGGCGCCACCCATGTGGACATGACCGCCGAGGAAGCCGTGTCCCATGGCAGCGGCGTCTGCCAGGATCACGCGCATATCTTCGTCACCTGCGCCCGGCTGCTGGACCGGCCCGCCCGTTATGTGTCGGGCTACCTCAAGATGGATGAACGCGACGAACAGGACGCCACGCATGCCTGGGCCGAAGCCCATGTGGACGGCCTGGGCTGGGTGGCCTTCGACATCTCGAACGGCATTTCGCCCGACGAACGCTATGTGCGCGTCGCCACCGGGCTAGACTATACGGACGCCTCGCCGACGTCCGGATTGCGGCAAGGGGCGGGGCTTGAGGAACTGCATGTGAAACTTCGGGTGTCCGAGCACGAACAGACGCAGCAATAGCCGCGTGTCCGGCCCTGCCGGGGGCCATCGTGCCGATGAGGTGGGGGGCGCAGATATGCGCCCGGCGACCAGCTAAGTCAGGCTATCCGACCGGTCGATCCCCGTCTGATCCGCGCCCGTCGCCCGGAACGGCCGCCGGACAAGCCGACATGGCCGAGCACGCCCATTGCCCCAGGCCAAAAACCGAGGCCGGACGACCGAAAGGCATCGGCTCCGCCTCGTCGGATATCCCGGCCACATCCCGCCCCGAGATCGGAGTCCGCCGCGCATTCCGATTGAAGCTGCACCTGCGCCATGGCAGATGGTCGCCAATCACCCATTGGGACCCACCCCATGACCTATTGCGTCGGCCTCCAGCTCAGTAACGGCCTCGTCTTTCTGTCGGATACCCGCACCAATGCCGGGGTCGACAACATCTCCACCTTCCGCAAGATGCATTCCTGGGAGGTCACGGGCGAACGCGTGATGGTCCTGATGACGGCCGGTAACCTGGCCACGACCCAAGCCACCGTCTCGCTGCTGGAGGAACGAAACCTCGCGGCCGAAGACCGGGCGCCCACGCTTCTCAACACCCCGTCCATGTTCCAAGCCGCCCGCCTGATCGGCGACACCGTTCGTGACGTGATTGCCAGCCAGCGCGGCGAGGGGCAGGAGGCCCGCAGCACCTTCAACGCCACGCTGATCTTCGGCGGCCAGATTCAAGGCAGCCCGCCCCGCTTGTTCCTGATCTATCCCGAAGGCAACTTCATCGAGGCGCAGGAGGACACACCCTTCTTCCAGATCGGCGAGACCAAGTACGGCCGTCCGATCCTGGTCCGCGCCTATGACCCCCAGATGACCTTCGACGAGGCCGCCAAGCTCCTGATGGTCAGCTTCGATTCCACGATCCGCGCGAACCTGTCCGTGGGCACGCCGCTCGACCTACTGACCTACCGGACCGACAGCCTGGAGTTGGGCATCTCGCGCCGGATCGAGGACACGGACGAGGATTGGCGTGCCATTTCGGATGGCTGGTCCGACGCGCTGCGGCAAGCCTTCGACAGCCTGCCTGACGTCGTCCTCTGATCCCGGACGCCGTGGTCGTCGGGGGCGACGGCGTCCTGATCAGCACCTTGCTCGGCAGATGCGACGCGGCCCGCCAAGCGGGATGGCGCGCGGTTCCGGTGCGGGACATCTCGTCGCGCAAATGGCCCGGAAGGGTCGCGACCACCACCCCGCCCATTGAACCGGGACCCGCTGCCGCTACTGTCCCAGGCCGGAGGACGTCCATGCTGTTGACTGTGCGCGATGTCGAGAAATCCTTTGCGACCGCGGACGGGATGCAGCCCGTTCTGCGTGGCGTGTCCTTCGATCTGGACGCGGGCCGGACGCTGGCCCTGACGGGCGAGAGCGGGTCGGGCAAGTCCACGCTTCTGCACCTGGTCGCGGGCCTCGATTCCGTCGATGGGGGCCGGATCGTCATCGACGGCACCGATCTGTCCGAGTTGGACGATGCGGGCCGCGCGGCGCTGCGGCGGGGGACGGTCGGCCTGGTCTTTCAGCAATTCAACTTGATCCCCTCTCTGGACGTGGCCGCGAACCTGACATTTCACGCCCGCCTGGCCGGTCGCCCCGTGCCGGACGTGCGGACCTTCGCGGACCGCCTTGGGCTGGCCGATCATCTCTCGCGCTATCCCGAACAGCTTTCCGGCGGGCAGCAGCAGCGCGTCGCCATCGGCCGCACCTTGGCCGCGCGGCCCAAGCTGGTCTTGGCGGACGAACCGACCGGCAACCTGGATGAGGCGACAGGCGATGCCATGATGGCGCTGATGCGCGACCTGGTGACCGAGACCGGTGCCGCGCTGCTGATGGTGACCCATTCCGACCGGCTGGCGGCCATGCTCGACGCGCGGCTGCATCTGCGGGCGGGTCAGGTCGACATGCCCGAAACCCCGCCGCGAACCGGCACGGCGGGCGCATGATGTCTGGGGCCGCTACCGCGCGTCGCGGGCCGTGGTCCCGGAAGATGGCGGGCCCATGACCCGGACCGCGTTCCAGGCGCTCTGGTCCCACTGGCGGCGGCATCCGATCCAGCTTTTGACGCTGGTCACCGGGCTGGCCCTGGCCACCGGCCTCTGGATCGGAGTCCAGGCCATCAACGCGCAGGCGCGCGTCAGCTACGACCAGGCGGCGGCCACCCTGGGCCAGGACAGCCTGCCGCGCATCACCGGCGAACTGACCCTGTCGGATTTCGCCCGGGCCCGGCGGGCGGGGCTGGCGGTGACACCCGTGGTCGATGCCCGCCTGCCGCGCACGCGGCTGCGCCTTTTGGGCATCGACCCCTTCACCGCGCCCGCCACGGCGCCGGGGACACCCGATCTGTCCGGCGAGGGCGATTTGACCGGGTTCCTGACCGGCGACCTGATCTTCGTGGCCCCCGATGTCGAGACCCTCCCGCCGGGCCTGCCCCAGGCCAGGGTCTTGCCCGATTTGGCGCCGGGCATCGTCCTGGCGGATATCGCGACCGCGCAGGCGGTCCTCGAGACGGAGGCCGTCACGCATCTTCTGGTCACGGGCGAGACACCGGCCGACCTGGCGGCCATCCTGCCGGGCGCCGTGCTGGAGGCGCCCACGCCCGGTACCGATGTGTCTCGGCTGACCGACAGCTTCCATCTGAACCTGACGGCTTTCGGTTTGCTGGCCTTCGCCGTCGGTCTGTTCATCGTTCACGCCGCCATCGGCCTGGCCTTCGAGCAGCGGCGCCCGCTGTTCCGGACGCTGCGCGCGCTGGGCCTGTCCTCCGGTCGATTGACCGCCCTCCTGGCGGTCGAACTTGTGGCGTTCACCATTCTCGGTGGGACTTTGGGAATCATCCTCGGCTATCTCGTCGCTGCCGCCCTGCTGCCCGGCGTGGCGGCCACATTGGGTGGGCTCTACGGCGCCCAGGTGGCCGGTGGGCTCAGCCTCTCGCCGCTCTGGTGGTTGACGGGCTTCGCCATGGCGGGCGTGGGTCTCGCCCTGGCGGGCGGGCAGAGCCTCTGGCAACTCGCGCGCCTGCCGGTGCTGGCGCCGGCGATGCCCCGGGCCTGGGCGCGGGCCCGGTCGACAGCCATCCGGCGGCAGGGATTGGGCGGCCTGGCGCTGCTTGCGCTATCGGCCGCCTTCGGCGCGCTGGGGCAGGGGCTGCTGGCCGGGTTCGCGTGCCTTGGCGCCCTTCTGATCGGCGCCGCGCTCCTGCTGCCCCCGGTCCTGACCGCGGCTCTCGATCAGGGCGCGCGGACGGCGCGGGGCGCTGTCGCCCAATGGCTCTGGGCCGATACGCGGCAGCAGGTGCCGGGGCTCAGCCTGGCGCTCATGGCGCTGCTGCTGGCCCTGGCCGCGAATATCGGCGTGGGCACCATGGTGGGCAGTTTCCGGACCACGTTCACCGGCTGGCTGGACCAACGCCTGGCTTCCGAGATCTATCTGACGGCGACCGACGAGGCCCAGGCCGCGGCGATCCTGGCGGATTTGGAGGGTCGCGCGTCGGCCATCTTGCCCATCGTGTCGGCCGAGGTGACGCTGCAAGGCGCCCCGGCCGAGCTGTTCGGCGTCGCCGATCATCCCACCTATCGGGACAATTGGCCGATGCTGGACGCGGTGCCGGGCATCTGGGACCGGCTGGCGGCGGGCGAGGGGGCCTTGGTCAACGAGCAGGCCGCGCGGCGGTTCGACCTGTGGCCCGGGGCGATTGTCGATTTGGGGGAAGGCGGGCGGCGGCCCGTCCTGGGGGTCTATTCCGATTACGGAAATCCGCGCGGCCAGGCGATCCTCGGGCTGGCGGCCTTCGACGCGGCTTTTCCCGGCATGCCGCGCCTGCGCTACGGGCTCCGGGTGCCGGACGACCAAGTCACGGCCTTGCAGGACGAATTGGCCGCGCGCTTCGACCTGCCGCCCGACCGGCTGATCAACCAGGCGCAGATCAAGGCATTCTCGCTGTCGGTGTTCGAGCAGACCTTCGCGGTGACCGCCGCGTTGAACGTGCTGACCCTGGGCGTGGCGGCCTTCGCGTTATGGGCATCGCTGACGACGCTGGCCGGAATGCGCCTGCCGCAGATCGCACCGGTCTGGGCGCTGGGCTTGACCCGCCGCCAATTGGCCCTGGCCGATCTAGGCCGGGCCCTGGCCCTGGCGGGGGCGACGGCGGTGCTGGCCGTGCCGGTGGGCATCGCGCTGGCCTGGGTCCTGCTGGCGGTGGTGAACGTGCAGGCCTTCGGTTGGCGGTTGCCGCTTCTGCCGGACCCGTCGGGCTGGGCCTGGCTCGGCCTCTGGGCGCTGATCGCGGCCGGGTTGGCGGCGGCATTGCCGGCCTGGCGGCTGTGGCGTCTGCCGCCCGCGCATCTGATCAAGGTCTTCGCCCATGAACGATAGGCGGTCGCCTCATCGCTTGCTGCGCGCGCTCTTCGGAGCCGTCGTCGTCCTGTTTTCCGCGCAGGCCGTACTGGCCCAGGGCGGCTTTGCCGGCCTGGGCCAAGGGGGCGAGGGATATGCCCTGCCCAGACCGGACCCGACCTTCACCTTCCCCGAGGACCATGGCGCGCATCCGGATTATCGGATCGAATGGTGGTATCTGACCGCCACCTTGGAGGCCTCGGACGGCACGCCCTACGGCATCCAATGGACCTTGTTCCGATCGGCCCTGACGCCCACGGGCCCCCAGGTCTGGATGGGCCATATGGGGGTGACGACCCCGGACGCGCACCATTCCGGCGAGATCCTGGCCAGGGGCGGCATCGGTCAGGCCGGCGTCGAGCCCGCGCCTTTCCGGGCCTGGATCGATGATTGGTCCATGACCGGACCGGACCTGTCGGACCTGGCGCTGACCGCGCGCGGGCCCACGGCCTCCTATGATCTGGCGCTGACGGCGACCGGGCCGCTGGTCTTCCACGGCGCCGATGGGTTTTCCGTGAAGTCGCCGACCGGCCAGGCCAGCTATTACTATTCCCAGCCGTTCTACGAAGTGTCCGGAACCCTTCGGTTGCCGGATGGCGAGGTGGCGGTTACGGGCCAAGGCTGGCTCGACCGGGAATGGTCGTCAGAGCCGCTGGAAGGCGACCAGGCGGGGTGGGATTGGTTCTCGCTTCACCTGGCGGATGGCCATAAGCTGATGGCGTTTCAGCTGCGGGGCGGCGCCCCCTATACCTATGCGTCCTGGATCGCGCCCGACGGCGCCCTGACGCCCTACCAAAACCGCGGTGTCACGCTGACGCCGCTCGCGACGGCGCAGGTGGCGGGTCGCGACGTGCCGGTCCGCTGGCGGCTGGAACTGCCCGACGAAGGTGTGGATATCACGGTCGAAGCCGTAAATCCGGACAGCTGGCAGGCCACGATCTTTCCTTACTGGGAAGGTCCCGTGACGGCCACGGGAAGCCATGCCGCCCGCGGGTATCTGGAGATGACGGGATATCGCTGATGCTGCCCATCGTCCGGGCGTGGTGGCCGAATTTTCCCAGCCGGTCGCGGCCATGCGGTGCAACTCCCCGCGCCCGGACAGGGATGTGCCGCGGAACGACGGGCCGGATGGGACGGCCGTCTGTCGATCTGGCGGACCAAGCGTCTTGCGATGACCGCTCTCCCCAGTGCAGCCATCGGAGACGCCCGGCTGCCACACCGACCCACCGAGGAGCCACCATGCCCGACCCCTGGCAGGACCTATCCGCCCTGCGGACCCATCTC
>JBCCCB010000051.1:0-16931 GCA_039033775.1 Pseudomonadota bacterium | reverse complement strand
TGGCCACCAACCCGCGGGTCATCACCGACAGCATGGCCGATCTGTTCGCCATGTACGGCGACGGCAAGCTGAAGCCCCATATCAGCCACGTCCTGCCCCTGGACCGGGTGGACGAGGCGCTGGATCTCATCCGGACGCGGCGATCGACAGGGAAGGTCGTCGTGACACCTTGAGCCCCGCATAGGTGGTGGACAACAGCTCGATCATGCGGTCGCGCAGCGGGTCGGCCCCGGTTTCGGCGGCATAGAGCGTGATGGCAACGTCCCCGATCTCGGGCAAAGCGCCGCCATGGTCGATGCGGGTCAGCTCGGCGGTCTCGAAGCCTTCGATGATCACATGGCAGGCCAGGTCGGCGGCCACCGCCGCGTCGGTCGCGCGGCTAGACTCGGCGGTGACCGCGACCTCCCACGGGATGTCGGCGGCATCCAAGGCCGCTTGGGTCTGCGTGCGGAAGATGCACTTCTCCTCGAAGGCCAGTTTCAGGGGCCGTTCCCGCCAGCGCCGCCCCTCGGGCGCGCCGACCCAGATCAAGGGCAGGCGCACCAGATCGCGGCCGCCCGGCAAGGCGCCCCGCTCAGTGCCCAGCATGATATCAAGCGCGCCTTCGGCAAATTGTTCGTGCAGTGTCGTGGTGACCGACGAGATTAGATTGACCCGGACCCGCGGGAATTCGGCCGCGAAGGCCGCCAGGACGGCGGGGATGGCGCGCGGCACGATGTCGTGGGGCACGCCCAGCGAGATTTCGCCCTCGGGCGCCGCGTCGCGCATCCGGTCCAGAAGCTCGTCATTCAGGGCAAGCATGCGCCGGGCGTAGGCCAGCACCTTCTCACCCTGGACCGTCACCCGGACACCCCGGCCGGTCCGTTCCAGAACGGGGGCATCCAGCGCCTCCTCCAACCGCTTGATCTGCATCGACACGGCGGATTGAGTGACGTTCAAAAGCCCAGCCGCCCGCGTCACGCCACCGGTGGCGGCGACTGTTGCGAAGGCGCGCAAGGCGGTCAGATCCAGGTTGCGGGGCATGGGACTGTCCTTTCGGAGTCAGCATGGCACGCCTCGACGTCTCTTGGAAACGAGAAGCCCTGATGCGACCCATCACGGACCTGCATGGAAACAGCGCGGCCCGGCTTTCGCTTTTCATAGCGAAAATCAATCGAAATGCGTCAAACTGGGCCCCATCACCGCTTGAAATACCGGAGCCCGCCGCCGATATCTGAACGCGAGGGGATAGATCCCCGCATTTTCATCCTTGGAGGAGTTCCATGGCAGAATTCGACGCCCTGCGGACCGGCACGGTTTCCGGCGCCCGCGCCGCAGAAATCGATCAGGGCCTTCGCGCCCACATGAACAAGGTCTACGGCACGATGTCCGTGGGCATGCTCATCACGTTTGCCGCTGCCTGGGCCATTTCCGGCCTGGCGGTCACGCCCGACGGTCAGCTGACCGGGCTCGGCGTCGCGCTCTATACCTCGCCGCTGCAATGGCTGGTGATGCTGTCGCCTTTGGCCTTCGTCTTCGGCCTGAGCTTCGGGATCAACAAGCTGTCGGCCGCCGCGGCCCAGATGGTGTTCTACGTTTTCGCCGCCGTAATGGGCGTGTCGATCAGCTCGATTTTCCTGGTCTTCACCGGCACCTCGATCGCCCAGATCTTCTTGATCACCTCGATCGCCTTCGCGTCGCTGTCGCTTTACGGCTACACCACCAAAAAGGATCTGTCGGGCTGGGGCACGTTCCTGCTGATGGGCCTGATCGGCCTCATCGTGGCGATGGTCGTGAACATCTTCCTGGCCTCGTCGGCCCTGGCCTTCGCCATCTCGTCGATCGGCGTACTGATCTTCGCGGGCCTCACCGCCTACGATACCCAGCGGATCAAGACCGAATACGTGGCCCACGCGGCCCATGGCGACCAGGAATGGATCGGCAAGGCCGCGATCATGGGCGCCCTCAGCCTGTATCTGAACTTCATCAACATGTTCATGATGCTGCTGTCGCTGTTCGGAAATCGCGAATAACCTCACTCACATGACGTGATCGAAGGCCGCCCCCGGGGGCGGCCTTCTTTCATTCGGGCCCCTGGTTGCAATCGGCCGGTCCAGGGCGAACAAACGGCCGATGACCTTCGACCAACTCCGCACGTTTCTCTGGGTCGCCAAGCTGGGCGGCATCCGCCGCGCCGCTGTGCGGCTGAACCTGTCCCAACCGGCCGTCTCCACCCGCATCGCCAAGTTGGAATCCGAGCTTCGCCGCACGCTCTTCGACCGCCAGCCCGGCGGGCTGGTTTTGACGCGCGAAGGCCAGTCCCTACTGACCTATGCCGAACAAATGCTCTTCGTCGAGGAGGAGATCCACAAGCAGGTCGCCGACCCGTCCGAAACCGCCGGCCTGTTCCGCATCGGCGCGTCCGAGACCGTCGCCCAAAGCTGGCTGCCCGCCCTGATCAAGGAATTCAGCGCCACCTTCCCGAACGTGACGCTGGATCTGACCGTCGACATCTCCCTGAACCTGCGCGGCGCCCTGCTGGACCGCCGCCTGGACCTCGCCCTCCTGATGGGGCCCGTCTCGGAATACAGCGTCGAAAACCTACCCCTGCCCAATTTCGACCTGCATTGGTTCAAAGCCGCCGATATGGGGGCGGTCGACGTTCTGAAGACGCCCGTCATCTCCTATGCCACCAAAACGCGACCCCATCGCGAATTGTCGGAACTGCTCGCCCGCACCCATGGGCCGGGCGTGCGCATCTATTCGTCGGCCTCGCTCTCGGCCAGTCTCCAGATGATCGCCGAGGGCGTCGCGGTCGGCCCGTATCCGCGCGCGGTCGCCAAGCCGCTTCTGGAGGCGGGACGGATCGTCCCCTTCGACCCCGGCTTGCCCTGCGCCCCGCTGGTCTTCACCGCCTCTTATCTGACCGAGCCACGCAGTCATCTGGCCGAGACCGGCGCCGACATGGCGCGGCGCGTGGCCGAAACCTGGCAGGCGACCGACGCCCTCTGATCAGAAAAATGGATCGAGACTGATCCATAATGACAATTTGTTCTGAACCCCGCGCCCGTGTCAGATCCGACATGTCCCTGCCGGAAAGCCTGCCGCCATGCTCGTCCGCGATCTCACCCATACCGATCTCGCCCCACTGCCCGCGCCCCAGGTGCGCGCCGCCATCCGCGCGGGCCGCTACGACCGGCACACCGCCGGGCTGGCGGCGGGCAAGCTGCAATGCAATCTGGCGATCCTGCCCCAGGCCTTCGCGCTGGATTTCCTGCGCTTCTGCCAGCGCAACCCGAAGCCCTGCCCGGTGGTCGGCGTCTCCGACACGGGCGATCCAATGCTGCCGACCCTGGGCCATGACATCGACATCCGCACCGACATACCCCGCTACCGCATCTTCCATGACGGCCAGCTGACCGACGAAGTCACCGACATCACCGCCCAGTGGCGGGACGATTTCGTCACCATCGCGCTCGGCTGCTCCTTCACGTTTGAAAACGCCTTCCTGCGCGCCGGTATCCCCGTCCGCCATATCGAGCGGGATCAGACGGTGCCCATGTACCGCTCGACCCTGCCGCTGGTTCCGGCGGGCCCGTTCGGCGGCCACATGGTCGTCACCATGCGGCCCATCCCCCGCGACCGCGTCGACGATGCCCACCGCATCAGCGCCGCCTATCCCCAGGCCCATGGCGGCCCTATCGCCAAGGGCGATCCGGGCCGCATCGGCATCGCGGACCTGGACGTCCCCGATTGGGGTCAGCCGGTGGAGATCCGGGACGACGAGGTGCCGGTCTACTGGGCCTGCGGCGTCACCCCTCAGAACGTCTTGCGCGCCGCCAAGCTGCCGGTCTGCGTCACCCATGCCCCCGGCCACATGCTGATCGCCGACGTGGCCGAAGATGCCGAAATCCCCGTCCTGCAACCAAAACCAGCCCAACACGGAGACATGCCATGAAATCCACCCTCAGCCTGCTCGCCCTATCCGTCGCCTTGATCGGTCCGGCAAACGCCGAAACCCTTTCGGTCGTCGGCAGCTGGTCCAGCCTGCCGCTCCACAACCAATACGAAGCGCCCTTCTGGACCGAAAAGCTGCCCGCCGCCATCGACGGGCTCGAGGTCGAGCTGACCACCCACAACCAGATGAATTTGGGCCTGGGCGACATCTACCCGCTGCTCGGCCAAGGGGTCTACGACGTGGCCATGACCGTCGCCGACTACGCCGTGGCCGACGCGCCCGAATTGGAAGGGCTCGACGTGCCGCTCCTGGCGCTCAGCGCCGACGAGGCCCGCGCCATGGTCGACGCCGCCCGGCCCATGGTCGACGACATCTACCGCGACCGCTTCAATTCCAAGGTCCTGGCCATCGCCCCCTATCCGCCGCAGGTCGTCTTCTGCAATTCCGAGATCGCGGGGCTGGACGACCTTCAAGGCCTCAAGGTCCGCGCCTCGGGCCGCATGACCGCCAAGCTGCTGGAGGCGCTGGGGGCCGAAGGGGTCAACGTCTCCTTCGCGGAAGTGCCCGGCGCGTTGCAGAACGGTGTGGTGGATTGCGCCGTCACCGGCGCGGGATCGGGCTATTCGGCCGGCTGGTGGGAGGTGTCGACCCACCTGATGCCCCTGCCTCTGGGCGGCTGGGATTCGGTCGTGACAGCCATGAACATGGACAAGTGGAACGGGCTCGACGCCGAAACCCAGGCCGCGATGGAAGCCGCCATCAAGGCCGAGTTCGAGGACCCGGCCTGGGCCTCGGCCCAGACCGCGCTGGTCGACGACATCGCCTGCCTGACCGGCAACGGCGACTGCCCGGCCGGTGACGCCCGCTCCATGACCTTGGTCGACGCGTCCGACGCCGATTTCGCGAAGGCCCGCGAGATCCTGACAACCGAAGTTTTGCCCGATTGGGCCGAGCGGGCGGGCGGCGACTGGGCCGAGCGCTGGAATGCCAGCGTCGGTCAGGTCGTCGGCGTGACGATCGAATAGGGAGCCCCGGCGATGGAGATGATCTGGATCGACCGGCTGCGCCGTCTCAACACCGGCATCGCCATCGCCACCGGCGCCATGCTGCTGGCCTGCGCCGCCTTCGTCCTTCTGGACATCGTCTCTCGCCGCCTGGGCCATTCCCTGGGCGGCACCGAGGAAATCGCGGGCTACGCCATGGCGCTCGCCACCGCCTGGGGCATGGCCTACGCCCTGCTGGAGCTGGGTCATGTCCGCATCGACCTGCTGCGGTCGCGGGGCGGGACCAAGCTGCGCGCCATCGCCGATCTGTTTTCGATGACGATCCTGTCAGCAACGGTGGTCTTCATCGCCATCAAGGCCTGGCCCGTGGTCGAGCGGTCGATCACCAACGGCAGCCGCGCCAACACGCCCTTGGAGACGCCGCTGGCCTGGGTCCAGGTGCCCTGGTTCGCGGGCTGGGTCTGGTTCGCGCTTGTCTCCTGCGCGGTGACCCTGCTGGCCCTGTCTCTGGTCCTGCGCGGTCGATGGGACCAGACCGAACCCGTCATCGGCGCCTTCGCCGAACAGGACATGCTGCAATGATCGGCTCCGTCGCCGCCGGGCTTCTGGGCCTGCTGGCCCTGTCGATCCCCGTGGGCATCGTGTTGTTCCTGCTGGGCTTCGGGGTGGACACGTTCTTTTCGTCCTTCCCGCTATCGCGGGGCCTGGGCAACATGGTCTGGTCGTCGTCGAATCATGCCACCCTGATCGCCATCCCGTTCTTCGTGCTGTTGGGCGAGGTCCTCGTGCGATCCGGCGTGGCCACCCGCACCTATGCGGCGCTGGACCGCTGGGTCAGCTGGCTGCCCGGCGGGCTGGTCCATGCCAATATCGCCACGGCCACCATGTTTTCGGCCACCTCCGGCTCCTCCGTGGCCACGGCCGCCACGGTCGCCACGGTGGCCATGCCCCAGGCGGAAAAGCTGGGCTACGATCCCAAGCTCTTCTCGGGCGCCATCGCGGCGGGTGGGACGCTGGGCATCATGATCCCGCCCTCGATCAACCTCATCGTCTATGGCTTCCTGACCCAGACCTCGATCCCGCGCCTGTTCCTGGCGGGCCTCGTTCCCGGCCTGCTGCTGGCCCTGGCCTTCATGGCCATCACCGTCCTGATCTGCGCCATCCGCCCTGGCCTGGGCGGCCAGCGCCGCACCTTCCCCCTGGCCCAGATGCTGCGCGCCCTGGTCGATCTCGGGCCCATCATCCTGCTCTTCGCGCTGATCGTCGGCTCGATCTATCAGGGCTGGGCCACCCCGACAGAGGCCGCCGCCGTCGGGGTCGCGGGCGCCTTCGCCATCGCCGCGGCCTTCGGCGGGATCAGCCTGGACATGCTGCGCCTCAGCCTGCTGGGCACGGTCAAGATCACGGCCATGATCATGCTGATCGTCATCGGCGCCTCGTTCCTGAACTTCACCCTGGCCTCGGCCGGGCTGGGGCGCGAGATCACCGCCTTCATGGACGGGCTCGGCCTGGGCCCCCTGGGCACGATCCTGGTGATCGTGGTTCTTTACATCGTGCTGGGCTTCTTCATCGAGACCTTGTCCCTGATGGTCGTCACCATCCCGATCATCGTGCCCATCGTTCTGGCCCAGGGCTACGATCCGATCTGGTTCGGCATCCTGATGATCGTGCTGATCGAGATGGCCCTGATCACCCCGCCCGTCGGCCTGAACCTCTACGTCGTGCAGGGCGCACGCCGGTCAGGCAGCCTCAACGAGGTGATGCTGGGCTCGCTGCCCTACGTGACCATCATGTTGGCCATGGCCTTCGCCCTGATCGCCCTGCCCGACATCGCGCTCTGGTTGCCCAGCGCATTGGAATAAGCGGGCGCCGGAACGATCGCATCGTGGATGGGCTCAGGTTTGGAGCCGCCGTTCCCGCACCTGCCGAACAGGATCAATGCCGGCAAGACGCCGGTCCATCCTGTCGCCCGCGGGTCTCAAACCCGTGGCGCGTCCGAACGGCCGCACCCGCAGCCCGCCGTTCTCACGGAACACTGAAGGCATCGTGATTGGAGCCCCGCCGCGTTTCCCGCGACTGTCCGGCCAAAGGCGGCACGTCCCAGGACGTACGCTGGCTCGATCCGAAGGGCGCGATGTCCAGTAGCCCCAGCCTCCGGGCACCGCCGACGCACGGGAAACACAGATTACGAAAGGCTCGTCCATGGCACCGATCCCTCGATTCCGCACCCTGCTCAGCGCCTCCGTGGCCGCGCTCTCCCTGGCTTGGCCGCACGCCCCGCTCGCCCAGACCGCGGCCCCGCTCCCGGACTTTGTGACCGAGCAATTCGGCACCCCGCCGGCCATTCCGGACGGCCCGCTCTCCCCGTCGCTTGAGGCCGCCGTGCGAACGGCTTTCGTCGACAGCGCCAACCAATCGGTCTGGAGCCGGGACCAAGTCGCCGCCCTGGCCGAGATCGCCGCCTCCGGCGACCCGCGGCTGGCCTGGCACATCAGCGACCTGCTGCGCTTCACGGCCGGCCTTCAATTGACCGATACCCTGACCGACGCCGCGTCCACCCTGCTGGGCAAGGAGATGCCGGATCAGAACCAGTGGGGCGCCGTCACCGACCACCTGATCGCCTGGGACATCCCTGCCCCGCCCGGCTACCTGCCCGTCAAGCGCTCGATCTTTATCGGCATCGTCCCTGGCTGGGACCGGATCTTCGTCGACGGCGACATCGACTGGCGCTTGGTGTCTTGGGGCGGCGTGCTGATCGACGACCGCCCCTATGACACCACCGACGACCGCTGCAATTGCATCCCCGCCGCCGACAACCCCGAAATCAGCACGGCCGAGGACGCGACCTGGCTCGACGACGACGACATCGTTTTCGGGATCGTGGTGAACGGCGAGGCCCGCGCCTATCCGCGCCGGATCATGGAAGTCCGCGAGATGGTGAACGATACCTTGGGCGGGCGCGATCTGGGCATTCCCTATTGCACGCTCTGCGGCGCCGCCCAGGCCTATTTCACCGACCAGCTGCCCCAGGGCATCGAACGGCCGATCCTGCGCACCTCGGGCCTGCTGATCCGGTCCAACAAGGTCATGTTCGACATCAACACCTATTCCGTCTTCGACACCTTCCTCGGCAAAGCGGTCACCGGTCCGCTTGCGGACCGCAACCTGCAACTGGAACAGGCCTCGGTCGTCACCACCGAATGGGGCGCCTGGAAGGCCGCCCATCCGGAGACCACGGTGCTGGTCGAAGCCCTGGCGCTCGGCCGTGATTTCGACTTCCGCAACGGTCGCGACGCCGATGGCCCGATCTTTCCGGTCGGCGACGTCGATCCACGGCTGCCGGTCCACGAAGACGTCATCGGTGTCATCACCGCCTCGGGCACGCCCGTCGCATTCCAGCGCAGCCGCGCGTTCGTCGCCCTGCAGAACGGCGCCGAAATCGCCTTCGAGAATGTCCGCCTGCAACTCGATGCCGGCGGCGTCCGCGCCGTCGATGCCAATGGATCCGACCTAGGCAGTCACCAGGCTTTCTGGTTCGCTTGGTCCCAATTCCACCCCGATACGGAGCTTTGGGGCGGTTAGACCGGGCGCCAACCCGAGCGAGCAAAGGACGCCGCGTGGCCAAGCGGCACCTTGCCCGACTCAGCCCCGCCGCTTACGCAACGTCCAAGATCTTGGCTCATAACCAAGGAGGCAGACAGTGCGACGTTTCATCATTGGCCTGTTGGTTGCCCCGCTGATCGCACCGAACGCCCGCGCCGATTGCCCTGACCTCCCACCCTGTTGCTGGAAAACCCTGATGGAGCGGGTCAGCGCGCCCGATCTCGCCGAGCGTCTTAGGCGCGAGGCCGAGATTGTCCGGGCCGAACTCGATATGCCCGAAGGGGGCTGGAACACCGGCTACAGCCGCCAAGGTCTGGAGTTCCGGGAAAGGCAAGGATTGCGGCTTCGGGCCTTGGCCATCGCCGAGCGGCTCGCGGGAGACGCGGCCCTGGCCGAGCAGGTGGACCGCCAGACCCGCGCCATCGACCTTGCGGGCGGACCTGATCCAGCGCTCGTCGTTGCCGTCGCCTTCCGCGAAAGCCAAATGAATGCCCTGACGACGAGCGGGGCCAGGGTCGACACCTATGACGCGGGTGGGGGCGACGATTGGGGGCGTGAGGCTGTCCTCCCCGGGCTACGCGACCTCGCAGTTTGCGGTGCCGGTAACGGTTGGACTTCCGCACCAGCGCGGGTGAATCCCGAAAACGACCGCGAGATCGTCCCGGCTCTGATCCCGCGGCGAGATCTGATCATTGCCTACGATGCCGCGTTGCGGTTGGCCGCCGGAAGGCTGCAAACCGTCCTCATCGGAGACATCGAACCCGGCCAGGATACCGTTCCTCATTCCCTCCCGGACAGCGAGGAAGCGGTTCGCATTCTGACTCTGGTCGCGTTCGCTGGAAGCGGTGGTTTTCCCTATCGAGAGTCGATGCGGGATGATCCGCCGGGCCGTGGTTTCGGGATAATCACTCTTGTCACCTGGATCCGCAGCCGCATCGACCGCGGGCTCAACAGCTCGTTTGAAGCCGCCCTCCGCGATCCGGCCGTCCGTCGCTATACTCGTGTCCGCGCCGCGATCGCGGCCGAAGGTGTCGCGCGGATGTTGGACCGGCACATTTTCCCCGACCAAACGCCCGACTGCATGGCTGCGCGGTGGCAGGCCAACATGGACGACGTCGTTCGTCTGGAAGACAGTTTTCTGCCGCCCATCGCCGCCGATGCGCCGCTGCAATTGGTCGACGGCACGATCGCAGAGCAGTTCGAACCCGATGGCCGATGGCACCGGGACCATAACGACGTTGAAATGAAGACCACGGCGAACCACGGAAATTTCCAGATGAGCACCGTTTGGGAGTATGACGGCCCATTCACGGGTCACTACGCGTATTGGGTTGACGAGGATGGGCCGGGACAGGACGTTCTCTGTCGCTGCATCAAGGAACGCGAGACCTTCTCCTCGACCATCACCGCGATCTCGAAGGTAGATGGGCTGGGCGAACAGGTTCAGGAAATCGATCTTCCGACTCTACCCGAAATCATGTTTCCCGACTTGGAAGCACATGAACATCGCGGGGCCGCCATCTGCGAGCCAGAGCGATTGACCATCACCGACTTCCCGTCCGGAAAGCCACGGATCACCTATTCGCGTTTAGACCGATAGGGTCGCGTCAGCGCGCCGCTAAGGGTGCCGGCCCGATCCGATGATCTCAGGCAGCCCGTCCCCAATCGTCCGCCTGCATCTCGCGCAGGCGGGATGCCGTCCGCTCGAACTCGAACACGTCGTCCCCGGCCAGCTCCTCCGGCTCGGCCTCGGCCGACACGATCAATGTCACGCCCGCCTCGTACAAGGCGTCGATCAACGTCACGAACCGTCGAACCTCGTTGCCATGGGCCCGGTCCAGAACCGGCACATCCGTCAGGATCAGCACCCGCACCGCCTGCGCCAGCGCCAGGTAATCGGCAGCGCCCAGCGGCCGCCCGCACAGCTCCGTAAACGACGCCCGCGCGACGCCCGAGGCAAAATCCCTCAGCTCCAACGCGCGCCCCTTGACGCGGAGAGTCAGCTTCTCGGATTTCCCATTCGACAATTGCCCCCAAACCTCGTCCAAGGACCCACCGCCGACGAAGTAGGTCTGCGTACCCGCCAGCCGATCCTGCCGGTAATCCGTCGGGGCGTCCAAATGGTGAACGATCATCACCTCTTGCACCATCTCGATGAACGGAACGAACAGCGCGCGGTTCAATCCGTCCTTGTACAAATCGTGAGGAACCCGGTTTGAGGTTGCTACAACATGTACATTTTCGGCGAAAAGCTTCTCGAACAGCCGCCCCACGATCATCGCATCGGTGATGTCCGTGATCTGCAACTCGTCGAAGCACAGCACCCGCGTCTCCGCGATCACCGCCTTCGCCACGGGGTCCAGCGCATCCCGTTCCCCCTGTGCCCGCGCCTCGTGCATCCCCTCATGGATGCGCTGCATGAAGGCATGGAAGTGAACGCGCTTCGACGGCACCGGCGCGGCCTCATGGAACAGGTCCATCAGCATGGACTTGCCCCGGCCCACGCCGCCCCAAAGATACGCGCCCATCGGCCCCTCGGGCGCTTTCTTTTTCTTGAACAATGTCCGCTTGGCCGGCGGCTCGGCCAGTTTTTCGTGGATAATCTCAAGAACTTCGATGGCGTTCCGCTGCGCCGGATCGTCGGTCAGGGTGCCCTCGGCAATACGGGCGTCGTATAGATCTCGCAGCGTCATGGGGCTCTCCTAGCCCTCTCGCGCCCGTTGGAAAAGGAGGCCTAACGGTGTCCCACGATCTGACCGGCCGATGGATCGGCCGCTACGGCTACAGCGCGGGCGGCGACCCCGTGCCGTTCGAGGCCGAGTTGGTCCAGGTCGGCGACGCGCTGGAAGGCCAGATCGTCGAGCCTAATACCTTCCTGCCAAACGGAGACTCCGAACTGACCGCCCACCTCACCGGCACGGTCGACGGCGACGCCCTCAGCTTCATCAAGCGCTATGACGGCCTTTCGGCGCGCGACCATCCCCGCTACGAGGGCCGCCTTCTGGCCTCTGGCAACCGCATCGAGGGCACCTGGCGCTTCGCCGGTCCCGCCTATTTCACCGGCACGTTCACCATGGTCCGCAAGCCCCGCGCGCAGGCCAGTGTGGCCAGGCGCGCCGCCGTTCCCGTCCCGGTCGATCCATGATCCGCCGGGCCACCCCCGCCGATGCCGAGATGCTGGCCCGCCTCCACGTCCAGGCGTGGCAGGAAACCTATCCCGGCCTCCTACCCCCCGAAGAAATCGCCGCCCGCGATATCCCCTTCCGCCTGCGCCAATGGCGCGGCGCCCTGGCCGCCGACACAAGCCGCATCCGCGTCCTTCCCGATCTCAGCTTCGCCCAAGCGGGCCCCCAGCGCGACATCAAGCTGGCCGAGACCTATGCCGACGAACTCTACTGTCTCTACCTGTTGCGCGCCGCCCAAGGCCAAGGTCATGGGCGCGCCCTTCTGGCCTCCGTCCGCAGACCGGCCGCGATGACCGCCCTCGTCCTCGCCGGCAACACCCGGGCCTCCAGGTTCTACGCAGCGTCCGGCGCCCGGATCATCGACACCCTCCCCTGCCGCGTCGGCAGCACCGACACGACCGAACACGTCTACGCCTGGCCCTGCCCGTAGGATGGGGTTTCACCCCATCGCCCCCCGGGGGCGCCATCCGCCAGGACGAAAACTCACACCGCCCGAGGCACCCCTGGCCGCCCCGGCGCGCAATCCAGCGCCGCGCGATCCCAGCCGCCCAGATCGGCCGCTGCGTCATAGGCCGATTGCAGAAAAGCCAGCAGCGTCCCGGCCGGATCATCAGCCTGCCGCACGGCATCATAAGGCAACACGAACTCCCCCAACGCCTCCACCCATCGCGCCGATCCCGGCCGCACTGCGGCCTCGGCGAACCCGTCCGGCGTGGGATAGGCGTAGGAATAGAAGATCGCCTCCTCCGCCCCCGGCCCGCCGGGCCAGAATCCGGCGGAACACACCTCGTGGCTATAGGCCTCCTGCGTCACCGCATCGGGCAGGTTCGGGATCCCACCCGGATGCGGCGGCGCCGGGCGCCCGGAAAACCGCGTCACCGCCAGGTCCATGGCGCCCCAAAACAGGTGCACCGGGCTCGACTTGCCCAAGAACCCTGTCCGAAACTGCTCGAATACCGGCACGATCCGCAGCAACGCGCCATGCCACGCCGCCACCGCTTCGGCATCCCAGGGGCGCGGCCGGTCGTCTTTGGCGAAGGGGGTCACGTCCTCCATCTCGGACGGGCGCGGATGGATGTCGAAGGTGCCGCCCGCCCCGCGCACCGCCTCTTCCAGGTGCCCATGGGCCTCGGCGGTCGTCATCGGCGCCAAGTCGAATCCCGGCGCGTCGCCGTCATCGCCGCGCACTTCGACCCGGCCCCGGCGGAAGTCGAACACGATCTCGAAGCACCCGCCCGCCCCATGCACCGGCCCGGTCGTCAGCCCCGTGGGCGTCACATAAAACGTCGCGTGCCAGGAATGGATCGCCCACGGCGTCTGCGCCAGCCGAACCTTCCCGGCCATCTGCAACATCAGGTGGAGCGCGGTTCCAGTGTCCTGCCAATCGGCAAAGGACAAGGCGGGCCAGGACGGATCGGACATGGGCAGACCTCTCGATTGACGCCTCCAACGTCGCATCCCAATCACGCCCCGTCACCTCCCTGTCTGCATCGGCAAAATGCCGGCCTCCGCACGCCGATCAAGACATCTCATATCTCGCATCAGAACTCCTGAATTGACCCAAGCGCAGGCTGGCGCGAATGCTCTCCCCATGACCGTCCGTGCGCCGACACATACCCCGCTCATCACGCCCGTCCTGATCGCGGGCTGCATCGTGCTGATGGTCGGCTTCGCCATCCGCTCCAGCTTCGGCGTCTTCCAGATCCCGATCGAGGCCGAATTCGGCTGGCCCCGCGCCGAATTCAGCCTCGCAATCGCCATCCAGAATCTCGCCTGGGGCATCGGCCAGCCGATCTTCGGCGCCGTCGCCGACCGTTTCGGCGACCGCAAGGCCATCGTCGCCGGCATCCTGTGCTACGCCGCCGGCCTGCTGCTGTCCTCCTTCGCCGTCACGCCCGGCGCCCACCAATTCCTGGAGATCCTGGTCGGCTTCGGCATCGCGGGCATGGGCTTCGGCGTCATCCTCGCCGTCGTCGGGCGCGCCAGTTCGGACGAAAATCGCTCCATGGCCTTGGCCATCGCCACGGCGGCGGGGTCCTTCGGCCAAATCCTCGGCCCGCCCGGCGCCGAATACCTGCTGGGCCATTTCTCGTGGCAGGAAGTCTTCGTGATCTTCGCCGTCATCGTCGCCCTGCCCATCGTCTGCCTGCCGATGATGCGCGCGCCCGTCACCGCGTCGAAAGCCGGGCTGGAGGAGAGCCTGGGCTCGATCCTCACCAAGGCCGTCCGCGACCCGTCCTACGCGATGATCTTCATCGGCTTCTTCTCCTGCGGCTACCAGCTGGGCTTCATCACCGCCCATTTCCCCGCGCTCGTGACCGAGATGTGCGGCCCCATCGACCCCGGCTCCACGCTCTATTCGCTGGGCATCACCACGACCTCCGCCTTGGGCGCCATCGCCATCGCCTTGATCGGCGCCGCCAATATCGTCGGCACGCTCTATGCCGGCTGGCTCGGCAAGCGCTACAGCCGCAAATACCTGCTGGCGATGATCTATCTGGGCCGCACCATCGCCGCCGCCCTCTTCATCGCGCTGCCGATCACGCCGCTGTCGGTCATCCTCTTTTCGCTGGCGATGGGCGCGCTTTGGCTGGCGACGATCCCGCTCACTTCGGGCCTCGTCGCCCATATCTACGGGTTGCGCTACATGGGCACGCTTTATGGGCTGGTCTTCTTCTCGCACCAGGTCGGCAGCTTCCTGGGCGTCTGGCTGGGCGGCGCGCTCTACGACACGACGGGCAGCTACGTCGCCGTCTGGTGGGTCGGCGTGGGCGTGGGCCTGCTCTCGGCCCTGGTCCACCTGCCGATCAACGAAACGCCCCTGGGTCAGCGCCGCCCGGCTGCCACCGCCGCCTGAGCACAGCGCGCCCCAGCGAGGAGGGCTGAACAAGACCGACGAGCGTCCGGCCCCCAAAGACACTTGCCGCCGCCCAAATCCATGTCACCATCAGAGGCACCCAAAAGGAGCCTCGCCATGCGCACTGCCCTCGCCCTCCTCCTCATCGCGACCCCCGCCTTCGCCCAAGAGGCCGCCGATGCCGTCGCCCCCGAAGGCGCCACGGGCTTCGTGCCCGATGCGCCCGATCCGGTCACCGCGCAAAACTGGATGGTCGCCGCCGCCAACCCCCTGGCCTCCGAGGCCGGCGCCCGTGTCCTGCGCAACGGCGGCAGCGCCGCGGACGCCATGGTCGCCGTCCAAGCCGTCCTGGGCCTGGTGGAGCCGCAATCCAGCGGTCTCGGCGGCGGCGCCTTCCTGGTCTACTACGACGCGGAAACGGGCGAGATCACCACCCTCGACGGCCGCGAAACCGCCCCCGCCACGGCCACCCCCACCATGTTCCAAACGCCGGACGGCGAGCCCATGGGCTTCTTTGACGCCGTCGTCGGCGGCCTCTCGGTCGGCACGCCCGGCACGCCCATGCTGATGGAAGAAGCCCACCGCCGCTGGGGCAGCGCCAATTGGGGCTCGCTCTTCGACGAGGCGATCACCTTGGCCGCCGACGGCTTCACCGTCTCGCCCCGTCTGGCCACCCTGGTCGCGGGCGACCAAGAGCGCCTCTCCGTCGCCCCTGCGACAGCGGCCTACTTCCTTCCCGGCGGCACCCCGATTGCCGAGGGCAGCACCCTGGTGAACGAAGCCTATGCCGACACCCTCCGCGCCTTCGCGGAACACGGCTCCGACGCTTTCTACAGCGGCCCCGTCGCCGAAGGCATCGTCGCCACCATCCGCGGCGCCGCACTTCCCGGCCGCCTCACCATGGACGACCTCGAAGACTACCGCGTTATCGAACGCGACGCCGTCTGCGCCCCCTATCGCGGCGCCGAAATTTGCGGCATGGGCCCGCCCTCGTCCGGCGCCCTCACCGTCGGTCAAATCCTGGCTCTGATCGAGCCCTACGACGTCGCCGCCCTCGGGCCAGACAGCCCCGAAGCCTGGCGCCTGATCGGCGACGCTTCCCGCCTCGCCTTCGCTGACCGGGGCCGTTACATGGCCGACAGCGACTTCGTCCCCATGCCCCGCTTGCTGGACGAGGCCTACCTGGCCGAGCGGTCGCAACTCCTGGCCGGCGACGACGCCCTCCCCGAAGTCGCCCCCGGCTCGCCCCCCTGGGACCACGCCGCGCTGGATCTTGCCGACGATATCAGCCTGGAACTGCCCTCCACCTCCCACATCTCCATCGTGGACGCGGACGGCAACGCCCTCTCGATGACCACCACCATCGAGAACGGCTTCGGCTCCCGCCTCTTCACCCCCGGCGGCTTCCTCCTCAACAACGAACTGACGGACTTCTCCTTCCGCACGCACACCGACGGCGTCCCCATCGCCAACCGGATCGAGCCGCGCAAGCGCCCCCGCTCCTCCATGTCGCCGACCATTGTGCTGGAGGACGGCGCGCCGTCCATGGTCATCGGCTCGCCCGGCGGCAGCCGCATCATCGGCTACGTGGCCAAGACCATCATCGCCCAAATGGATTGGGGGATGGACCCGCAGCAGGCGGTCGCGCTGCCCCATCTGGTGAACCGCTTCGGCACCTATGACCTGGAGGAAGGGACCGCCGCCGAAGCCTTTGCCGAGCCGCTGACGGCTTTGGGCTACGAGACCAACATCCGCGGCCTCACCTCTGGCCTGCATGTCATCGTCATCGACGGCGAGACCCTCATCGGCGGCGCCGACCCCCGCCGCGAAGGCGTTGCCATCGGCGAGTAGGGCACCGTCATCCTCGGGCCCGACCCGAGGATCTCCGACCGCCGAGGTCCTCGGGTCAAGCCCGAGGACGACGCCTCATGCCTCTGCCGCCCGCGCGACCATCCCGAACAAATCGCGCGGGTCGTCCGGATCGGCCAGCATGTCCAGGTCCATGTAATGTCCGGTTCGCCGCATCTCCCCATAGATGTGGCGCAACGCCGAGAAATCCTCCGTCGCGAACCCGACCGAATCGAACAACGTGATCTGATCCCGCGAGGTCCGCCCCGGCGCCTCGCCCGCAATCACCCGCCACAGCTCCGTCACCGGGTGATCCGCCTCCAATTGCTGGATCTCCCCCTCCACCCGCGTCTGCGGCGGGTATTCCACAAAAATCTCCGAGCGCATCAGGATGTCCCGATGCAGCTCCGTCTTCCCAGGACAGTCCCCACCGATGGCGTTCAGATGCACGCCAGCCCCAACCATATTGTCCGTCAGGATCTGCGCCTGCTTTTTAT
>JBCCCB010000050.1:0-16944 GCA_039033775.1 Pseudomonadota bacterium | reverse complement strand
TTGCGGCAGACCCCCTTGCGCGGGACCTTGGCGCGTCCCCGCAAGCGCTCGGTCTGGTGGCCGGCGCGTTTCACGTCGCCTTTGCGCTTGCCCAGCCCGCCTCGCAACTAGGCACCTTCCCTTTTGCTCTCTCGACGCAATCTGGCTTCTTTCAGTATCGCAGCCCACTTAGACTAGTCAAGTCGCAAGCGAATGACTCAAACCTTTGGCATTTCAGCAGAGACGCAAAAACTACTTCAATTAATGGGCTACCGACTTAAGCTTTCTAGTGGGGCATAGGTCGCACAAAATCTAAGCTGACAACAGACTAACGCAGGTTTTGCCCTATGGCCCAAGCCTGCTCCACCCCAACACACCGCTCCGTCAACGCCCCCTCAATCGGCCGCTCGCCCAGCGCCGTCACCCCATAGCTCTCCCCATAAAGCCTCTGCACCTCAGCTTCCGGCACCGAAAACGGCGGGCCGCCGGACACCGGCCCATCGTGGTCGAAGGTGATCAGAAACTGCGGGGCCGTGTTCGTGATCTCCATCAGGTGGGTCGCGTAGCGGGGGCGGAGGGCGGCGGGTAGGGCGACGAGGGCGGCTCGGTCGTAGATGAGGTCGACGGGGCCGAGATGGGCGGCCGTGAGGGCGAAGATGTCGCCCGCGTAGAGGGTGATGGAAGGGGTCTCGGCGCGGTGGAGGGGGCCCGGCTCGGTGCGGGTGGCGGAGAGGGCGTGGTCGGCGAGGAAGCGGTCGATGGCCTTGCGGCTCAGGTCGATGCCGGTGACGCGGTAGCCTTGGGCGGCCAGCCAGGCCATGTCGTGGGCCGCGCCGCAAAGGGGGACGAAGATGTGGGCGCCCGGCGGCGGGGCGACCGAGGGGAAATGGGCGGCGAGGAGGCCGTTCACCCGGCCCTCGTGGAAGCCGATGCGGCCGGTGTCCCAACGCTCGTGCCAGAAGGAATGGTCCATTGGGGGGAGCTTGGGGCGCCTGGGCCGGGGAGGCAAGGGGCGGGCCGGGGTGGCCCGCCCGGGCGCTTAGCCGCACATCAGCTTCTTGGGGTCGATGATGTGGCTGCGGTGATCGCGGACATAGGCGGCGAGGCCCGCAATGCAGGACGGCTGGCCGCCGAAGCCGGACCAGGGCTTGAAATGCGGGATGTGGATGTAGGTCGTGGGATCGCGCTTCAGCAGGTTGGCGAAGACCGTGGCCACGATGCGGCCGCCCGCGCCGGTCAGGCGGCCATGGCCGTGCTGTTCGGCCTCTTGCAGGGCGTAGAACCACAGCGGGGTCTTGGTGATGCCCTTGGCGGCCAGGGGGCCGGGGACGTCCGGGACGGGCGTGCCCAGCTTGGCGGCCACCTGCTGGCCCGAGGCCAGTTGGTAGGTGTAGCGGTCGCGGACCATGTTGCGCAGCGCCAGGTTCTGGGATTGGGGCAGCGACAGGGTCTCGCCGATCTCGGCCAGTTCGATCTGGTCGGTGACGAAGGGCAGCGAGAAGAGCGGCTCGCCCAGCTTGGGGCCGACGGGGCGGGCCTTCTGGGCGTCGGGGCCGTGGGAATGGTTGAAGAACACGTCCATGGCCAGGTTGCCGGATTGGGGACGCCGGCCGAAGCCCAGGATGTCGAAGAGACCCATGGGCGCCCCCGCCTCGGTCAGCTTGTATTGGAATTGGGTCGTGGCGTGGCCGAAGCGGTAGCAGGCGCCGGTGAATTCGACCGGCATCACGGCCGCGTCCGTGCCGAAGAGATGCGTCTTCATGGCGTCGTCCAGGCAGGCCTGATCGACGAAGGACGGCAGGAGTTCGTTCCAGACGATCCATTGGTAATGCAGGCGGATGAAGCGGCGAACTTCCTCGAAATTGGTGAGCTTGGGCTTCACGTGGTCGTGCCAGACATGCTTGGGGATGCCGTCCTGGGCGCAGGCCTTGATGTCGGCGGCGGTGCCGGGTTCGTCGCTGAGCTTGGACATCAGGATGTTGTGCAGTTCGATGAAGAGACCCTGGATCTGGGCGACGATGATATTCTCGTCGTTGCGCGGGTCGCCGATCAGGGCCTTGCCGGCGCAGGTCCGGGCGAGGTCGAGCGGGTTGTCGTGGCGGCCGAACATCAGGAAGTGGTCCTGATCGCCTTCGCCGTAGAGATGGGGCGAGGCTTCGGGGCCGTCGCCGTAGACGCAATCGAGATCCAGGCCCGGCGTGCGGATGTTGCGGATGGTCGCCGGGTCGATCCGGGTCCCCAGCGCCGAGGTGGCATCCAGCGTGACGTCGTGATCGACGAATTGGCCGAGGAAGGTCATGCCCGCGTCGGCCGGTCCGTCTTCGTTCGTGGTGGCGCGCATGGTCTGGGTCAGGTCGTCGAGCGCCTGAATGACATCCGCGTTGGAGATGTTGGCGATTTCCACCGGGTTGGCGGGAAGCAGGCGGCCCAGGGTCTGGGCGAGCGGCGGCGCCGCCGGACCGGTGTCGTTGAGACAGGCCTTCATCAATTGATCGAAGCGGGACAATCCGTGGTGTGTTCCAGCCATGACTGGTTCTCCTAAAGGCGTTTGCGAATGACGGTCGTGCCCGGACCGATATGTCGGGCGGACATCGCCAGCCTAGGCCATGGCTCTCTCACCGCTCTTTTCGCGCGGGGCGCGCGCGCGGGGTCTTGGCGTGGTGTGGCGGACACCGGGGGCGGGCCGCCGGGTGGTGGACGCTTGACAGGGGCGCGCCCCGGGCGCACATGGCCATCAACCCCGCCCCTTGGGCCGCGTGAGCCGGGTGTCCGTTCGGGACATCCAGATCGACGGGCGGGTTGCTTTCCCAAGGATCACGCCGGGGAGGCGCGGGGCTCGATGCCCCGTGACCCCGAAGGACCGCGCCAAGCGCGGCAACAAGGATTTACGATGGATTTCGACATGTTGGGGCTGAAGCCCCGTCTCATCGACGCGCTGCGCGAGATGGGGATCACCGAGCCGACACCGATCCAGAAGCAGGCCATTCCGGCCGCTCTGGACGGGCGGGACGTAATGGGCCTGGCCCAGACCGGCACGGGCAAGACGGCGGCCTTCGGGCTGCCGCTGTGCCAGCACCTGCTGGCCACCGAGGACCGGGCGCCCAAGCGAGGCGCGCGGGCGCTGATCCTGGCGCCGACGCGGGAATTGGTGAACCAGATCGTCGAAAGCCTGGACGGATTCACCAAGGGCACGCATCTGAAGGTCGCGCGCGTCATGGGCGGCGTGGGGATCAATCCCCAGATCAAGCGGCTGGAGCGCGGTGTCGACCTGCTGGTCGCCACGCCGGGGCGGCTGATCGACCTGATGGAGCGGCGGGCCGTGGATCTGTCGACCACGCATTTCCTGGTGCTGGACGAGGCGGATCAGATGCTGGACATGGGCTTCATCCACGCCCTGCGCCAGATCGCGACCAAGCTGCCGAAGGAGCGGCAGACGCTGCTATTTTCGGCCACGATGCCGAAAGAGATGGAGGGGCTGGCCGCCACCTATCTGGACCGCCCGGTGCGGGTGCAGGTGGCCACGTCTGGGCAGACGGCGGACAAGGTCACCCAGTCGATCCATTTCATCGCCAAGGCCGAGAAGCCCGCCTTCCTGCTGGATCTGTTGAAAGCCCATGACGGCGAGGCGGCGCTGGTCTTCGCGCGCACCAAGCACGGCTCGGACCGGCTGGCGAAGCATCTGACCAATGGCGGCGTCAAAGCCGTGGCGATCCACGGCAACCGCAGCCAGGGCCAGCGCCAGCGCGCGCTGGAAGCCTTCGCGACCGGCCAGGCGCCGGTTCTGGTGGCCACCGATGTGGCGGCGCGGGGGTTGGATATCCCGGTGGTGAAGCACGTCTACAATTACGAGCTGCCCAACGTGCCCGAGACCTATGTGCACCGGATCGGCCGCACCGCGCGGGCCGGGCGGGACGGCGCCGCGATCACGCTATGCGCGCCCGACGAGATGGGCGAGTTGAAGGATATCGAGAAGGTCATCAAGACCGAGATCCCGGTGGCCTCGGGGCGGCGCTGGGCGCCGTCGCAGGAGGAGGCGAAGCCGAAACGCGGCGGTGGCGGAGGCAACCGGCGGCGCAGCGGTGGCGGCGGACGGCCCCAGGGGGGCAAGCCCCAGGGCGAGCGGCCGCAGGGGGCGAAGCCCGGCGGCAACCGCCGGCGCCGGCCACGCAAGTCGGCCTGAATCGGCGCGGGCCGATGCAAGGGTGATTGCCCGACTCGCCCGGCTCTGGCATGGTTCCGCCAAAATAACCGGAGGCAGAGCAGTCATGACCTCGTCCAAACTCATCCTCGCGCTGGCGGCGGCCACCGCCTTGTCCGCCTGTGGCGGTGGCAGCACGCGGTCCGACATGAATGTCCGGCCTGCCTTTGCCACCGGCCCGATCCAGACCGCCTGCCTGCGGTCCGACCGGAGCGCGGCGAACCGGTCGCTATGCGGCTGCGTGCAGGCGGCGGCCAATGCCTCCCTGTCGGGGGGCGATCAGTCGCGGGCGGTGGAGTTCTTCCGCACGCCGCATCTGGCCCAGGAGGTCCGGCAATCCGACCGGACGCGGGACGAGGCGTTCTGGCTGCGCTACAAGGATTTCGTCGCCGTGGCGGAGCAGCGCTGCGGCTGAAGACGTCGGAGGCCCAGAGCGGTCCTTGGGCCGATCGGGCCATCGTCGGCGCGTGATGCGATTACGTGGGGCGGTCACGAGACCGGCCGCTGCGCCGGGCCAGCGGACTGGCCGTCCGCGCCGCTGCTGGGGACGGACAGGCGGACGCGGTGGGATTTGCGTATTTTTGGACCAGTGATGGCAGGGCCGCGTTAACCTTAACATCAGCCTCAGCCTTAGGTGCGCATGGGACAGCCCGTTGGGGTTAGGGGCATGCCGCCAGAGGTGGGGGGCTGGTCGATATCCGCTCCGGCCTCCAGATCCAAACCTGCGAACGTCACTTTCCGATCCCCGGCGGCGCGCCGGGAGGCCCGACGCCCATGGCGCCTAGAATGCCGCCCTGCCCCGCATCATGTGCCAATGCAGCGCGATGGGCGGCATGAACAGCAGCGCGTAGCCCCAGGTTATATAGGCGAAGATCATCCCCGGCACCCAGAGCACCGCCAGGCAGAGCCCCACGGCCCCGGCGACCCGCACCGCGATCTCGGGCCGAACGAGCCGCAGCAGGCCCAAATGGAACAACCGGCCGCCATCCAGCGGCTGCACGGGCACCAAGTTCAGGACGAACAGCACGATGTTGATCTGAGCGAAGGTGAAGAGCCAGAACTCGATGTCCCACCACAGATCCCCCAGGGGCGGGGTCGCGAGGTTGACCATCCAGCTGGCGGCCAGCGACGACATCGCCCAAAGCGCCAGGTTCACCAGCGGCCCCATGATGACGATCAGCTCGGTCTCGCGCGCGGTGGCCGTGCGCTGCTGTTCGCAGAAGCCGCCGCCGCCCCACAGCACCACGCGCCGCACCGGCTGGCCCTGGACCAGGCAACCCCAGGCATGGCCGAATTCATGCAGGAAGATCGCCAGCACGATGAGGCCGAAGAAGATCAGGCCGTTCAGATCCGGGGAAAACCCGATGAACAGAAGGCCGAGGAACAGGAAGGACGGGGCGATCTGGACCGGGACGCCCCAGGGGCCTCGGACGGTGAGGAGAGGGGTTTCGTCGTGCATCATGGTCGTCGTCCTGAAATACCTTGTGGCATAGCTACCGGAGGAATCGGGGCGCAGGCGAGACGCGGGCGCGGCGAAGGTGGTGCTTTCGGACGGAGTGTGGCCGATGGATCGGATCGTTGTGCTATCTGGCGCGGGGCTGAGCGCGGAATCGGGATTGGGGACGTTTCGGGACGTGGACGGGCTCTGGTCGCAATATGATCTAAGCGATGTGGCCACGCCCGAGGGTTTCGCCCGCGATCCCGTCCTGGTGCACGATTTCTACAACGCGCGGCGGGCCAACCTGCTGGCCGCGGCGCCGAATGCGGCCCATGGCGCCCTGGCGCGCCTGTCCCGGCGGCCTGGCGTGACGCTCGTCACCCAGAATATCGACGACTTGCTGGCCCGCGCGGGGGCGGACCAGGTGATCCATATGCATGGGGAGTTGCGGCGGGCGCTCTGCCATGCCTGCGGCCACCGCTGGGACGCGCCCGACGAGATGCGCGCCGACGCCCCCTGCCCCGCTTGCGGGGCAGCCGCGACGCGGCCCGACGTCGTCTGGTTCGGAGAGATGCCCTATCGGATGGAGGAGATCGAGGCGGCCTTGGCAGCCTGCGACCTGTTCGTCAGCATCGGGACCAGCGGAGAGGTCTATCCGGCGGCGGGGTTCGTCGAATTGGCCCGCGCGACGGGTGCGCGGACGCTGGAGCTGAACCTGGAGGCCTCGGGCGGACGGTTCGATGAGAGGCGCGAAGGGCCGGCGACGGAGGTGGTGCCGAACTGGGTGGCGGAGGTGATGGGGTGATTGGACGTTTGGTTCAGTTTTTCCGTCCCATTGTGCCGGAAGATTACCCAGGCGGTTATCGTATCTGGACACGAGCCCATGACGAAGTGATCGACGAAGCCAGCCTGTTGCACCGTCTAGCGTCGAGCGAGATAGCGAGGGCCGCTCGCGACGCCTTCGAAAAGGACTCGGCTGCGGCGATTGCCCAGATACAGTCCCGTGCCTTGTCTTTGGCTGACACGATTCGATCCAAGGCGGCCGGTGACGTGATCCTTCTGATCGACCTGTCCGGTTCGATGCGGCATGGGAACCATCTTCTGGCTTGGCTGCTCGCGCAGGGCTGCATGACGCTTTGCGGACATCTTGGCCTTCGCCATGAGGTTCTGGGGTTCACCACGGTCGCCTGGCGAGGTTGGCCGGCGCGGGGCGGTTGGATAAGACGGGGCGCGCCAGCGCGGCCGGGTCGGCTATGCGCCTTGCGCCATGTGGTTCTTCGAGACCTCAATAAGACTGCGCCAGGTGCCACGCTAGACACGCTCTTTGCGCGCCATCTCATGCACGAGAACATCGATGGCGAAGCGCTTGTTTGGGCCGTGCGGCGTGCCCGGACACGCAGGGCTGAGGACACTTTGATCCTGGTCGTGTCGGACGGCGCACCGGTCGACGATTCCACCTTGTCCGCCAATGCGCCAGATTTTCTAGGCCGGCATCTGCGGTGGGTCGTCGACTGGATCGCCCAACAACCGGACGTCCGGGTGCGGGGGATCGGGCTCAACTTCGACGTCGGACGGTACTATCCCGATGGACCGGTCGTCCGATCGCCGTCCGATGTCACAGACGCCCTGGAGATGGTTTCATCGGACCTCGTCTCTGCCGGTCGAGATTTCAGTCGTAGCTGACCACTTCGATCTCGACCCCGTCGGGGCCGTCGAAATAGAAGCGGTGTCCGGGCTCGTAGTCCTGATGGGACCGGGGCGTGAAGCCGGCGGCTTTCACGCGGGCTTCGGTGGCCGACAGGTCGTCCACGACGACGCCGATATGGTTCAGGCCACCGGGCGTTGTGTAGGTCGTCGGGCCGTCGATGAGGGTCTCTTGGGGCGAGTAGAGGGCGATATAGCCGGTCTCGTCGCCGACATGGACGCTGTATCCGGTGACCAGAGACGCGCCGGTCCAGCGGATCCGCCAGTCGAACAGGTCGACCAGGGTCGCCGCGAAGGCATCCGCGTCGCGGACGGTGAAATTGACATGTTCGAGATGGGCCATGGGGGTCTCCGATTCCTGTTGACCCCGGCTTGATGGAACCTCGACTATGGTCGAGGTCAAGGGAGGATCGGCATGAAGCGGGAATTGTCCATCGGCGAAGTCGCAGCGCGCACGGGACTGACCGTCAGCCAGTTGCGGTTCTACGAATCGAAGGGGCTGATCACGCCGCCCCGGAACCGGGGCGGCCAGCGGCGTTATCCCCGGGCGGAGCTGCGGCGGCTGGCTTTCATCCGGGTCGCGCAACGCCTGGGCCTGAGCCTGGCGCGGATCCGGGCGGCCCTGGCCCAGGTGCCGGGTGGCCGGGCGCCGACGCCCAAGGAATGGGACGCCATCGCAGCCGGTTTGCAGGATGAATTGACGGAGCGGATCGAAACCATGACGCGTCTGCGGGACCGGCTGTCCAGTTGCATCGGCTGCGGCTGTCTGAGCATGGCGGCCTGTCCGCTTTACAATCCCGACGACGAAAAAGGCGCCGACGGGCCGGGCGCGCGATTGGTGGAGACCTGATCGCCGGATGCCTGGCGACCCGGCGCGCGGCGCGTCCGACATCCAATCTATTCGACACGATCGGACTGTGGTTATTCCAGCCGCAGCGGTCCATAACTCCGCAGACGAGGCCAAGGAGGGCCGATTTTGCTGATCATTGGCTGGCAGGAACGGGTCGACCTGCCGTTGCTGGGACTCACGAAGCTGAAGGCGAAGATCGACACCGGCGCGCGGACGTCGGCGCTGCACGCGACCGACATTGAAACGTTCGAGCGGGACGGCGTGCCCTGGGTTCGGTTCCATACCCGTTTCGACGACGATGCCCAGGACGGCGAGGTCGAATGTCCGATCCAAGACCGCCGCGAGGTCAAGAATACCGGTGGCGTCCCGGAGCCGCGGATCATCATTCGCACCAAATTCAGGATGGCCCGGCGGCAATGGACGATCGACGTCTCGCTGACCGAGCGCACCGAGATGAGCTTCCGCATGATCGTCGGACGCACGGCCTTGCGCCGCCATTCGATCGCCGTCGATCCCGGCAGGCGCTATCTCACGACCAATGTCAGGGCTGAACGGCCGGAAAGAAGGAAAACATCATGAAAATCGCGATGCTCGCCCGGAATCCGGACCTCTATTCCCACAAACGATTGGTCGAGGCTGCGGAGGCACGCGGTCACGAGATCCGCGTCATCAACACCTTGCGCTGTTACATGAACATCGCGTCCCGGCGGCCTGAAATCTACTATAACGGCGAGAAGCTGGAACGCTTCGACGCCGTCATTCCGCGGATCGGGGCGTCGGTCACCTTCTACGGTATGGCCGTCCTGCGGCAATTCGAGATGATGGGGGTCTATCCCCTGAACGAAAGCGTCGCCATCGGCCGGTCGCGGGACAAGCTGCGGTCGATGCAATTGCTGGCGCGGGACGGGATCGGCCTGCCGGTGACGACCTTCGCCCACGACCCGAAGCAGACCGAAGAGGTTCTGGAACTGGCCGGCGGCGCGCCGCTGGTCATCAAGCTGCTGGAAGGGACGCAGGGCCTGGGCGTGGTGCTGGCCGACACGGACCGGTCGGCCAAGTCGGTGATCGAGGCGTTCCGCGCCACGAATACGAACATCCTGGTTCAGGAATTCATCAAGGAAGCCGGGGGCGCCGACATCCGGGCGATCGTGGTGGGCGGACGCGTGATCGCCGCCATGAAACGGTCGGGCGCCGAGGGCGAGTTCCGGTCGAACCTGCACCGCGGCGGATCGGCGGCGGTGGTGAAGCTGTCACCGGAGGAACGGTCGACCGCGACCCGCGCGGCCAAGTCCATGGGTCTGAACGTCTGCGGCGTCGACATGCTGCGCGCCAATCACGGCCCGGTCGTGATGGAGGTGAATTCCTCGCCCGGACTCGAAGGCGTCGAAAAGGCCACGGGGTTGGATATCGCCGGAAAGATCATCGAACATATCGAGAAGAACGCAAAGCCAGGTGCGACGAAGACCAAGGGCAAGGGCTGACTTGGCACGCAAGGCCTTCGAGATCGGCGGCGAGAGAATCGCCGCCGGCGCGAGACGCACAATCGACCTGCCGGTCAGCGAGTTGTCGGACCACACGCCGGTCGTGATGTCGGCCCATGTGGTCCATGGCAAAACCGACGGGCCCACGGTCTTCGTGAGCGCGGGTATCCACGGCGACGAGGTGATCGGGATCGAGATCATCCGCCGCCTGCTGAAGGCGCCGGGTCTGCGGCGGTTGCGCGGCACGCTGATCGCGGTGCCCATCGTCAATGCGTTCGGCTTCATCAACCGGTCCCGCTATCTGCCCGACCGGCGCGATCTGAACCGGTCCTTTCCCGGCAGCGAGGGCGGGTCGCTGGCCGCCCGGCTGGCCAATCTGTTCCTGACCGAGGTCGTCGCCCGATCCGATCTGGGGATCGACCTGCATTCGGCCGCGATCCATCGCACGAATTATCCCCAGATCCGCGTCTCGCCGGACAGGCCGTCATCGCGGGCCCTGGCCGACACGTTCGGAGCGCCGATCATCATGGAATCGGCGGTGCGATCCGGGTCGCTGCGGGCGGCGGCCGCGACGGCGGGCAAGGATATCTTGCTTTATGAGGCGGGCGAGGGTCTGCGGTTCGACGAATTCTCGGTGCGCGCCGGTCTGGTCGGGATCCTGCGGGTGATGCGATCGCTCGACATGATCGGCACGCGCGGTGTCACGGCGGTTCGGACGCCGTCGCAATTCTGCCCGTCGAGCAAATGGCTGCGCGCCCCGTCCGGCGGGCTGTTCCGGGCCTTCCGATCCGACGGCGATCCGGTCCGGCAGGGCGATGTGCTCGGCAGTGTCAGCGATCCGTTCGGCGAGGAGGAACGGGATGTCGTCGCGCCCTTCGACGGGATCATCGTCGGACGCGCCGTCATGCCGGTGGTCAATGAAGGGGATTCGGTGTTCCATCTGGGCCGGATCGCGTCGGTCGCCCATGCCGAGGCGACGATGGGCGACCATTCGACCCAGATCGCGGACGATCCGATGTTCGACGAAGATGAAATCATCTGAAAGGCAAGGTCGGCCGGCGACCGCTGCGTCAAGCGGGAAGCGGAACGAACCGGGCGGCCAGACGCCACCAGCGCGTCCGGACTTTCGGATTGGGGAGATGCCTGACCGACGCCTGCATATAGGCCCAGATTTCCGGAGAGATGTCCGGCAGACCGACATCCAGGCGCTGTGCGGTCCTGACCGCCGTCGGATGTTCGTCGAGCCATTCCACCATGCCGCTGCGCAGCAGGTCGTCCGGAAGCGCCAGGCTTTCGCGCAGGCACCGATAGGCGTCGGCAGCCCGGACGGCCCCGACAACCCTGAGGTCCTTTTCCAAGATATTGGCCCGGTTGGCGCAGTCGGGATGGAGAATGGACCCGATGATGCCCCTGGGTTCGGCCGTACACCGTCGCCAGGCTAGGGCGGTCATCACGACACGCATCTGGACCGTGTCCCGATCCGATTGGCGTAAGGCTTGTTCTTGCCTCAGAGCCGCCTCGACATCCGATAAAGCCGTCGGAGTATTCTGTTCGAGGAGGGCGTTAAGAGAAACATCCATAGTGGGAGGTTAACAACAGTTTCGGGATAGCAAAGCCCCTGGCGTACCATTGTGGGTTTGCGTTCTTCGAAATTCCATTCATTTTTCGGGCGTTAGGCCCGGTTCATTCAGTCCTTTTCGGTCTCGTTGGTAACAAAGACCTGGCGATGCGGGAACGGGATCTCGATCCCACGCTCATCGAAGACTTCCTTGACCAGCTCTGTGTAGGCGCGACCCACGGCCCATTGCTTGCCGGGATGCGTCTTGATCCGCGCACGTATGTTGACCGAGCTATCCGCCAGCGCGATCACGCCATGCATGTCCAGGTCTTCCAGGATGAAGACACGGTGCTCGCCCATGGCCTTCAGCCGCTCAAAAGCCTCGAACATCGCGTCCTTGGCCGCGGGCACGTTCTCCTTGTAGGCGATGCCCACGACCTCGACATGGAACGAGAACTTGCGCATGAAGTTCGACACGACGTCGACGGCCGAAAACGGCACGATGTGATAGATGCCGTTCAAGTCCCGCAGACCCACCGAACGGATCGTCAGCTTTTCGACCGCGCCGCTGATGCCCCCGACGGTGACCACGTCGCCTTCGTTGATCGCGTTTTCCAGCTGGATGAAGACGCCGGTGATGATGTCCTGCACCAGCTTCTGGGAGCCGAAGCCGATGGCCAGGCCGATGACGCCCGCGCCGGCCAGAAGCGGTGCGATGTCGATGCCCAGCTGGGACAGTGCGATCATGATGCCGAAGATGAAGATCGCGATCGTGAACGCATTTCGGAACAGCGCCAACAGGGTTCGGCTCCGCGCCGTGACGTTCGCGCCGTCGAGATCGAGGCTCAGACGGTGGTCGATCCAGGACGAGATGACGGACCAAACCAGGATGACGAACAGGACGATCAGAAGCGCGCTGGAGACGCGCCAAAGCAGGCCACCGCCTGCCTCGCCTGCAAGCCAGCCACCGACGTCGACGATGCCCCAGCCATCGACGAACAGCGCGATGGCAGCCAGCAGCGACGCGACCCCGAGCAACCTCAGGAACAAGGGCGCGAGCCCGTCCAGGCGGCCGCCGAGTTCCGGCATCGCGCCCCGGATCGCCCGCGGCACGGGGGCCCGGGCCGCCGCCGCATGTTTCATGACCCGGAAGACCAGAGCGACCAGGGCCAAGGCCCCGAGGGTCTTCAGGGTCGCGGTGCCGATCACCTCACCCATCATCCGGGGCCGGGTGACCGAGATCGCGTAGACCCCGATGACGTACGCGCTGGCGAGCCAGGGCCATATCCGGTTCCAGAGAGTGGCCGCGGCTTGAATCGACGCATCGCCGATCACATCGACCACGTCATCCGCTTCCATGTCGGCGCCGGGGGACACGGTGTGGGATGCCTCCGGACCGGCAGTCTGAGCCTCGGAGGCGAGCATCCGGGAGACTTTCCGGATCGCAAGAAGGGCGATGATTGCCGCAAGCGTGACCACGATGATCCGGATGGACCGGCCCGCGCCGAGTGAGAACCACGCATTCGCGATGGGGACGGCGGCGACGATGCCGTAGACCAGCAGGAAATTCACCAGCTTCACGCGATTGTAGATCGTCCGCTGGATCGCTGCGGAAAGATGGGAGATGGCCTGGTCCGGCCGGTCCGGATGGACGAAGGCCCGGATCGCGATGCGGATCGCGCCCGCGACCAGGAAGGCATTCAGATAGAGGGTCTGTTCGAGTGTGACGTCGCCATCCTGGCCGAACACCAGAAGGGCCAGGAGAAGTCCCGCCGCATAGCCCAGAACCAGGACCACCGCATCGGCCAACGCGTTGATCACGACGGCCAGGAACGTCGCCCTGAGGCCCGGGGATCGGGACGTTCGTTGGCCGCGCCGCAACCACCCGTCGATGGCCCGCGTCAGGATCCAGACAATGGCGACGGTCGACGCGATCGTGAGGAGGAGAGGCCCCCATCCGTTCGCGAACCGGTCCATCTTGTCGCCGGGCATCTCGGCAAACAGGGAGCGGATCCCCCGAAGGTCGCGCCAGATCGACGCGACCGCGGCCAGCGTGCCTTCGGCGAATTGCGCTGTCGAATCGGCGACTCTGCGGGCGACCGTCTGCTCCGGCTCGGTGGTTTCAGCCGCCGGATCGGGGTCGATTCCGCCGTCCACCACGGCTTCCAATTCGCCGATCAAGGCATTCCGGGCGGCCTCGTCGCGGAGTACGTCGAGAAGGGATTGGAGGGATTGGGACGTCGGGGCCGCTTCCGGGGCGGCGTCTTCGGCCGGTGGCGCCGGAAATGGGACCTGGGCCTGAACCGATCCGGAAATCAATGAAGTCAGAAGGTTAAAGGCAAGAATGAGCGCGAGACTCAAAAGAAGGCGAGGCAAAGTCGTTTTCCGGTCTTGGCAGTTGGAGGCCCGGTGTGACGCATCGCGGGGACGCCTTGCAAGACCGATCTCGCCCGGCGGGTCAATTTCCAGAGAGCACAATCTGCCGCATTTGCCACCTGACGTTGAAAGATCCTTTCCGCCAAGCAAGATCTGTGTGCTAACCCCGGCTCCACAAGACCAACAACTTCCCGGAGGTCACGGGCCGCGTCTGCCCGGCGCCCTGCGAGGGGGCCTGCGTGCTCGGCATTCACGAGCCGCCGGTGACCATCAAGAACCTCGAGCAGGCCATCGTCGACCGCGGTTTCGAGGAGGGCTGGGTCGTGCCCCAGCCGCCGGAGCGCGAGACGCACAAGAGCGTGGCCATCGTGGGCTCCGGGCCCGCGGGCTTGGCCGCCGCCCAGCAGCTCCGGCGCGTTGGCCATCGCGTCACGGTCTACGAGCGCGACGACCGCGTCGGCGGGCTGATGATGTACGGCATCCCCAACATGAAGCTCGACAAGCGCGTGCTCGATCGGCGCTTGGACCAGCTCCGCGAGGAGGGTGTGACCTTCGTGACGGGCATCGAGGTTGGCCGGGATCTGCCCATGGAGCACCTCTGGCAGCAGAACGACGCCGTGCTCCTCGCGATGGGCGCCACGAAGCCCCGGGACCTCGACGTCGAAGGCCGGGAGCTCGAGGGCATTCACTTCGCCATGGATTTCCTGCGCCCGAACACGAAGGCGCTGATGGACCACGGCTACACGCTCGCCGGGGCCGAGCCGGCGCACATCTCGGCGAAGGACCGGAAGGTGCTGGTCATCGGAGGCGGCGACACGGGCACGGACTGCCTCGGCACCTCGCTTCGCCACGGCTGCGCGTCGCTCGTGAACTTCGAGCTCATGGACGCGAAGCCGCCGGAGCGCGCCGCGGACAACCCCTGGCCCGAGTTCCCGCAGGTCTTCAAGGTCGACTACGGCCACGCGGAGGCGGCGGCGGTCTTCGGCAAGGACCCGCGGGAGTTCGCCGTCCGAACCAAGCGCTTCGTCGGCGACGAGGCGGGCCGCGTGTGCGCCGTGGAGACCGTGCGCGTGCGCTGGAACCGCGGCGACGACGGACGCTGGGCCATGGAAGACGTGCCCGGCTCGGAGGAGCGCTGGGACACGGATCTGGTGCTGCTCGCCATGGGCTTCGTCGGGCCCGAGGAGACGGCGCTCGCGCACCTCGAGCTGGCCCGGGACCCGCGCGGCAACGTCGCCGCGGAGTACGGCCGCTACGCCACGAGCGCGCCGGGCATCTTCGCCGCCGGGGACGTGCGCCGGGGCCAGAGCCTGGTGGTCTGGGCCATCGCCGAGGGCCGCGGCGCCGCGCGCGCCATCGACGAGTTCCTCATGGGCGAGTCGGACCTCGCCGAGCCGGACTGAGCAACTGCGTGCCCGTCGCGCACGTCGGACCTGAGGCGTCCGCCGCCGCGTTGGCCACGCGTAGCCCATTGACAGGCTTGGACGGGGAACGGTAGTCGCCGGGTACTGCGCTCCGCGTTGCGCGCTGCGCAGGTACCCCTGGGGAGACTTCCATGAACCAAACCATGAACAAGCGAATCGGGCAGGCCATGCTTGCCCTGACCCTCGCCGTGCCGTCCCTGCTGGGCTGCTCGTACGCCGGGATGCAAGCGACGTCCACGGAGACCGGCGCTCACCTCGCCGTTGGCAACGGATTCGGCAGCGACATGTACCACTGCGTCGTGCAGCCCGGGGCCCGCCCCGTGTGCACGCCCGTCGTCGAACAGTGAGCGAGAGGAGAATCATCATGACCAAGCGCTTCGCTCACGTCTTCCTGGCCCTCGGCCTTTTCGCCACCCCGCTCCTTCTCGGCTGCAGCTTCGTTACCCAGTCCAGCCCGAGCGAGACCGTCAACACGGGCGGCACCTGGTATGTCCGTACCGGGCTCTTCGGCCAGCTCAAGGGCATCTTCTACTGCCCGAGCGCCACGCCCGGCCAGTGCATCGAGGCGGACCGCCGCTAGCGGTCGTCTTCGGACCTAGACGTCCGCGACAGAAGTAACGAACGTCTTCGCGGTCCTTCGGCCCGAGGTCACGCGCGCCCCTACTCGCCGATGCCCCGCATCGACTTGTCGTGTCGTCCGCAACCCCGAACCGAAACCCTCGCGGATACGCTCGCGACGTCTATCTTGGACATCTACCTGCGCGAGGGGTCCCGGGCTCGGGGCCCCTCGCGTCGTTTTTTGTGCATACTCGCGGCCATGCGCCGGGACGGTCGACGAAGCAGTAACATCGAGGATCGCCGCGGTCGCCGCGTGGCACGCGGAGGCGGCGCGAAGCTCGGCGCCGGCGGGACGCTCATGCTGCTCGTCGTAGCCGTGGTGGTGAAGCTCGCCGGCGGGGACCCGAGCGCCGTGCTCGACGCGGCCGCGAGCGCTGGCGTGGGCCAGCCGAGCGGAGGCGGCGGAGGGAGCGCAGGGCCCTACCAGCCGAGCCCTCAGGAGACGCAGCTCGCGGACTTCGTGTCCGTGGTGCTCGCGGACACGGAGGACACCTGGAACCCGCTCTTCGCGCAGCAGCTGCAGGCGCGCTACCCGGCGCCGAAGCTCGTACTCTTCAGCGGCGCGGTGCAGTCGGCGTGCGGCATGGCGTCGTCGGCCGTGGGGCCCTTTTACTGCCCGGCGGACCGGCAGGTGTACATCGACCTCCAGTTCTTTTCGGATCTCGACCGGCGCTTCGGTGCGCCGGGGGACTTCGCCCAGGCCTACGTGGTCGCGCACGAGGTGGGCCATCACGTGCAGACCGTGCTCGGCATCAGCGACCAGCTCCGGCAGATGAAGCGCGGCCGCTCCGAGGCCGACCAGAACCGGCTCAGCGTCGCCCAGGAGCTGCAGGCCGACTGCTTCGCCGGCGTGTGGGCGCACCACGCGCACGCGCAGCGACAGGTGCTGGAGCAGGGCGATATCGAGGAGGGCCTGCGCGCGGCCTCGGCCATTGGTGACGACACGCTGCAGCGCCGCTCCGGCGGCCGCGTCCAGCCCGAGAGCTTCACGCACGGCAGCAGCGCCGAGCGCGTCCGCTGGTTCCGCGTCGGCCTCGAGACCGGGCAGATCGCCCGCTGCGACTCGGCCCCGGTCCCGGGCTGAGGCCCGATCCGCGGAGGCGAGCCAAGGGGTGCGAAGGCTCATGCTCGGGCGTTGTCCGCACGATCCGGCGGAGCCACATCCCGGCCGCCATGACCACCCCGGACCGCTCCACGCTCCCCGCCGCGCCCCCCGCGCCCCGCGTGGCCGCCCGCCACGGCCTGCTTCGCCCCGCGTCCGAGCGGCAGGCCGGCACCTCCTCGTTCACTCCCGCGGAGTTGAAGCGGGCCGACGAGG
>JBCCCB010000049.1:0-17076 GCA_039033775.1 Pseudomonadota bacterium | reverse complement strand
TGAACCAATGTGTCATGGATCGTCTCCTTCCACGAAAGGGTTGTCGGCCTCGTACTCGGCCCGTGTCTTCGTCCGATGATCGCCCGCGAACGGCGCATAGGCCGGGGCGCGATCACAGTAGATTTCCGAGATCAGCGGAAAATCCTTTGCCGCCGGGAACAGTCCAGGGAAAAGCTCGTACCCGTCTCCGTCACGGATCTCCCGATACCAAAGATGGCTTCCGCATTTGGGACAAAAGGCCCGCTCCGCGAAGTCGGAGGAGGCGTATCGCGCTATATCGCCGGAAACAGTCAAGGCATCTGGCGAGACTTGGAACGAGCCATAGACCGTCCCGTTCCAGCGCTGGCACATGGCACAGTGACAAACACCCACGGCCGCGATGTGACCGCCATCTACCACGATCTGGACCGCGCCGCGCAGGCAGTGGCCGTCGAGCCGCCCCTCGCGGCGATAGGCGTCGACCCAGCTCATGCCGCTTGCTCCGAATAGGTGGCCAGCAGCCGCTTCACCCGCGCCCGGCGCCCGCGCGCGATGTTGGTGACCATGTCGTGCAACAGGCCCTGCCGCTTCAGCGCCCGCGCCAGGTTGTGCTGGGCGCCGGGGAAGATGAACCGATGCACACGGGGCATCTTGGGGATCAGATCCAGATGGGCCAGATCCTCGGCGCAATCGCCGCCAGCGGCCAGGTAATATTCCGTCCGGGTGCTGTCGATCGTGTCCGCCACGGACCGCACGGGCAACGCCCCCCATCTTTTGTGCACATCGGGCCAGCGCCGGTCATCCAAGATGGACCGGTCCATCGTCACCTGGGGCGAAAACGCGATGGCCCGCGACACTCGCAGGTCCCTCGGCAGCAACAGCGCCCCATAACCGCCCATGGAATTGCCCAAGGTAATGATCTCGCGAATACCCTCGGACTTGCGCAGATATCGGATCAGCCGAACCAGGCGGTGCCATAGACCGGGCGCCGCGTACCAGGTCGCCCGCCGGTCCGTAACGAACAGGACGTTATTCGCGCCACCGCTGGACGCGCTGCCGGCAAATTCGTCCAGGGGCTGGCCCCCGACACCGCCATGCATCCCCATGAACACCACGACGAGACGCTTCGACTGGCCGGGCATCCAGCGCAGACGAAGCTCGTCGTCCATGTAAACGGTGTCGATGATCGGGGTCATGGGATGAACGGTTAAGATCCAGGTAGGTCAGACAGGCTGTCCGATCGGTGTTTTGTGTCGCGTGTTGCGTTTTCGGGCGTATGTACGCGCGTCTGTACAGGGGGTGTACGGCGGGTGTACCGGGGATGCCCCCCATTTACTCCGCCGCGATGGTCGCGGATCCGGCGTCGAATTTCTCCAAAATCGCCTCGGCGCATTCGCGCCCGTCTCGGATCGCCCAGACGACCAGCGAGGCGCCGCGCACGATATCGCCCACCGCATAGACCCCGTCCAAACCCGTCGCATGGGTCCGGAAATCGGCCTTCACGGTGCCCCAGCGGGTCACCTCCAGCTCGGGCTGCTTCCACAGAGCGGGCAGCTCCTCCGGCTCGAAGCCCAGCGCCTTTATGACCAGGTCCGCCTCCTCGATATAGTCGGCGCCCTCGATGATCTCGGGCCGCTGCCGGCCCGTCGCGTCGGGTTCCCCCAGCCGCATGGTCTGCACCTTCACACCGCGCACCGCGCCGGGCTTGCCCAGCTCGGCCACATCGCCCGCGGGCGCATCCGCCTCGAAGCCGCCGGGGGCGGTCAGCCAGACGAATTCGACGCCTTCCTCTTCGGCGTTCATGACTTCGCGCTGACTGCCCGGCATATTCGCCCGGTCCCGCCGATACAGACACTTCACCGAGGTCGCGCCTTGCCGCACCGCCGTGCGCACGCAATCCATGGCGGTGTCCCCGCCACCGATCACGACGACGCGCTTGCCATCGGCATTCAACTCGCCGCTGTCGAATTCGGCCACCTTGTCGCCGAAATACTTCTTCGACGACACCGTCAGATAGTCGATGGCCCGCACGACCCCGTCGGCATTGGCGTTTTCGCCATCCAATTCCCGGGATTTGTAGACCCCGGTGGCGATGATGACGGCGTGATGCTCGGCCCGGATTTCATCGAACGAGATGTCGCGGCCGACTTCGCAACCCAGCACGAACTCGACCCCGCCCTCCGCCAGTTGCGTGTTCCGCCGCTCGACCACTTCCTTCTCCAGCTTGAAGCCGGGTATGCCGTAGCTGAGCAGCCCGCCTGCCCGGTCGTAGCGATCATAGACCGTCACCTGCACACCTGCCCGCCGCAGCATATCGGCCGCCGCCAGACCGCCGGGTCCGGCGCCGATGATGCCCACGCTTTCGGGCCGTTCCGCATGGGGCCTGATCGGCTCGACCCAGCCCTCCTCGAAGGCGGTGTCGGTGATGTACTTCTCGACCGCGCCGATGGTGACGGTGCCATGGCCCGATTGCTCGATGACGCAATTGCCCTCGCACAGCCGATCCTGCGGGCAGATCCGGCCGCAGATCTCGGGGAAGGTATTGGTCATCTGCGCGATGTCATAAGCCTCGCGAAGCCGTCCCTCGGCAGTCAGGCGCAGCCAGTCGGGGATGTTGTTGTGCAGCGGGCAATGGCTCTGGCAATAGGGCACACCACACTGGCTGCACCGCCCAGCTTGCTCGGCTGCGCGTTCAGCGGCAAACTCTCGATAGATCTCGCCGAAATCCCCCGTCCGCGTCTCGGCATCCCGCTTTTCGGGCGTCTCCCGCTCCAGGGTAACGAAGCGGAGCATCTTGTTCGAGGCCATGAGAAACCCTCTCAGGAAACAGCGAGCCTTCCCCTTACACAAGGCTCTCGCCAAGATAAAGTCAGCATAGCTGTCCTATATTACGATTTATCCATCGGAAAGCCGGGTATCTCGATGCGGCATGGGGATTATTAGGACCGATTCGGTCTTAACTGCCGTCTTCCCCTCCTGAGGTGATGCTTTATCCATAGCCGAAAACAGGCGAATCATCCATGGCCCTCTGGCATCTCCTCTTGCTCGCGATCCTCCAGGGCGTCACCGAGTTCCTCCCTATCTCATCATCTGGTCACCTCATCCTATTGCCGGCCCTGACAGACTTGCCGGACCAGGGCCCCTTCCTGGACGTCGCCGTCCATGTGGGAACGCTGGGCGCGGTGATCCTCTACTTCCGGGCGGAGGTCGGTGACGCGCTCGCCGGCTTTCTCGGCCTGGCCCGGCGTCGGTCGGGCCCCGACGAAACCCTCGCCCTTGGCCTGATCATCGCGACGATCCCGGTGATCCTGCTGGGCCTGGCCATCCAATTGACCGTCGGCGCCGAAGCGCTGCGCTCCGTCGCGGTGATCGGCTGGGCGATGCTGGGATTCGGCATGCTGCTGTGGTGGTTCGACCGGACCGGCGGACACGCCAAGACGCTTCCCGATTGGTCGCCATCCCAAGCGCTCAAGCTGGGTCTGTGGCAAGCGGTCGCCCTGATCCCGGGAACCTCCCGGTCGGGTATCTGCATCACCGGCGCCCGCGCGATGGGCTATGGACGCGAAGATGCCGCGCGCATCGCCATGCTGATGTCGATCCCGACGATCTTGGCGTCGGGCGTCTTGCTGGGGTCCGACGTCATCGGCGAAGGCAACGCGCAGGTCTGGCGGGACGCGGCCATCGCCGCCGTCTTCGCCTTCGGATCGGCCCTGCTGGCCCTGGCGCTGATGATGCGCCTGCTGCGGTCGGTCAGCTTCACGCCCTACGTCATCTACCGCGTCATCCTGGGCGCGGGCCTGCTGATCTGGGCCTATGCCTAAGCCGCGATGCGCTGCGCGGGCCACCGGACCGGAGCGAGATCCAATGTCGACAGCCCCGTCGCCCGCGCCGCCACCAGCACGGCCCAGGCCCCGAATGCATTGGCGACGACCGCTGCGGCCAACACTCCGGCATAGCCAAACAGCGTCACGCCGATCCAAGCAAGCGGCACATAGATCGCCAGGACCCGCGCCAAGGACAGGGTCATGGCATAGCCCGATTTCGAGATCGCGTTCAGCGCCGCGTTGCCGGTGACCAGCATGCCGAACCCGAAGATCGACCAACCGACCACACGCAGATAGGACGCCGCCGCCTCGGTACTGTCCTCGCCCGCCCCAAAAGCGCGCGCGATCGGATCCGCGAACAGCGTCAGCATCATCGCGACGGCCAGGCCGTAGCCGACCGAAAACAGGATGCAGAGCCGAAGGGCGGTTTGCGCGCGGTCAGTCTTTTCGGCGCCCCAGTTCTGGCCTACGACCGGGCCGATCCCGGATGACAGCGCCAAAAGCGGGACGGCCAGGAAACTTTCGACCCGGGTCGCCGCGCCGAAGCCGCCCACATAGGCCGCGCCGACGGTTCCCACGGCCGCCGTGACCAAGGCCATTCCCGCTGGGTTGATCGCGTTCGACATGGCCGCGGGGCCGCCGACACCCGCGATGTTGCGGGCATTACGCCAGAAATCTTGCAAAGGTTGCGAACAGGGTTGAAGGATCCGGGCGCGAAATGCGATCCCGCAGGCCAGGACGGACCCGGCCAGCATCGCGATCAGCGTGCCTGTCGCGGCTCCGGCGATCCCAAGCTCAGGCAAGGGGCCCCATCCGAGGATCAAGGCGGGCGTGACGCCGATATTCACGACCGCCGAGAAGACCATCACCATGGCGGACGACGTCCCCGACCCGTGGGCGCGGAACACCGCGTTGATCAGCATCATCGACACCAGGAACGGGAAGGCCAGGCACCAGATCGGCGTGTATTGCAGCGCCGCCTCTAGCACGGAGCCATCCGCCCCCAGGGCCGCCAACAGCCACTGGTCGACCAGCCAGAAAACCAACGCGACCGACGAGGCGAGGATCAAGCCAAGACCCAAAGCGTGCAGACCCCTCCGAGTGACATCATCGTCGGAATCGCGCCGCCCGATCGCTTGAGAGATGATCGCGCTGGACCCCGCTGACAAACCGATGGACAGAGACGCGATGGCCGTCGTCACCGGATAGATCCAGCCCACCGCCGCCAGAGCGTCCGGCCCCACCTTGGCCAGGAAATAGGCGTCGACCAGGCCGGTCGAGATAACGGCCAGGATGCCCAGAGCCATCGGCCCGGACAGCGAAAGCAGAGCCCTCCAGATCGGGCCTTCCGTCAGATCACGCGTGCCGTTGGCCATGTGGATCCCTTCCGTTCAGTCGGGCACAAACTATCATGGCCGGATCGCGTTCCCTATCGCGGACCGACGCGCAGATTGCGGGCGCTTTCCTTGATTTCGGCATATTGGCCGGATGGCCGAAACCGCCACAGATAATCCGGCAGTACCGCCGTCAGCGTCGTTGGCGCGATGCCAAAGGCGTCGAACCCCGATGGACCGGTCACCACATTGTCGTGCGCTAGATTGCGGACCTGATCCAGCGTCAGAATGCCGTTCTGGAACAGGCCCAGGGACAGCTTCTGCACCCAATCCAAAACGAATCCCATGGCCCTGGCGGCGAAGAACGGCACCGGGATCAGTAGGGCGCGGCGCCGGATCACGCGCAGCATGGTGCGCATCATCTCCCGGAAGGTGAGGATTTCCGGGCCGCCCAACTCATACACCCCCGGCGTGGCCTGGCCTTCGACGGCCAGTGCCGCAGCGGCGGCGACGTCGTCGACGAAGACGGGTTGAAACTTGGTGTTCCCGCCGACCAGCGGCACCGATTTCAGCAGCGAGGCCATGCCCGCGAACCGATTGAAGAATTGATCCTCGGCCCCGAAGATGATCGAGGGGCGCAGGATCACGCTGTCGGGAAGGTGCCGCAAGACAGCTTCTTCGCCAGCGGCTTTGGTGCGTGCATAGGCGCTTGGGCTCTCGGGGTCGGCGCCGATGGCGCTGATCTGGACCATCCGGCCGATCCCCTGTTCCGCAGCGATCCGGGCGATCCGGCCCGCGCCCTCTGCCTGCAGGGCGTCGAACGTGTTCTTCCCAGACTCGGCCAGGATGCCCACGCAGTTCACCACGGCATCGGCGCCCATCAAGGCGGCGCGCACCGATGCGTCGTCGCGGATATTGGCGAAGACCGGCTCGACCTGACCCACGGACCCGTAGACCCGCACGAAATGCGCTTCGTTGGGGCGCCGCACGGCCACGCGGATGCGCCAGCCATCCTTGGCCAAGCGACGGGCGATGTAGCGGCCCACAAAGCCGGAGCCGCCGAAGATCGTCACCAGTTTCTGCATGTCCGGTCCTTCGCTCGCAACGGGATGCGGTGTCGATACCGCGCGGCACGGGCCGGGACCAGCCCCCGGGTCGTCGCGCCCCTGGTGTCCTACGGGCAGGTCGGGAAAGGCGGCAGCCGTCATCGTATTCGCCAAGAAACCATCGACGCGGTCTAAGGTGGCTGCCCCAAAGAAGAAGCGCCCGGCCGCATCCGCGTCGGTATGGACCAAGGCGGAGCTGTGGGCCACGCGAGCGGGATCGACTTGGTCGAACCTGTGGGGACGACCGGCCATCGACGCCCCTCGGTCGCTGTCGCGACCAGATGGACCAACGGGCGTCAAGGTTCGGTTCCCAAAGGCGCTCAAATTTGCCGGACAGACGATTGACAGGCCGCAGCGGTGATTATACGCCCCCCGTCACCGTGGATGCCCAGGTGGCGGAATTGGTAGACGCGCTGGCTTCAGGTGCCAGTTCTCGCAAGGGAGTGGAAGTTCGAGTCTTCTCCTGGGCACCACGGTCTACCACTCGAAACGCCCGGCCCAAGTGGCCGGGCGTTCGCGTATCCGGAGGCCGCCCATGACCATCGCCCAATCCGATATCACGCTGCATCAGGGCGACCTGCCCGACGGGCTGACCTTTCCGGACGGGGTCGCCATCGATTGCGAAACCATGGGCCTGAATCCCCACCGCGACCGGCTGTGCCTGGTACAGCTGTCCGGCGGTGACGGACACGCCCATCTGGTGCAGATCGCCAAGGGCCAGACATCGGCGCCGAACCTCGAAGCCCTGCTGCGCGACGACACCGTGCTGAAGCTGTTCCATTACGGCCGCTTCGACATCGCCGCCATGTTCCATACCTTCGGTGCGCTAGCGCAGCCGGTCTGGTGTTCGAAGATCGCGTCGCGTCTGGTACGGACCTATACGGACCGGCATGGCCTGAAGGCGCTGCTGTCGGAATTGCTGAGCGAAGACATCTCGAAGCTGCAACAGACCTCCGATTGGGGGGCTGAGACTCTGACCCCGGACCAGATGGCCTATGCGGCGTCTGACGTGTTCTACCTGCACCGATTGAAGGCGCGGTTAGACGCCCGTCTGGCGCGGGAAGATCGGACAGAGATCGCGCAAGCGTGTTTCGATTTCCTTCCCACGCGCGCGAAACTGGATCTGATCGGCTATCCAGACACCGACATTTTCGCCCATAGTTAAGGGATGGTCTCGCTGTCCTATACCCGCGTCGTTCGCGTCGCCCGGATCGTCTTTCCGGTGGCGGCGCTCGGGCTGTTGTCGACCGTGTTCCTTTTGGCGCGGCAGGTGGATCCCAATGCGGCAATTCACTTTACAGACGTGGATGTGTCCGAGCGCGCGCGCGCATTGCAATTGACTGAACCCCGGATCGCCGGGGTATCGCAGGACGGAACGGCCTACCTGCTGACGGTCACGGATGCGCGGCCCGACGCGGCCGATGCGAAGCGGATGACCGCCGCTTCGATGCGTCTGGAACTGAACGACGAGGGCGAAGGGGGAGCCGTCGTCTCGGCTTCCTACGGCATGGTCGATACCGGTCGGCGGGTCATCGTTCTGGACGGCGAGGTCCGGATCGAAACGACCACGGGCTACAGCCTGCGCACACAGCGGCTGGAAGGCGGGCTGACGGAGATGGATATCGTGGCACCGGGCGAAGTGGTGGGCACCGGGCCGATGGGCCGCATCCGCGCCGACGCCATGCGGATCGAGAGCGGTGCCGACGGGGGCCAGCGCCTGGCCTTCACGGGCGGCGTCGAACTGGTATATCTGCCGCCATCAGATTAAGGTCGCTGTCATGTTTTTTCGAAGCCTCGCCCTCGCCCTGCTCGTTCCTTTCGCGGTTTGGAGCCAGGAAGCCAGCGTCGGCTTCGGCAATGGCGACTTCGACCGATCCGCGCCGGTCGAGGTCGCGGCCGACAATCTGGACATCGATCAGAATACCGGCCGCGCAACCCTGACCGGGAACGTCGTCATCGTCCAAGGCGACCTGCGACTGTCGGCAAATATCGTGATCGTCGACTACACCACGACCGGACCGGATCGCCGGATCGAACGGATGAACGCCCGTGGCGACGTCTTGATCGTCGCCGGAGAGGACGCCGCCGAAGGGGCCGAGGCGACTTACCTGATCGAGACCTCGCAGATCACCATGAACGGCGACGTCGTGGTCACCCAGGACGGCAATACGTTGGCGGGCGACCGCCTGGCCGTAAACCTTGATTCAGGCGAAGGCACCGTGACCGGCCGGGTGCGGAGCACGTTGCAGCCATGAGCGCGCTTGAGGTGAAGGACGGCTCTGGCGGCCTGCGCATTCGCAATCTGCGGAAATCCTACAAGAAGCGGCCCGTCATTCGGGACGTGTCCATGGACCTGGACCGGGGCGAGGTGGTCGCCCTTCTGGGCCCGAACGGATCGGGCAAGACGACCACCTTCTATTGCATCGCCGGCCTGGTGAAGCCCGATGGCGGTACGGTCACCCTGGACGGACAAGCGGTGACCTATCTGCCCATGTATCGCCGGGCCAAGGCCGGTATCGGCTATCTGCCACAGGAGATGTCGATCTTCCGCGGCCTGACGGTCGAACAGAACATCATGGCGATTCTCGAAGTGGCCGAGAAGAAGCGCCATCGCCGGCGGGAACGGCTGGAGGAGTTGCTGGGCGACTTCCATATCGAACATCTGCGCCGCGCCTCGGCCCTTGCGCTGTCGGGCGGTGAGCGCCGCCGGGTCGAGATCGCCCGCTGCTTGGCCGCCAAGCCCCGCTACCTGCTGCTGGACGAGCCCTTCGCGGGTGTCGACCCCATCGCCGTCAACGATATTCGCGGCCTGGTGGTCGAACTGAAATCGCGGGGAATCGGCGTCTTGATCACAGATCACAACGTCCGCGAGACGCTGGAGATCGTCGACCGTGCCTACATCCTGCACGATGGCGGCGTCCTGATGTCGGGCAGCCCCGACGAGGTCGTGGCCAACGACAATGTCCGCCGGGTCTATCTTGGGGACGGCTTTTCCCGTTAGGCCGTTTACCCCTTCCCCATTGACTTGTGCCGCCGTCCGGCGCCCAATCGCGGGATGGAGCATCGCCCCGATGTCCCGGCCGGACGACATGTCCGATCCGTGAACGGACTGCCGCAAACGCGGCACGGCCTGCCCCTTCCCATGACTTTCGAGACCGCCGCAGGAGGTTCCATGCGCTACCAGATCACCGGAAAACAGATCGATATCGGCGAAGCCCTGCAGACCCATGTGAAGACCGAAATGGCATCGGTCCTGGAAAAATATGCGGGCCGGCCGACCGATGCGAATGTGGTTTTCTCCAAATCGGCGCATGAACATATCTGCGAGGCCACGGTCCATCTTTCGACCGGTCTGACGGCCACGGCCAAGGGGAAAGCCGTTGATATCTATGCGGCTTTCGATGCTTGCGGGGAAAAGATGGACAAGCAGCTGCGGCGCTACAAGCGGCGGCTAAAGGATCACCACGTAGATCGTGCGCAACCCGTTGAACTTTTTGGCGCCTCCTCGTATATCCTCGCTTCGGAGGAGGGGGGCGATGAGCCCGACTCGCTGCAGCCGATGATCGTGGCCGAGATGGAGACCAAGATTCCATCTCTTTCGGTCGGTGAGGCGGTGATGCAGATGGAGCTGGCTGGCGCCCCGGTGCTGGTGTTCAAAAACGAGAAGGGCGGCGGCCTGAACGTTGTTTATCGTCGAGACGATGGCAATGTAGGCTGGATCGACCCAGCAGCGAGCAGTTGAACGTACCCCGTCCGGGGACGCTATCGAAGGTTTGTATGGATGCAGCTAAGCGATCTCCTGGCCCCCGGGGCAGTGAAGCTATTGCCGAAGGTTTCTTCCAAGAAACGTCTGTTCTGCGAATTGGCGGCGATCGCGGCTGAGACCTATGGGCTGGAGCAGGACGTCGCTTTCCCGGCCTTGCAGGAACGGGAAGCGCTGGGTCCGACGGGCGTCGGCGACGGGGTGGCCTTGCCCCATGCGCGACTGGCGGGGCTGGATCGTGTGCATGGCGTGTTCGCGCGCCTGGAATCGGCCATCGACTTCGAGGCGATGGACCGGAAGCCCGTCGATCTCGTCTTCGCACTCTTCGCTCCGGAAGGAGCTGGCGTCGCGCATTTGAAGGCGCTGGCCCTGGTCAGCCGGACTTTGCGAGACCCGTCGCTTTGCGCCAAGCTGCGCGTCAACCCGGATCCGGCGGTCCTGCATACGCTGCTGGCCGAAGCGCAGTCGTCCGAAGCCGCAGCCTAAATCGTTTCGCGTTTAGCCCGCGACAGCAGCGAAACGCGAAGTGCTCCCATCATAGGAGCGTTACGCAGCGCTTCACGACAAGCCGTGTGGCAGGTTTGTCGCGAAACGCTTTAGCTGTTCTTCCACCGCCGGAAGCCGAACGCCAGGAAGTCGCGCCGGTAGGCGTTGATACAGGCCTCTTCGATCTCGTCCGACAGGATAGCGTCCAGCTCGGCACGGCCCGGAAGGTCAAGATCGGCCGGTGGCCGTCCCGCATGGGACGCCAAGGCGTCAAGCCCTGACTGAGCTTCGCTTTCCCGAATCAGCCTTTGAGGCAGCACGGCCTGCGCCATACCGGCCAGCAGGGCGAACTGACTGGCCCAGCCCGGCGCGACGGGCAGCGCGGATTGCCCGCCGAGGTTGGCCTTCAGGAATTTCAGAAATCCCAGAAACGCCACATGGGCTGGGGCTTCCAGGTCGACCCCATGCTGATTGGTCAGAATTCGGCGGATTTCATTTGCGTCCGGTCCCTTGGCCGCCAGCACGGCGCCAAAGGCGTCATGGGCCCGGGCCAGAGGGTGCCGCAGGACCGAGAAACTGATGAACCCCTTGGCCTTGCGCATCCAGGGCCGCAGATCCCTCTGGCTCAGCCCGCCTTGCGGCGGCGCGCCATCTAGGGCCGTCAACCAATCCCGGATCGCGGCATCCGGTCCGCCAGGTACCGGTAGATGCAACAAGGGCGAGGACGCCGCCACCTGGAAGCTGGGCACCGATGGCCCCCGGGACGGCTCCAGGTTGACGGAGCGGGATAGAAGAAACGGATCGAGCTTCGCCAGATGCGCCCGCATCTCATCCGCGTTCTCGACCTTGCTCTCGGTGTCGCCCGGATTCTGCTTCTTCAACTTTCCCGGCACATCGGCCAGCCGATCCGAACTGCCGAGGAAAGCCGCCAGTCCGTTCAGAACCTCCAGATCGCCGATATCGTCGTAGCCGATCCAGAACGCGGTCTGGCCCGTCACCTGCAAGGCCCGCTGCACCTTGTCCCGGAACGCGCGCTGCGCATCGAGGATCGCGTCGAATTCGGCGCCGTCGAACGCGGCCGTGGCGGCCTTCGCCATCTTCGGATTGGTCAGACGCCATTGCCCGGTCTTCGCAGCGATGCGCAGCGACACATATGCATCCAGCGGATTGCGCGTCAGAACGACCTTGCCGATCCGGGGGTCTTCCAACACGCGATCAATCACCCTGGGATCGTGGTCGTGAAAGAACCGGAACCCGGACAGGCCCGGCTGTGCGATGATCGCCGATAGAAGCGGCATCGGATCGGTTTCGCGAGCCGCCATGTCAATGCCGAACAGTTCCGTCCGGTTCGGGGCGCCCAGGAAGACCGGGTTGAAGACTTCGCCATAGACCTGGACATCCGACAGAGCGTTCAGCGATTCCTGCAAGTGGTTCGACCCCGTCCGCATCTCGGCGAACAGAACGAAGGCGTCGAATTTAGCGGACAATGCGCGGCCTCACCGGCTCGGCCGGGGCACGGTCCGGCAGGGTGCTGAAATCCCCCATGACGACCGGCTTCATGCCGCCGTTGCGCAATCTGCCGAGGAAGTCGGTAAAGCCGGCCATCTCGCGCATCTGCGGCACGGCGGTCAGCCGACGTGGACCGGGGCCCGTGATCTCGTCCAGGACGCCTTGCATCTTTTCCATCGGCTGATGGATGAAATCGGCCAGCGTCCATTGATGCACCCGCGCGGCCACGCCCGGGGTCTTAAGCATCTTCAGGAACGCCATCTCGGTCCGCTGCAGACGGGCCGCCTGGGCACGGGTGATGTCGAACGGCTCGCCCGACAGGTGCAGCGGAACGGCCCAAGCGCCGGTCACGATGGCGATGGTCGCATTCGGGTCACGGACGATCAGGTCGAGCACCTCCTGCTGATCGCCGGGCCCGAAGAGAAAGGTCTGCTGTTCCCCTCGCGTGGACCAAAGAAGGTTCGCAAGGAACTGCATGGGACGGTAGTCGCGTAAAGCCGCGCTGTCGGACAGGCAGCCGTTCAAGACCGCGTCGCCCCCGGCGAACTGGACCTTGTCCGGATGGTAGAGATGCCCGTGGACCCGCCCACCGACGCGGCGCGACAGCCAGGTCTCGAACCCCTCGAACAGATCGTCGAAGCCGCAGAAGACGTTGTAGCGGGCGCAGGTCAGGCCGTTTTCCAGGCCCGGCGCCGGGAAGCGAGCTTGGGAATAGAGACCGGGCCGGCCCTGCCCCCGGCGTTCGTTCGCCCTGGTGAAGACACGGTCGATCTTGCCGGGATTGGGTTCGGCCCGCCGGGTCTCGGCCCGTTCGTCCGATAGGAACGTGTCGTAGAGCCGGTCGGCATGGGACCAGATCTTCCGGGCGACAAAACAATCGGACCGTTCGAGCAATTCCTGATGGTCGTCGTAGAAAAGATGCGGCCGCCCATGGACGTCGAACTTCGACAGGGTCAGCGAGCGGCTTTCGATCCGAGCCGCGTACCGGCGGGCCAGAGATTGAAAATAGCTCTCATCCGGGATCCAGACTTTCTTGAAGTAGCTATCCACGGCACGCCGGTCAGGTCCCTGCAGGATCGATTCCAGCGTCCGCCGGGTCAGACACCACCATTGGCTGCCCAGATGTGGCTGCACATGTTCGGGGATCTTTCGCCGGATTCCCAATCGGCGCTGCAATCCCGTATAGGCATCGAACAGCTTGCGCCGCTTCCGCCAGGAAAACGGAAACCGTAAGGTGAACCGCTCGGCTTCCAGCCCGTCGATGGTCCAGGTGACTTCGTCTATTGTGACGCTTTCGATGAAGTCGGTCTCTGGGTGGGCATCCAGATAGGCCTGCAATTCGTCTGCAGGTCGCAGGGGCAGGCACGAGCCCGAGATCAGATAGACATGTTGCAGGTCCGGGAAGTTTTCCAACAGCCGGGTCGCGGCCAGTTGCGTGGCCTCGACCAGCGACCAGGTGCCCCATTCGACCCGCACGCGTTTGGACAGGCGGATCAGGGGTTCGCCGTCGAACCGATCCCTGAAGTCGCGAAAAGTCTTCATCCGGACCTTGCCGTCCACATGGATTATGACCGGGCAACCATGGGACGCCCAATACCGCGCAACCTGCTCGGCCCGGTCGAAGGCGGTATGGACCAGCATGACGAAGCCGAGCCTCATGCCCAGTTCCCCTTCGAGATCAGGCCGAGAATTTCCAGTTGTCGCCAATTTATGTATCGCTCGGACCACTTGCACCAGAGGTTCGCCTCCGGATCGAGCGCGTCGGCATAACTCCGGTACTCAGCGCCCGCACGATAATGTTCGGACCGGTTCGCTTCTTCCGCGGCCCGCTCCACGAACGTGCTGAGGAACTTGGCATGGAGCAGGACGCCCGTCGTCTTTTCGCCCCCGGCGGGATCATAGGTGAGGTTCAAGCCACGGGGCAGCAGCATGTGGGTCGACGACGTGTAGACATAGTGCTTGTTCCACTTCACCAGCGGAACCTTGTTGAGAGCCGGGGCGTATTTCGGCCGGTCGGCGAAGAAGGCGCGGGCGCGGACGCCACCCTGTATCCAGAGATTGCCGAAACGCGGATTCTTCTCGATCAGGTAATTCCCACTGTCGAACCAGGCCGCGATCTCGAATGGATCCTGACCTTCAGCATAGACCTCCCGTCCGATGGGCCCCTTGGGATACATGTCCAGCAGCATCGCCCCGAAGCTGCGCACATGGCCGGTATCCAACCAGTCGGTCAGGGCCCGCAGAGGACGCGTGTCGCAGAACGGATAGACGAAGAATTCGTCCACATCGACGGTCAGGCACCAATGCCGGTGCGCATGTTGCCGCAGAAGCCAATTCGTCCAGTCGACGCCATAGGCTGCCTTGGCATAGCTACAGGTCGTGACCCAGATCGACACATCCGGCTGGGCAGCCAGATATTCGCGGGTTCCATCCTCGGATCCGTTATCCACGAACAGGAAATGACCGACACCCAGCTTCCGGTAGTAGTCCAGGAAATAGGGCAGACGCGGGCGTTCGTTGCGAACGGTCGAAACGGCCAGGATATCGTTCCATCGGATCAGCCCGGTCCGATCCTGCACGGGCACCAATTGACGCCGCCTCCGGAAGGCGCGAACTCTCCAGTACTTGCGGCGCAGGCGCATCCGGTAGGACGAGATCAAGCCCATCGTCTGGTCGAACCCCTCCGCCGACACGTTACGCACTCACCACCCCCACTACTTTCCAGCATTGTTTCCGAAAGGAAAGCAATCGAGGGGCGCGTTTCCGTTTTGGTCATGATTCCATTTCGCAACGGTTAACAGGCCATTAGTTCCATCCGCCCCGGGACATAAGTCCGAGCGCCTCCAACTCTCGCCAACCGCCCGTGAGCCGGGTCGATCCTTCGCACCACAGCACCGGGTCGTCGATCAGCGCGTCGTAATAGCTTTGGTACAGACCGGAGTTTTCGAAATGCTGACGGCGCGATTTTTCTTCTGCCGATTTGGCGGAAATGTTGGGCAGGAATTTGGTATGGAGGAGGATTCCCGTCGGTGCCTCGCCTCCATCGGCGGCATAGACATGGTTCAGACGGCGCGGCAGCAGAGAATGGGTGGACGACACATAGGCATAGCGCCGATTCCAACGCACCAGCGGCACTTTCGATAGGGTCGGCGCGCGCCTCGGATCGCCCGCAAAGAAGGTGCGCGCCCGCGGTCCGCCTTGAACCCACAGATTCTGAAGCTTCGACTGACGGACCATCACGTAGTTACCTGCGTCGAACCAGGGCAAAGCGGCAACCGGGTCGTCACCCGGTTCGTAGCGCACCGCCGACAGGCGGCCCCTCGGATAGAGATCCAACATTAGCGCGCCCATGACCTCGCGCCCTTGCCAATCCAGCCAGTCGGTCAGCGCGCGCAGGGGTCGGACATCATGGTGGGCGTAGACGAAAAGCTCGTCAGCATCGAGGGTCAGGCACCAATGTCCATGCCCGTATCGCGTCTGCAAGATGGTCAGCCAGTCGACCCCGAAGCGCGATGCCTTGTAGCTGGCGGTCGTCGACCATAGCGACACGTCCCGTTGATCGGCCAGCCAGTCGGCCGACCCGTCATCGCTGTCATTGTCCACGATCAGGAAGTGATCGACCCCCAATGCCCTGTGATGGTCGATCCAGTGGGGCAGCCGCAGCGCCTCGTTCCGCACCGTCGCGAAGGCGAGGATGGATTCGGGCCGGATCGCCTCTGTCCGATGGCGGACGCGGCGCAGCTGACCCAGCTTCGCGAAGGACCTGGCCCGCAAGCGGCGGCGGCGCCAGCGCAGCTTGTACGCCGCCCAGCCCCCCTCCGCCGCGTTCGCCATGTCAGGTCTCCGGCATCCCTTCACCTTCACCAGACATCACGGCGACCAGGAACTCCCACAATTCGTCCTGCAGGTCTGGACGCGACAGCCCGAAGGCCACCGTCGCTTGCAGGAAACCGGCCTTCGATCCGCAATCATAACGCTCACCCTCGAAGCGGAAGCCGTGCACGGCGGCGCCGCTCTCGATCTCGCGGGCGATTGCATCGGTCAGCTGGATTTCGCCCCCGGCCCCGGCCTCGATCTGTTGGAGATGCGTCATCACGTCGGGGCTCAGGATATATCGGCCGATCACCGCCAGATTGGACGGCGCCGTCCCGGCCTCGGGCTTCTCGACCATGCCGCGCACCTTCTGGGTTCGGCCATCGGTGCTTTCCACATCCAAAATGCCGTAGGCCGAGGTCTTCTCAGGCGCGACCTCCATCGCCGCGACCATGTTGCCGCCGGTTTCCGCATAAGCCTCGACCATCTGGGCCAGACAGGGCCGGTCAGCGGCGATCACGTCATCGGGCAAGATCACGGCGAAGGGTTCGTTGTGGATCAGACGGCGAGCGCACCAAACGGCATGGCCCAGACCTTTGGCCTTGTGCTGGCGGATATAGGCGATCTGACCGCTTTCCATTGTCGACCGCTTCAGTTCGTCAAGCAGAGCTGTCTTCTTCTTCCGCTTCAACTCCCGCTCAAGGATCGGACTGTCATCGAAGTAATCTTCCAGCGCGGATTTCCCGCGGGAGGTCACGAAGATGAATTCCTTGATCCCCGCCGCCCGCGCTTCATCTATGGCGTATTGGATCAGCGGACGATCCACGAGCGTCATGATTTCTTTCGGAACGGACTTGGTCGCGGGCAAGAACCGTGTTCCCAAGCCGGCGACGGGAAATACTGCCTTCGTCACTTTCTTCTTCATGAAATGCCTCTCCGACTTTCGTGTCCGGTAACCGCTGAGTGCGGCAAAATCTTGACCAACTGTTTCCTTAGCCCCGCGCTAATCGAACACCTGGAGCGTAGGCGATAAAGAACGGGTTCTCGAATCCAGGCTTGCCATAGCGAAGCGGGGTGTGGTCATCGAAGCGCACTACGTCGCCGCCGGCCCCCGCCAGGACTGCGTGCCCGGCGGCCGTGTCCCATTCCATCGTGCGGCCCAGACGCGGGTAGAGATCCGCCTCGCCGGTGGCCACCAGGCAGAACTTCAGCGACGACCCGGCGGACCGCATGTCCTTCACGTCATATTTGGCGATGTAGTC
>JBCCCB010000048.1:0-17084 GCA_039033775.1 Pseudomonadota bacterium | reverse complement strand
CCCGCCGCCGTGTCGACGCGGGACTGGGCTTGGGGTGTGGAGTCAGTGAGATAGGTACGGCCGATCCATACGCAGGCGGCGAAGCCCGTTATGCCGAGGAGAGCGAGGAGCATCAGGGCGCCGGTGGCCAGGCCGACGCCGATCAGCAGCACGAAGGCCAGGGCCGTGAAGGCGAGCCAGACAGCGACGGCCTTGCGGGGACCCCAGAGGGCGGAATACGTCTCTACTCCGGGCCTCTCGCTGTCTGGGGACCAGATCTTGCGGCCCAGTTCCAGGACCACGCCGTTGGCGAAGGACAGGGCAAGGAAGAGCCAGAGGCCGGGGGCCGGACGGCCGGAAGGGAGCCATTCGGCCCCGGTCAGCATCAGGTCGATGAGCGGCATGATCGCCATGTGCGACAGGAGATAGGCCCAGGGGCGGGCCTTGAGCCAAGCGGGCACGCCGAACTCGAACGTCATGGCGGTGAGCCAGGCATAGGTCAGCAGCAGAAGCCAGATCAGGCCATGGCCGAAGGTGAGCGTGATGGCGACGGCCAGCGGGATACCGGCGAGGCCCAGGCCGACGATCAGGCGCAGGCTGACCAGGCCGCGGGGGATCGGGCGCTCAGGCCGGTAGCGGCGGTCGTCGTCGAGATCCTTTACCTCGTCGCAGACGCGCATCTGGAAGAACAGGATCAGGACGAGGGCGAAGGCGGCGAGGTAGGCATCCCAGCCAGGTACGGGGCGGGACGCGAGCACCGCCGAGACGGTCACCGACGCCGCCGAGAAGACGGCGAGCAGGGGCACGACCTTCTTCAGCGGGAAGCGCTCGGACTGGTAGGTCCAGAGGGCGGCGGCGAGGCTCATCGGTGGCGGGCCAGCTTTTCGTGGGCGCGGGTGAAGTGCCCGGCCGCGATGGCGGCGACGATAGAGATCTCGCCGCAGAGGCAGAGCGCGGCGGTCACCTCGGCCAGCGCGCGGCCATGGCCCGACCCGTGCAGGCCCATCAGGCGCAGGGCGGCCGATTGCGACGGCAGGCCGGTGCCGCCGCCGACGCTGCCGACCAGGATGTTGGGCATGGTCACGGCACAGAACAGGTCGTCGCCGCGCGCTTCCATCCGGGTGAAGCCCACGGCGCTTTCGGCGACGCAGGCAGCGTCCTGCCCGGTGGCGATGTAGAGCGCGGCGAGGCCGTTGGCGTAGTGGGCCTGGGCGCCCATCTGGCCGGATAGCAGCGCGCCGAGATTGGCCACGCGGCCATAGGCGAGCATGTCCTGGACACTGGTCCCGAGGTGCCGCTCCACCAAATCGGGGGGCAGGGTGACCGACGCGCTGACCTTGCGGCCGCGGCCCGTGACCAGACCCAGGGCACTGGCCTTCTTGTCGCCCGAGAAGTTGCCCTCAATATACCAGCTTTGGATCGGCACGGGGCAGGCGGCTGCGATGTGGCGGCACAGTGCCTCTGTCGCGATGGTCACCATGTTCTGGCCCGACGCGTCACCGGTGGAATAGCGGCAGATCAGGAAGACCGTGTCGTTGTCGATCACCGGGTCGATGGCCAGGAGCTTGCCGTGGCGCGTGGTGGATTGGGCGATCTCGGCCAAGTCCGACCGTTGTTCGATCCAATCGACGAACATGCCGGCATGAAGCAGGTCGGTGAAGCGGAAGGCCGGGGTGCGAATGACCCCTTCATAGAGCACCGCCGCCTGCACACCGCCCGCCTTGGTCGCCACGTAAACGCCCCGGCCATAGGAGGCGACGAGCGCCGCTTCGGTCGTGGCCAGGGGGATATGGATATCGCCAGACGCGTTGACGCCCCGCATCCGCAAGGGGCCGACGATGCCGACCGGGATCTTCACCGTCCCGGCGAAGTTTTCGATGTTCCCGCCATAGGTTTCCGCCTGTGTTAGAGACACATCGTCGGCGATGGCGGCGCGGTCGGCCTCGGTCGCGGGGCCGGTGGCGATCAGGTGATTCCATGTCCGCCTGGCCGTCTTGGCGCTGGCGCTGCGGGACGGCCGGATCGACCGGGCGGGGCCGCGATCCGGGGACAGGCGCTGGACCAGCGTCTCGATATCGAAGCGCGCGCGGATCGTGCGGAGCAGTTCGGAGACATGGAAGGAGATCACGTGGTCGAAGCCTCTGGCCGGGGGACGGCGCCGGTCTGCCGGGCCACCTTGGCGAAACCATGGCGGAGGGGTGAGACGGTGTCGAGATGGGGCCGGGGGACGGGATCGGCCCGTGGCCATCCGGTCGCGGTCGGGTGCAAGGGGATTGCATCCGGCGGTCCGGTCGCCCACCCAGGGCTGCGCTTCGGGCGGGAGAGGGCGGCGGATGGAGCTGAGTGGGATGGAGATGGCGCTGTTCGCGGCGCTCCTCGTGATGACGGGCGCCGTGGCGGGCGTTTTGGCCGGATTGCTGGGCGTGGGTGGCGGGATCGTGATCGTGCCGATCCTGTTCCTGGTCTTCGCGGCCCTGGATGTTCCGCCCGAGACGTCGATGCATGTGGCCGTGGCCACGTCGCTGGCGACGATCATCCCGACATCCATCAGTTCGGCCCGGGCGCATCAGCGGCGCGGCAATGTGGACACGGCTCTGCTGCGCGGTTGGGCGCCGTGGCTGGTCTTGGGCTCGCTGGTCGGCGGGCTGCTGTCCTTCGTGTTGGGTGGCGCGGCGCTGCGGCTGATCTTCGGGGTGATCGCCTTGGCAGTGTCGATCAACATGGCAGTGCCGAAGACGCTGACCATCGCCGAGGCCTTGCCCGCATCGAAGGCGAAGCAAGGAGGGATTTCGTCTCTCATCGGCGGATTTTCGGCTCTGATGGGGATCGGCGGCGGGACGCTGTCGGTGCCGATCCTATCGGCCTTCAGCTATCCGACCCACAAGGCGGTCGGCACGGCCGCCGCGTTCGGACTGCTAATCGCGCTTCCGGGCGTGATCGGATTTCTGCTGTCGGGGCAGGGGGTGGACGGGCGGCCGCCGTTCTCCTTCGGCTACGTCAATCTGGTGGCTGCGGCGCTGATTTTCCCTGCGACAACGCTGTGTGCGCCACTGGGCGCGCGGATCGCGTCGGCGCTGCCGGCGGACAAGCTGAAGCTGGTCTTCGCAGCGTTTCTGGGGCTGACGGCGCTGCGGATGTTGTGGGAGGTGGTGGCGTGACGAAGCTGCCGGTGAAGGAGCGGTTCCTGCTGCCCGAGGGGATGATCTACCTGGACGGCAATTCGCTGGGCCCCCTGCCGCGGGAGGTGCAGGCCCGGCTATCGAAGATGGTCACCGGGGAGTGGGGCGGGCATCTCATCAAGGGCTGGAATCAGGATGACTGGATGGGGCAGCCCGGCCGGGTCGGTGATATGGCCGGACGCCTGATCGGCGCGCCCGAGGGCAGCGTGACCATGGGCGACACGCTGTCGATCAAGGTCTACCAAGCCCTGGCCTCGGCGCTTCGGATGCGGCCGGATCGGAAGGTGATCCTGTCGGATAACGGGAACTTTCCGTCCGACCTCTATATGGCGCAAGGGCTGATCGCGCATCTGGATCGCGGGCACGAACTGCGGGTCGTGGCGCCCGAGGACGTAGCGGATGCAATCACCGACGAGGTGGCCGCCGTGATGCTGACGCAGGTGGATTATCGGACGGGGCGGATGCATGACATGGCGGCCCTGACCGCAGCGGCCCAGGCGGCGGGGGCGATCATGATCTGGGATCTGGCCCATAGCGCGGGCGCCGTGCCTGTGGACCTGGCGGCGTCTAACTGCGAGTTTGCCGTCGGCTGCACCTACAAATACCTGAATGGTGGGCCGGGCGCGCCGGCCTTCATCTATGTCCGACCCGACATTTCCCCAGGGTTAGAGCCTGTTCTGGCGGGCTGGCTCGGCCACGAGGCCCCCTTCGCGTTCGAGCCGTCCTATCGCCCGGCGCCCGCCATCGAGCGGATGCGCGTCGGCACGCCGCCGGTCTTGCAGATGACAGCGCTTGAGGCCGCGCTGGCGGTCTGGGACGGGATCGACATGGCTGATATCCGGGCCGCCAGCCTCGCCCTGTCGGAGCTGTTCATCGCGGAGGTCGACCGGCTCTGCCCCGATCTGACCTTGGCCAGCCCACGGGATCCCGCCCAACGCGGCAGCCAGGTCTCGTTCCATTTCGAACATGGCTACGCGGCGATGCAGGCGCTGATCGCGCGAGACGTGATCGGTGACTTTCGCGCGCCGGATATCATGCGGTTCGGGATCACGCCGCTCTATTTGGACGAGGCCGATATCCGGCGGGCGGTCGCCACCTTGGCCGAGATCCTGGACGAGCGTCTTTGGGACGACCCTGTCTATCGCAAGACGGCCCGGGTGACATGAGTGCGGGGCTGATCCTCGGGATCGATGTCGGCACGACCTCGGTCAAGGCGGGGCTGGTCGGACAAGACAGCCGCGTCGTAGCCAGCTTCGCCGAAAGCTATCCGACGCGCCGCAGCGCGGGTGGCGTGGTGGAGCAGGATGCGCGGGATTGGCTGCGTCTGGTCGACCGGGCGGTGGCGCAGGTTTCGGGTCACCGATCGGATATCCTGGCCGTGGGCTTATGTAGCCAGGTGAACACCCATGTGTTCCTGGGCGCCGACGACCAGCCGCTGATGCCCGCCATCGTCTGGCAGGATGGCCGCGCCAAAGCCGAGGCGGCCGAACTGGATGCCCGCGTGGACGAGGCGCAGAAGATCGCCTGGTGGGGGGCGCCCATGCCCATCGACGCCAGCCACGCGCTACCGCGCATGCTGTGGGTGGCGCGTCATCGACCCGATATCTGGGCCGCGACCCGGCGCGTGATGCTGCCAAAGGATTACTGCCTGTTGCATCTGACGGGTGACGCGGGCAGCGATCCACTGTCGAATATCGGCCTGGTGAACAGTGCGTTGGACTATATTCCCGGCGTCTTCGACCTAGTGCCTGGATCGTTCGACAAGATGGCGCCGCTGGTTCCGGTGACGGGGCTGACGGGGCGGATGCGGGTCGGCGGGCCCTTGGCGGGCGTGCCCGTTGTGTCGGGCACAATGGATGCCTGGGCCGGTCTGGTCGGCGCCGGGGCTGCCCGCGAGGGCGCGTCGGTCTATCTGAGCGGGACGAGCGAGATTATGGGGATCGCCGCCCGGACGGTCGTCCCGACACCGGGGGCCATCATCTTCCCCGTGGCGGCCGGGATCCGGCTTCACGCGGCGCCCACGCAATCGGGCGGCGATGCCGCCAGATGGTTTGCCGAGACCGCCGATCTGCCGCTGGACGACCTATCCGACCTGGTCGCCCGAACCCCGCGCGGCGATGCGACCCCGTTGTTTCTCCCCCAGTTGGAGGGCGAGCGGGCGCCGTTTTGGGATACCAGCTTGCGGGGCGCGTTTCTGGGCCTGTCGCGCCGGTCGGGGCCGGGCGATCTGGGCCGGGCCGTCTTCGAGGGCGTGGCCTTGTCCGCGCGGCAAGCGCTGGAACTGTTGCAGGCATCGGCGGCGACGGTCAGCGACCATGTGGCCTGCGGCGGCGGGGGCTTTCGATCCGATGCCTGGACCCAGATCCGCGCCGATGTGCTTGGCGTGCCGCTCCGACCCTTGGAGGCGGAAGAGCCTGGCATGCTGGGCGCTGCCACGATCGCGGCTGTTGGATTTGGGGAATACGACTCACTGCGGGACGCACAGGGCGCTCTCGCCCGATACAAAAGCGATATCGAACCGTCGGCCGAGGCCCATGCCCACTATTCGGAGCTTCTGGAAATCTATAAGGATACCATTGGCACCAATGCCGATTTGGGGCGGCGCCTCACCGATCTGGCCTTTCGCTGGCCTGGACCGAACGAAGATGTCTAGCGATCCGCGGCGCGACGGTGCACAACTGTATTCAGAACGATCCCGGAATACGGGACGCGGGTACGGGAGATGGACATGAAGACGATTTTTGCACTGGCCTGCTCGGCCGTGGCGATGACGATATCCGGCGCTTCGGCACAAGAGGTCGCCGTGGTCACGCCATATCTGGCCCAACCCGGGACGCAGGCTTACGTGGAAGGGTTCGAGGCATCGGCCGAGGCGATGGGCTGGAACGTGAATGTGATGGACACGGCGGGCGACGTGGCCGCGGCGATATCGCGGATCGAAGACGCGGTGACCCAGCAGGTGGATGCCATCGTCATCAACGTTGATCCGGCCCAGGTGGCGGCTGGCCTGTTGGCGGCTGCCGAGGCGGAGATCCCGGTCGTGGGCATGGATGCGGGCTCGGACCCGCTTTTGGCGGCGAATGTCACGTCGAACGGCTACGCGATGGCGGCGGAAACGGCTGTCTATGTGGCCAACCGGATCGACGGGTCCGGCGATGTGGTGATGTTCGTCTTCGACGCGTTCCCGCCGGTGCAGGTGCGCGGTGTGATCGCCGATGCCGTTTTCCAGAACTATCCCGACATCCAGGTGATCGACCGGATCACGCCAGACGTATCAGATGGCGGTATCGCCGATAGCCGCGCCCAGATGGAAGCGATCCTGGCCGCCAACCCGGACCCGGGCAGCATCGCCGCCGTTTGGGCCGCCTGGGATCAGCCGGCCCTGGGCGCGTTGCAAGCCATCGAAGAGGCCGGCCGCACCGAAGAGGGCATCGTCATCACCGGCATCGACGCGAATGCGCAGGCCCGCGACGCCATCGCTGCCGGTGGCAATTTCGAGGCGTCGGTCGCCCAGGACTTCCAAGGCATCGGGGCGACGGCGGCGGACGTCGTCGACCGCTTGCTGAAAGGCGAGCGGTTGCAGCAGCGGGTGATCCATGTGCCGACGCAGTTGATCACCGCGGCCAACGTCGCCGAGTGACCCCGGCCGGCCCGACGCGCGGTCGGGCCGCATCGGTCTGATGACGTCCGAGACCGAGAACCCAACACGCCGGGCAATGACCCTGCTGCGCCGGTTCGGACCGTCGCTAGGCTTCCTGGCGATCATCGCCGTCTTCGCCGTCCAATTGCCCGACACGTTCCTGACGGCGCGCAACCTGCTGAATATCAGCCAGCAATTATCTATGTTGGCCGTGGTGGCAGCGACCATGACCATCGTCATGACAATGGGCGATTTCGACTTGTCCGTCGGGTCGGCGGCCAGTCTCGCGGGTGTGGTCGCGGCGGTCTGCTTCGTGGCCGGTGCGCCGGTCTGGATGGGCCTGGCGGCGGCGCTGGCGGTGGGCGTGGCGGGCGGTGTCTTCAACGGCATTCTGGTGGCGGTGATCGGCATCCTGCCCTTCGTGGCGACGTTGGGGACGCTGACTGTCTTCAGCGGCCTAGCCTTTGTGGTCAGCGATGGGCGCACGATCTTCGGACGTGATATCCCGACGGCGTTCTCGGGCTTTGCGCGGGGTGGCGTTCCGTTGGACATGCTGGGCCTTGCGGGGCTGAAGCTGCCCTTTCTGACGGTCATGGCGGCCCTGGTCGTCTTGGCTTGCTGGTTCCTTCTGGAAAGGACCGTCTTCGGCCGCTGGCTTTATGCCATCGGCGGCAATCGCGAGGCCGCCCATCTGGCCGGGATCAAGGTTGCCCGGATGCGGCTGATCGCCTTTGCCTTGACCGGCCTGGGCGCCGCGGCGGCGGGGCTGATGGTCGCCGCGCGCGTGGCGTCGGCCAACCCGATCCAAGGATCGGGTCTGATGTTGGACGCCATCGCCGCCGTATTCCTCGGCATGACCATGAGCCGCGGGGGCGAGCCCCGGGTCGCGTATACGTTGGTCGGCGTGGCGATGCTGGGCATCCTGGACAACGGCATGACACAGATGCAGGTCGACAGCTATATCCGCGAGGTGCTGGTCGGCCTGATCGTCATCGGCGCCGTCGCCGTCGCGGCGCTGTCGACCCGACGGGTCTAGGCCCCTCGGGACAGCGCAAGCCCGTCGCCATCGAAGGCGTGCAGATGGCCGGCCTCGACCGACAGGGCGATATCGTCCCCCGGTTTCAGGTCGGTGGGCCCAACGACGCGGACTGTGATGCGGCCGGCCGCGCCGCCATCCACGATGACGAACGTGTCCGCGCCCAGATATTCCAACACATCCACCCGGCCGGGGATCGGTCCGGATCCGGGCGCGCCCAGGATCAGATGTTCGGGCCGCGCGCCGAGATGGGCGGTGCCGGTCGGTGCGGTCAAGCCGGGTGCGGCGCTGGCGGGAAAGACATTCATACGGGGTGAGCCGATGAATTGCGCGACGAAGAGGTTTTGGGGCCGCTCATAGAGGTCGCGCGGGCTGCCGACCTGCGCGATCCGGCCGGCATCCAGGACCACGATCCGGTCGGCCAAGGTCATCGCCTCGACCTGGTCATGGGTGACGTAGATCATCGTCGCGGCCAGCGATTGGTGCAGCTTGGCGATCTCGTAGCGCATCTCGACCCGAAGGGCGGCGTCCAGGTTCGAGAGTGGTTCGTCGAACAGAAAGGCGGCCGGTTCGCGCACGATGGACCGGCCGATGGCGACGCGCTGACGCTGGCCGCCGGACAGGTCCTTGGGCCTGCGGTCCAGGTAGTCGTGCAGCTTCAGGATGCGGGCGGCTTCGTCCACGCGCTTGTCGATCTCATCCTTGGGCATGCTGGCCGCCTTCAGCGGGAAGCCCACGTTTTCGCGCACCGACAGGTGGGGGTAGAGCGCGTAGGATTGGAACACCATGGCCAGTCCGCGCTTCGACGGTGGCTCAGCCGTGGCGTCCCGGTCGTCGACCATGATCTTGCCGCGCGAGGTCTCCTCCAGCCCCGCGATCATCCGCAAGAGGGTCGATTTTCCGCAGCCCGAGGGGCCCACGAAGATCACCAACTCGCCTTCGTTGATGGCCAGGTCCACGCCCTTGATGACCTGGGCCTCGCCGTACCACTTCTCGGCGCCGATCAGTTCGATGCTCGCCATGTCAGCCCCTCCCCGCCCAGGTCAGCCAGATTGCGGCCGTCCAGGTGAAATCCTTGCCGCCGCAGGGCGTGCCGTCCCGCGGGTCGAAATATTCGTTGAAGCCGCCCTTCTTGATCATGGCGGCTGTGTCCCGGCGCAGGCGCTCGGCGGCCTCGGTCTTACCGGCGAGCGTGAAGCTGCGCGCCAAGAGGGCATTCAAGAACGGCCAGGACGGTCCGCGCCAATAGCGGCGGGCGTCGAAATGGCTGGCCTCGGGGTCCGAGGACGGGATGCCATAATGGACGGCGTCCCAGATGCGGTCCAGATGGGCGTCCAGTTCGGGGCGCGCGGCGCCAGCGCCATAGGCCAGGAACGCACCCGATCCGAGGACGTTGGCGAATTGCCCGGTGCGCATGTCGCGGGCGTCATAGGCGCCGAGATCGGGGTTCCAAAGGGTCTCGTTTCCCTTGTTTAGGATCTCATTCCAGTCCTCGATCTCGGTCGTGTCCTCGCCCAGGTCGCGGGCGATCTGGGCCAAGTCGGCATTGGCCAGCATCAGTATGAAGTGGGTGCCTGGATCGGACATCAGGAAAGGCCCGTCGGCCATGATGCGATCCGCGTCCCAGCCGACCGAGCGGCCGTATTCCAGGATGGCGACGTAGCGATCGTATTCGGCCTTTGTCGGCCGCATGGAGGCGTCCACATGCCCGGTATCCCGCCGCTGATAGGGGCCAACGCCAGAGGCATCGACGCCTGCCATGCCGAGGTCCCAATCGGGGCAATTGTCCCGGCCGGATTCCCAGGGGTGGGTGACGCAGACCGCCCCGTCCTTGACCCGATAGGCCATGAACCAGCGGTGCCAGGCGAGCATCTTCGGATAGAGCGCCGCGATGCGGTCGCGACCCGATTGCGGGTCGGTCTCCCAGATCAGCCGCGCCATGGTGGCGGCGACGGGGGGTTGGGTAATGCCGGAGGTGGGCGGCGTGGTGCCGGTGGCCCAGATGTCCGGGCCGGGGAAGTAACCTGGATCGTCGGCGTGGAAGATGATGTGGGGGACCATGCCCGTGCGCCATTGGGCGGAAAACAGAGTTTCTAGCTCGGTCCAGGCGCGGTCCACGTCGAAGGTCGCGAAGCCCCAAGCGGCCAGCGCCGAGTCCCAGTTCCACTGGTACGGATAGAGGCCGGCCGTCGGGATCGTGTAGCCACCGCGGTCGTTGCCCGTCAGGATCGCTCGAGCTTTCTCGTCCAATGTCATCGTCATCCCTTTACCGACCCCGCCGTGAGGCCCTTGGTCATGAAGCGCTCCAGCCCCAGGAAGATCGCCATGATCGGGACGGTCGCGATGACCGATCCGGCCATCAGGTGCTGGCGCGGGATCTCGGAGGAGTTGAGCGAGGCGATGCCGCGGGTCAGCGTGAATTTCGAGGGATCGTCCAGCAGCATGAAGGCCAGCAGGAACTCGTTCCAGGCGATCATGAAGACGTAGAGCGAGACCGACGCCAGCGCCGGGAGCGAGAGGGGCAGGGTGATCTTCCAAATCACCTGGAGGCGGGACAGTCCATCCATGAGGCCCGCCTCCTCGACTTCGGCGGGCAGGCCGCGGAAATAGCCCTGGAGCATGTAGAGCGCCACGGGGATCGTGGTGACCGGATAGATCATCAGGATGCCGGCAATGGAGTTGCGGAGGCCCGTGACCGAGAACGCGATGTAGATCGGCAGGGCCAGCACGATCATCGGCACCATGTAGATCAGGAGGATCCCGCGCGAGAACGCCTTCTGACCGCTGAAGCGCAGCCGCGCCACCGCATAGGCCCCGGGGATCGCGAAGGCGAGCGTGACGGCGACGGTGACGACGGAGATGAAGAAGCTGTTCGCCAGGTAGGTGCCGAAGTTGAACTGGGTGAAGAGCTCCTCGTAGGAGCGGAACAACTCCCGCCCCTTCGACAGGTCCACCGAGAAGTCGAGCGGGTTGGCGGTCAACTCCGCCCGGTTCTTGAACGACGTCATCAGCATCACCCAGAACGGGATGGCGACGATGGCGGTGAAGAAGATATAGCCGAAGCCCGTCAGGAACCGGATCACCGCCGCCTCGAAGGCGTGGCGGTCGTTGGGGCCGGGGGCGAGGCCGGGCAGCGTCTGGCGCATGGCCTCGGCGAAGCCGGCGCCCAGGAAGATCGCGCCCAGGCCGGCCGATATCAGGTCCGTGCCCTCGCCCATGGCCATGGGCGCCGTGATCCCGCCCAGGGTGATGCCGAAGAGTGCAATGCCCGCGATCCAGGCCCTATGCGGACCCATTTCGACCAGCGCCACGCCCCAGAGCGCGCCCCATGCCAGCGACCAGGGCACGGCGGGCCGGAACGCATCGCCCGTGACGAAGGACATGGCGACGGCCACGGTGATCGACAGGGTCAGCAACCAGAGCGCGCCCAGAAGGGCGGCGGCCACGCGGCCTTGGCGGAGCACGGTCATAACCCCTCCTCCTTGGAGATGAACCGGAAGAACAGCGCCGAGAACAGCAGCAGGCACGCGAAGATCACCACGGCGACCGCCGCCCCCGCGCCGATGTTCGAGATCGCGAAGGCCTGTTCGTAGACGTTGACGGTGAGGGTCCGGGTGCCGGCATTGCCCCCCGTGAGCAGGAAGATGTCGTCGAACTTGTTGAACGTCCAGATGAAGCGCAGCAGGAACAGGACCGACAGGATCCCCAGGAGTTGCGGCAGCGACAGCCAGGCGAATTGCTGGAACGGCGAGGCGCCGTCCATGTCGGCCGCCTCGTACATGTCCGAGGGGATCGACTGCATCCGCGCCAGGATGAACAGGAACGACAGCGGGAAGTACCGCCAGATCTCGAACACCGTCACCATGATGAGCGCCAGGGGCCGCTCGCCGAAGAAGTTGATGGCTTGGCTGGTGACGCCCATCTGGATCAGCAGCGCATTGGCCGAGCCGGAGAACGGATCGAACAGGATGATCCATGCGAAGGCCACGGCGATCACCGGGGCCACATAGGGGAACAGGTAGAGCCCCCGCAGGATGCCTTGGCCTTTGAAGGACTTGTCCAGCAGGAGGGCGGCGAAAAGGCCCATGATGATCGCGCCCAGCGTGCCGAAGACGGTGTAGAAAATCGTGACGCCCATGACGCCCCAGAATTCGTCGGCATCGAAGATCCGGGCGAAATTTTCCGTGGTGAACGTGCCGTCGGTCAGGACGGATTGGGCCTCGGCGGTGGTCACGGCCTCGGTCAGGTCCACGTCGATCTCAGGGTCGAACCCGGCGGTCACGGTAACGGGGATTTCGAGCCGCTCGCGCCAGCCGCCGGGGACGTCGCCGAAGTCGCAGATCAGTTGGTTGGAGACAATCTGGCAGGGTTCCGGCAGGTCGCCCAGTGTCAGGCCGTCGGGCAGGGCATCGGTGAAGGTGACGCCGCGCATGTCCTGATCGGGCGAGGAATTGCGCAGCCGAAACCGCCAGGTGCCCTCGTCGCCCTCGACTTCGGGCGCGCCGCGCAGGTCTTCGCGCAGCACCAGTTCGGGGGCGCGCAGGTCCGAGAGTTGCACGGGTTTGAAACTGATCCAGAAGATCGCCAGCAGCGGCAAGATCACCACTGCCGCCACGATGGCGATCGTGGGAAACAGCAGGCTCCAAGCCAGGCGGGCTTCGCCTTTGGCTAGGGCGCCGCGGCCTTTGGGGGCGACGGGGGCGGCCCTGGTTGCTTGGATGATGGTATCGGTCACGCGGTCGGCCATGGCTCTGTCCGTCTCGCTTCGGTTACATGTCTGGCGCGGTTATCCTCGGGCTCGACCCGAGGACGACGCAGCACTTGGACTGGGGGCGGCGCACCGCCCCCAAAGAGGAGTCACTCCACCGAGGAGATCGCATCATTCAGGGCGGCAACGGCCGCCGCGCCCTCGATCTCGCCGTCGATGTACTGACGGACAACGCGGTTGATGCCCTGGCTGTTGATGATCTTGGAGGCCAGCGCCAGTTGCCCTTCATCCACACCCCAGCGCTGGGCCACGTCCAGCCCGCCGACGATCTCTTCGATCATGGACGCCTCGTAGAGATCGCCCAGCGGCGCTTTCCGATCCACGCCCACGGGCAGAGTCGCCCAGAGGTCGGTGAAGGCCGATGGGTTGTCCGCATTGCCGCGCCGAACCGGGAACTTGCCTTCGGGCGCGATGGACAGTGTGGATTCGTAGCCCTCATCCATCGAGAACTGCACGAATTCCATGGCTGCATCGGTGTCCGCGTCCGACGTGATCCCGAAATATCGGACATCGCCCCAGGCCGCGCCATCGGGGTTCGACGGACCCGCGAAGTTGGTGACGATGCCGGTGCGCGAGGCCAATTCCGACGAGGTCGGGTCGTCGGTGATCGTGGGCGGCGCGCTGTCGCGCAGGCCAGCCAACTCGTCCAGGATGAAGGGCGACCAGATGATCATCGCCGCGTTGCCCGAGAAGTAGAGCGTGCGGGATTGGTCCCAATAGAGCTCACCGGGGGGTGAGGCCTCGGCAATCGCCTTGTAGAAGTCCAGGACCTCCAGCGTCGGGCCTTCCTCAAGCGTTGCCACGCCGTCTTCAGAGACGATGGAGACACCGTTGGCCAGGAAGACATGCTCCAACACCTGGGACATGAAGTTCTCGTCCACTTTGGTGGCGGCGACGAAGCCATACATCTCCGGCGGGTTGTGCAGGGCTTCCAGCGCGGCTTCCACATTTGCGTAGGTAGTGGGCGCCTCTAGCCCGGCTTTGTCGAACAGGTCCTTGCGGTAGACGATCATTTGCGTCCAGCCGTCCACGGGGACGGACGCATAACCATCCTCGGTTGCCGCCATGGCCAAAGCGCCGGGGGCGTAGGTGTCTTCGCCCAGCGCCTCGATCACGTCGGTGGCGGCGTCGATGTCCAGAATGCCAGCTTCGGCCCAGGGCAGGGCATATTGCAGCGTGTGGTAGATCACGTCCGGCAGGTCGCCGGCGGCAAAGGCAGCCGTGGCGCGGGTGCCCAGATCGCTTTCGGTGACCGGGATGACCTCGACGGCGGTGCCGGTGGCGGCCTCGAACGCGGCGGCCATCTCTTCTTGCTTGGCCAGACGCTCGGGCTGTTCTTCGGTGGTCCAGAATCTCAGGGTCTGGGCCTGGGCCGCGCCGGCCAGAAGGGCCAGGGCGGTGCCCGTGAGCAGCAGGGTTTTCATGTAGTTCCTCCCGTTGGTTGGTATTTGCTCGCGCGGGCGGAGCCGCGATCGAGATAGGTGGCGTGAGCCAACTCACGCAGGTCTTCCGGCGCCTCGCCCCGGATGCGGCGGATCAGCAGATCCGCCAGGCGCAGCCCGGCGTTATGGTGATCCACGGCATAGGTGGCCAGCGGCGGTTCCGAATGGGCGCCTTCGGGCGTGCCGTCATAGGCGATGACGGCGAGGTCCTCGCCGATCCTGAGGTCCCGCTTCCGGGCTGCGCGCCACAGACCGAGCGCGGCCAGGTCGATGGCGTAGATGAAGGCGGTCGGTGGATCGGTCCGATCCAGAAGTGCCGTGGCGGCGGCTTCGCCGGTGTCCCGGTCCAAGGCGCCATGGAGGATGAGATCGTCGGCGAGCCCGGCCTCGGCCAATCCGGCCCGGATCCCGTCTTCCCGCAGGCCGTTATAGGTGTGGGCCGCACTCCCGCCCACGAAGGCGATCCTTCGATGCCCGTCCCGGGCCAATCGCAGCACTGCCTCGCGCATGGCCGTGGCCATGTCGATGTCGAACCAGGCGCATCCTTCGGGATCGCCGTGGCGGCCAAACAGCACGAACGGCACGCCCGCCTCGCGCAACATGGCGACGCGCGGATCGTCTCGTCTGGTGCGGGGTAGAACGAAGCCATCCGCCTTGCGCTCCTCGATAAGCATTTCGTAGGTCCCCAGCGTGTCCTCCGAGGCGGAGGCCACCGTAAGCGTCCAGCCCTCGGTCGCGGCCCCTTGCGACAGACCGGCCAGGAACTCGGCCAAGAACGGCCGATGCGCATCATGTTCGCTGGTTTCGATCACCAGACCCAAGGCCCGGCATCGCCCCGTGCGGATCGCTTGCGCCGATCCCAGGGGCCGATATCCCAGACGGGCAGCGGCATCGGTCGCCCGCGCCCGCGTGGCGTCCGAAATGTCGGGATGTCCGTTCAACGCACGACTCACGGTCCCTTTGGTGATCCCGGCTTCGCGGGCCACGTCCTGAATCGTCGCGCGGCGGTCTCCCCGGCTGCCGACTCGTCCTCCCATGGCTTGAATGATACCACCGAAACCGGTTTCGGCAAGAGAAATTCCGAACCGCCCGGAAAGGCGTCGCGTGCCATTGACAGTCTCAAGTCCGATGGTGTTGCCTAAGCCCCTGGGAGGACGCCAGTCTTTGACCATGACGGGCGCGGAAGGGAGCACATGTCGCTGACACTGGAGAACGTCTCGAAGGTCGTCGGCCGCGAGACCCATATCCATCCGACCGATCTGACGCTGGCCCCCGGCACCATGAACGTGCTGCTGGGACCCACGCTGTCGGGCAAGACCACGCTGATGCGGATCATGGCCGGGCTGGATGTGCCGGAGACCGGCCGGATCCTGTGGAACGGCGACGATGTCACCGGCATGCGGGTGCAGGACCGTGGCGTCGCCATGGTCTACCAGCAATTCATCAACTACCCGTCGATGACGACTTACGACAACATCGCCAGCCCCATGAAATTGCTCGGCAAGTCCCGGTCCGAAATCGACACGGCCGTCCGCGAGGCGGCCGAGTTGATGCGCCTGACGCCGTTCCTCGACCGAAAGCCCCTGGAGCTGTCGGGCGGCCAGCAGCAACGCTGCGCGCTCGCCCGCGCCCTGGTGAAGAATGCGGGTCTCGTGTTGCTGGACGAACCGCTGGCCAATCTAGACTACAAGCTGCGCGAAGAACTCCGCGCCGAGATCCCGCGCATTTTTGAGGATTCCGGCTCGATCTTCGTCTACGCCACCACCGAGCCCGAGGAGGCCCTGCTGCTGGGGGGCAACTGCGCCACCCTCTGGGAGGGCCGCATCACCCAATTCGGCGCCACGCCCGACGTCTATCGTCAGCCCGTCGATGCGGTCACGGCGCGCGTCTTCTCCGACCCGCCCATGAACTTCCTGCCGCTCACCAAACAGGGCGCGAACCTGATCTTCGGCGACACCTCGATCCCGGCCCTCGGTCCCCTGGCCGCGCTGCCCGACGGCAGCTACCAGACTGGCTTCCGCCCCAACCACGTCAAGCTGGAACAGCCCAGCCACGACGTCTTCCACTTCACCACCCGCGTGGCCGTGACCGAGATCACCGGCTCGGAAACCTTCGTCCATCTGGACCACCATAACGAACGCTGGGTCGGCCTGGTCCACGGCATCCGCGACCTGCCCATCGGCACCGATCTTCAGGTCTATCTGGACCCCACCCATATGTATGTCTTCGACCGGCAAGGCGGCCTCGTCGCCCCCGCCGCCTATGCCGTGGCGGCATAAAACATGGCCGAAATCACCCTCGACAACCTGGCCCATTCCTATTCGCCAAATCCCGGCGGCGAGGACGATTACGCCCTGAAACAGCTCGACCTCACCTGGAAGGACGGCGAGGCCTATGCCCTCCTCGGCGCCTCGGGCTGCGGGAAGTCGACCCTGCTCAACATCATCTCCGGCCTGCTGGAGCCCAGCCAGGGCCGCATCCTGTTCAACGGCGACGACGTCACCCACGCGCCCACCGCCGATCGCAACATCGCCCAGGTGTTCCAGTTCCCCGTCGTCTACGACACCATGAGTGTCCGCGATAACCTGGCCTTCCCGCTGCGCAATCGCGGGGCCGATCCTGATTATGTCGCTGGCCGCGTCCAAGCCATCGCCCAGATGATCGGCATGGAGGATGTGCTCGGCCGCAAGGCCCGTGGCCTGACGGCGGATGCCAAACAGAAGATCAGCCTGGGCCGCGGCATGGTGCGCGAGGACGTCAACGCGCTCCTCTTCGACGAGCCGCTGACCGTCATCGACCCGCATATGAAGTGGGAGCTTCGGACCCAATTGAAGAGCCTGCACCACGAATTCGGGCACACGATGATCTACGTCACCCACGACCAGACCGAGGCGCTGACCTTCGCCGATCAGGTCGTGGTGATGCATAATGGCCGCGTGGTCCAGCAAGGCACGCCGCAGGAATTGTTCGAGCGCCCCGCCCACACCTTCGTCGGCTATTTCATCGGCTCGCCCGGCATGAACGTTCTGGATGCCGAGGT
>JBCCCB010000047.1:0-17096 GCA_039033775.1 Pseudomonadota bacterium | reverse complement strand
CTGTCCGACACCACATCAGTGTCCCGATGCGCCGTTACCCATTTGTTCAGCGTCGACAGGCCAACACCCAAATCTGAAGCAACCTGCCTGCGTGTCAGCCCACTCGTCAGTGCGATACGCACCGCATCCTGGCGGAATTCGCCCGTCCGCTTCGTTCCCATAGATCGTCTCCTTTGGTGCAGTAAATGCTATCAAAGGAGCGGCATCAAACCCCGACAGGTCCAGTTCGCATCCCGCAAATCGGGGACCCGAGGACGCGGAGGTCAGACGGCTTCGACGCCTCTCCAGACTGAAAGGAGCCACCGCACCCGGACCAATGGCGTGACACGTCAGACCAGGCGGAGGAGCCACGCGAGACTTAGGGCCACAATCAGCGCACCGCCCACGACGTGCGCCCCGGCCGACAAAGTGCGCAACTCCGCCCCGCCGGCCCCGACCAGGGCCGCGCGCCGCGCCAGCACGGCGGACCCGGCGACCACGATGTTGAACCCGGCCGTGCCAAGACCCATCGTGACCACCGCCAAGGCCCCCGTCCAGAAAACGTCGAGCCGCAACGCGATGGCCAGCAGGAACAAGGCCCCCGTGCAAGGTCGGATCGCGATGCTTGCCACCAGCGCGATCCCATCGCGCCAGCCTGTCAACGACGCGGCTTGTGCCGTTGTGGGGCCATGGGCATGACCGCAGCCGCAGTTTCTTTGGTCCTGGTGATTATCATGGCCGGCAGGCCGCGCGCGAAGCATCCATAGGCCGCGTAGAACCAGATAGGCGCCGACCACAGCGATGGCGGCATAGCTCGCGGGGGCAAGCCAGGCATCGGCGAGCTGTCCCACTTGCATCGCCCCCATCCGCAATGCCAGAACCAACACCCCGACCAAGGCGATAGCGGTCGCCGCTTGCGCGAGACTGGAGGCAAGCGTGAGCACGGCCATCCGCCGCATCGTCGCGCCCGAGGCCAGCGCGGCCCCTCCCAGCAGCACCTTGCCATGGCCCGGTCCCGCCGCATGAACCACCCCGTAAAGCGCCGTCGCGGCACAAAGCGAGGCGACCGCTGCGGGCTCGCCCGCCTGCACGGCGCGCAGGGCCGTGGCCATGGCATTCTGGAACTCGCGCTGCGCCGTCACCGCCCAATGCATCAAAGAGGACCAAGGCACGATCTGCCAGGCCACCAGCAGCAGGGCGGTCAGCAGGGCGAGCGGGAGGACGGCCCTCAGTCGCACGACAGATGGACCTCGTCGGCGAAGAGCGCGCCGACATCCTCTTGGTCGGGAATTTCCTCGCGTCCGAGATCGAAGAGGCTAATCTGTACCTGTTCCAACGCCGCGTCCAATTCGAACGGGTCGATGCGTGCGGTGCAGGGGGCCGTCTCCGCCTCGCCCAGATCGACCATCGTGTAGGCGTAGTAATAGAAGGGATCGTAGAGCCGCAGGCGCGCGCCGTGGGGGGCGTCCAACGGTTCGGCAAGCGGGAGATCGAAGGAGACCGCCACACGGTCATCCTCCATCCACGCCTCGCCATCCCGCGGCCGCCCCATGGCGATCACGCGTCCGTCCAGGTCGAGGTGGATGTCGCCGTTATACTCGGGCGGCCACTCGGTCTCGCCCGCCACGATGGCGGCCCGGTCGGCATCGTCCAATTGTCCGTCCCGGTCCGCGTCCAGGCCGAGTTGGTCGAACATCACCAGCGAGGTGAAGGTGTCATACGTCCAAGTGATTCGCAGCGACGTAAGCCGTCCGTCGCCGTCGAAGCGGAACCCGGCGGTGGCATCGACGAAGATATGGGGATGCGCGCCCGCTGGCGCGGACAGGCCCGCGAGCGTCATGGCGAGGATTGGACCGATACGGCGCATGGCCCATCTCCTTTCGCGATCAGAGACAGCCTGCAAGTGTGTCGGCAAGATTCCGCAGAAGTTGCGGATAGAGCGCCGGGCCCGTTTTCAAGTCGGATCCCAGCGGATCGAGCACGCCGGTGCTGGCCTCGGTTCCATCAAGCACGGTCGTGACCATGGCCGCGTTGTATTGCGGCTCGGCCAGGACGCAGTCGATGCCCTCGCCCGTCACGCGCGCCTGGATCTCGGCGATGCGCGCGGGGCTCGGGTCGCCCGCGTCACTGATCGAGATGGCCCCCGAGGCCGGGATGTCGAAGGCCGTCTCGAAATACTGATAGGCATCGTGGAAGACGATGAAGCGGCCGTCGCGGACGGGATCGAGCATAGCGGCGATCTCGTCCTTCAGCGCCCCGATCTCGGCGCGACCCGCGGCGGCGTTGGCGAAATAGGCGCCCGCGTTTTCCGGGTCGGCGGCCGAAAGCTTTCCGGCTATGACGTTCAGCCAGACGGCCGCATTGTCCGGGGACAGCCAGGCATGCGGATCATGCGCGCCATGGTCGTGGCCGGCATGGTCGTCATGTCCGTGATCGTCGTGCCCGTGTTCGTCGTGGTCGTCATGCGCCGCGTCTTCGGCGTGGTTGTCGTGGTCGTGCCCTGCCTCGTCGGCGTGGTCGTCATGGTCCTCCGCACCGTGGTCATGGGCCTCGAACAGGGCATCCTCCCGGATGTCCAGGCGCATCACCCCCTCGGCCTCCAGAAGCGTCGTGACCTCAGCGCCTTCGGCTAACGTGGCCACGGCATCCTCCATCCAGGGTGTCAGGTCGGCACCGATCCAAAACACCAGATCCGCGTCCTGCAAGGCGCGCGCCTCGGACGGACGGAGGTTGTATTCGTGCGGACTGGCTCCGGCGGGAATCACCAAGCTCGGCTCGCCCACGCCCTCCATCACCCGGGCCACCAGGGAATGAACGGGCGCTATGTCGGCCGCCACGCGGGGACCCTCGGCCAGCACGGCGGTCGACATGAGGGCGGCGGCAAGGGGGACGAGGGACAGGGCTCTGGACATCTCTCACTCCGAGTGATTGTATAACATAACGCAATCCGGTACACTGAGCGACGCATGATGGCAAGCACCCCGAACCAGTCCTCCCTTCAGCGCGGCTTCGCCAAGCACGACCATGCCGATTGCATCGTCGCGGCGATGTCGGCGGTGGAGACCCAGTGCGCCGATGGGGGGCTGCGGTTCACGCCCGTCCGCCGCGCCGTGCTGGAAATCCTGCTGCGCGAGCATCGGGCGATGGGCGCCTATGCCGTGCTGGAAGACCTGTCGGCCCAGGGCTTCGGCTCGCAGCCGCCGGTGGTCTACCGTGCGTTGGACTTCCTCGTCTCGCACGGCTTCGCCCACAAGATCGAGCGTCTGAACGCCTTCATCGCCTGCGCCGCGCCGGGTCACGACGATACCCCGGCCTTCATGATCTGCCGGGTCTGCGACACCGTGGCCGAGACGCCGTCCGCCCCGGCGCGCGAGGAACTTGGACGGGTCGCCGAGGCGAGCGGCTTCGTCATCGAACGGACCGTGATCGAGGCCGAGGGTGTCTGCCCCGGCTGCGCGGAGGCGGCACCGGAATGACCCTCGTGGAGGTGGAGGGCCTGACCGTCCGCTATGGCGGCAAGACCGCGTTGCAGCGCGTCGATCTTGCGGTCTCGTCCGGTGAGATCGTCACGATCGTCGGCCCCAACGGATCGGGCAAGACAAGCCTGCTGCGCGCCGTGATCGGCGCCATAAAGCCCGCCGCCGGCTCGGTTCGACGCAAGCCGGGGCTGCGCCTGGGCTACGTGCCCCAGCGGCTGCATGTGGACCCGACCCTGCCGATCACGGTGGGCCGCTTCCTGGCCCTGCCCCGCCGCGCGCCAAAGGGCGCCCGGCGCGCGGCGCTGGACCAGGCGGGCGTGCCGGACCTGATGGACCGGCAGATGTCCGGCCTGTCGGGGGGGCAATTCCAGCGGGTGCTGCTGGCGCGCGCGCTGATCGGAGGGCCCGAGATCCTGCTGCTCGACGAAGCGACGCAGGGTTTGGACCAACCTGGCTCCGCCGCCTTCTACCAGCAGATCGAGACGGTCCGGCGCGACACGGGCTGTGCCGTGTTGATGATCAGCCACGAACTGCACGTGGTCATGGCCGCCTCGGACCGGGTTGTCTGCCTGAACGGCCATGTCTGCTGCCAGGGGTCGCCGGCCGTGGTCGCGTCCGCTCCGGAGTATCGCGCCTTGTTCGGAACGGGCACCGGTGGCGCACTGGCGCTCTATCGTCACGACCATGACCATCACCACGACCATGCGACACCGGAGGCTGCCGAGTAGTGCTCGATGACTTCATGACCCGCGCGACGCTTGCCGGTATCGGCGTGGCCCTCGCCGCCGCGCCGCTCGGCTCGTTCGTGGTCTGGCGCCGCATGGCCTATTTCGGCGACGCGACCGCCCATGCGGCGATCCTGGGCGTGGCGCTGTCGCTTGCAGTCTCGACCTCCGTTTTCACCGGCGCGCTGGTCGTGGCCCTGGCGATGGCGGTCTTGGTCAACGCTCTGACGGGCCGCGGCTATGCGATGGACACGCTGCTGGGCGTGCTTGCCCATTCCGCGCTCGCCTTCGGGTTGGTGGCGGTGTCGTTCCTGTCGGGCATCCGCATCGACCTGATGGCCTATCTCTTCGGCGACATTCTCGCCGTGTCGCGCATCGACCTCGCCGTGATCTGGGGCGGGGCGGTGGTGGTCGCCGGTCTGATCGCCTGGCGCTGGTCGGCGCTGTTGACGGCGACGCTCAACGCGGACCTGGCCCATGCCAGCGGCATCGATCCCCGGCGCGAGCAACTGGTCCTCACGCTGGCGCTCGCGATCACCGTGGCGGTCGCGATCAAGGTCGTGGGCGTCCTGCTGATCGCCGCCATGCTGATCATTCCCGCGGCCGCCGCGCGGCCGCTGGCCCGCACGCCCGAGGCCATGGCCATGATCGCCGGCGCCATCGGCGCGGCATCCGCCATCGGTGGCCTGCGCGGCGCCTATGCATTCGATACGCCCGCCGGGCCCACCATCGTCTGCGTCGCCGCCATCGCCTTCGTGGCAACGTCGGTCTTCGGCCGAGCTTTGAAAACCTGATATCCGGATCTTCAATGGGTGCCATAAGACGATGGTCGCACGTTTCACCGTCATGGGACACGACGGGGCAGGCAGTCGAAACGGGCTAAGCGGTGAAAGGTCGCTGGCCGTGTGCATTCTTGTAATCCTCGAAGTTGCATCCTAGCCTGCCGGGACATGACAGCAGGAGGATGCCCGCCATGCAGATGCCTCGTCCTAGTCTCGCCGTTCTCTTCGCCCTCGTCCTAAGCCAGCCGCTCGCGGCGGGGACCCGCGACCTGCAAGCCCACCAGCATGGCCACGTCACCTTGCGATTGGCCGTCGACGGCACCAGTGTCGAGATGATCCTGGAAGCGCCCGGCGCCGATATCGTGGGCTTCGAACATGCCGCGGAAACCGACGCGCAGAAGGCCGCGGTCGAAGGGGCCAAGGCGGATTTGGCCGATCCGATGGCGATCTTCGTCCTGCCCGAGGCCGCGGGCTGCACCGGCGAGGCGGCCGAGGTGGACCTTCATCAAGACGGCAACCATAGCGCCTTCGAGGTCGAATATGCCCTGACCTGTACCGACCCGTCGGCCCTGACCGAGATCGAGACGCGCTTCTTCGATCTCTATCCGTCGGTCGAAGAGATCGAGGTCGAATACGCCACCCCCGCAGGCCAGGGCGCCGGAGAGTTGGAGCCGGGCGAGGCGCTGCCTCTGCCGACCAGCTGACCTCCCCATGGCGGACAGGCCTGACGCCGTCACCGTCGGTGCCTTGTCAATGCGCGATGTGGCCTTCCGTTATGCCGGAACGGGTTTCGCACTCACTGTCCCGCATTATGCGCTCGACACGGCCGAGGCCGCCTTTCTGCGCGGGCCGTCCGGTTCGGGCAAGACGACGCTGCTGGGGCTCGCGACCGGGCTTCTGGCCGCGAACGCGGGCACCATCGACGTGGCCGGGCAGACCATGCCCGACCGCGCCGCCGCGCGGGACAGGCTCCGCGCCGACGCCATCGGCGTGATCCACCAACAATTCAACCTGCTGCCCTATCTGGACACGCTCACGAACGTCCTGCTTCCGACGGCCTTCGGCCGCGACGCCGCCGATCCCACCGATCGCGCCGTCCATCTGCTGACACGCCTCGGCATCCCCAACGCCCTTCACCATGCGCCGGCCCGCGCCCTGTCGGTCGGCCAACAGCAGCGCGTTGCCGTCGCCCGCGCCCTTATCGGTTCGCCCCGCCTGATCGTTGCCGACGAGCCGACCAGCGCGCTCGATGCCGAGGCGCGCGACACCTTCCTCGACCTCCTCTTCGAACGCGCAGAGACCGCGGGCGCCGCCCTCCTGATGGTGAGCCACGATCCCGCCATCGGGCGCCGTTTCGCCCGCGCCGACGATTTGCGGGACGTGGCCCGGATCGAGACGCGGGACCACGCCCCATGACGCGGTTGGGCCTGCTTGCCCGGTTGGTCGGCGCGTCCCTTTGGTCGCGACGGTTGGCCGTCTCTTTGGTCGCCCTGGCCGTCGCCGTCTCGACGGTGCTGTTCTTATCCGTTGAACGGCTGCGCACCGGCGCCTGGGACAGCTTCGCCTCCACCATCTCGGGCACCGATCTGATCGTGGGCGCACGCTCGGGCGGGGTGCAGCTGATGCTCTACGCCGTCTTCCGCATCGGCAATGCCACCAACGACATCTCCTGGGAGAGTGTGGAGGACATCGCCACGCTGGACGACGTCGATTGGATCGTGCCGCTGTCGCTGGGCGACAGCCATCGCGGCTATCGCGTCGTCGCCACGACCGACGCCTATTTCGACCGCTATCGGTATGGGCGCGACCGACCGCTCGAGATCGCGGAGGGCGCGCGGTTCGACGATCTCTTCGACGTCGTGCTGGGGGCCGAGGTTGCCCGCGCCCTCGACTACGGGATCGGCGATCAGATCGTCGTCGCCCACGGGCTGGGCGCGGCCGACCTCGTGCGCCACGACGATCTGCCCTTCACCATTTCCGGCATCCTGGCGGGAACCGGCACGCCCGCCGACCAGTCGCTGCATATCTCGCTCGAGGCAATGACGGCGATCCATGTCGACTGGGCCAGCGGCGCCCGGGCCGCGCGGACGACGCCCGCCGAGGTGCTGCGCGCCCGCGCGGCCGACGGCGACCTGGCGCCAGCCTCGGTCACCGCGCTGCTGGTCGGGACCACCAGTCGCATCGCCGTGTTCCGCACCGCCCGGGCGATCAACGACTACCCGGACGAGCCGCTGCTGGCCGTCCTTCCCGGCGTCGCCTTGCAGGAACTCTGGTCCGTCGTCGGCACCGCCGAGCGGGCGCTGGCCGCAATCTCTGCCATAGTCGTGCTGACAGCGGTCGTCGGGTTGGTCGCAACGATCCTCGCCAGCCTGGAACAACGCCGCCAGGAGATCGCGGTGCTACGCGCCCTGGGGGCGCGGCCGGGCACGATTGCCGGACTTCTGGTCGTGGAATCGGGGTTCGTCGCCCTTGTCGGCGTCTTGAACGGGGTGCTGGTGGTCCTGGCCGCCACGCCGCTGGTGGGCGCGTGGCTCCGCGCGACCTACGGTCTCGATCTGCCGGTCGGCCTGTCGCTTCGAGAGGTGTTCGTGCTAGCTGGCATCGTCCTGGCGGCTTTGCTCGCCGGATTGCTGCCGGCCTGGCGGGCCTATCGCATCGGGCGGGACGACGGGTTGGGCGGCGGTTGAGCACGGAACAACGGGCGCACGGAGGCGGCGATGACAGTTCTTCGATCGAGGCGTGGCGTGATCCTAGGCGGCATCAGCCTTGCCGGGCTCGGTCTTGCCGGAGGCATCGCCGCGCTGGCCTTCCGGCCTGCCGCGCCCCTCGCGGATGTCCGCACCCTGTCCTGGATGGACCTGATGCCCGAGGCCGAGAGGGCCGCGCAGGAAATCGCGCAAGCCCATGTCCTGGCCCAGAACCCGTCGGACCCGTTCGCCCAGCTTGCGATGGATTTCGACGGCGAGGGCAGCGATGCGCCCTGGCAGCCGCTTCCCCAGTCCAATCCCGATGCCAAGCCGCGTGACGATCTCGATGGGAAGATAGTGGCCCTGTCGGGCTACATGACCCCACTGGATTTCACCGCGCGGGAGACACGGGCCTTCCTGTTCGTCCCTTACGTTGGTGCCTGTATCCACGTGCCAGCCCCACCCGCCAACCAGATCGTCCTCGTCGAGACAGAGGAGCCCGTCCCCGTTCTCGATATGTGGCAGCCATTCACCGCCGTGGGCAGGCTGCGCGTCGAGCGACTCGACACCGGGCTGGCCGAAAGCGCCTATGTCATGTCGCTCGACCGCATGGTTGCCATCGATGTCTCCGGCGGGCCGGAGGACTACGGCGGGCAGGAGATGAACTGAGCGACCTGTCGTGCCCTCGGAGCGTTCAGTTCATGGGCGCACGCCTCGAATGGATCGCTCTGTGTGGTCAGGCGCCTAGCAACGATCCGGACGTCGCGAAGCTGTTGGTTCGGGCGGGGATCGACGCGGTTTCGGTCCCGCCGGACGCGGTCCTGGACGTGAGGACGATTTTGGCCGAGGCCGAGGCGGGGTTGTAACCGCCTGACCCGCCAAGTCCGCGCCGCCTTAGAATTCCGTCCTGGTCGCCATGGCTGGGACGATGGACGTCGTCTCCGGTCGCGAAACCCGATGCCGCCCGTAAGTCAGCCGTAAGCCTGGACGCGCAGATTGGCCCCAACATTTTTCAGATGGGAGTTGGTACCATGGGCCTGTTCGGTGGAATCTTGGATGTCGTCAAAGCGCCCTTCGACATGGCGGACAAGCTGTTCAAGGGGGATATCGACGGGTTCTTCACCCATCCCTTCGAAGTGGCGTTTGAAGCCGATATCTTCTTCGGCATGGATCTCGGTGACATCGCCAGCGAAGTCGACGATTTCCTGGACCAAAATCCTTGGCTGAAGACCGTGATCGTCAGCGCTGGGTTTGCCGCAGGCGGCGTCGGCGGTCTGGTCGCGGCAGGCGCCATCGCCGCCACGGACACCGCCAGCGAGATCAACGAGGGCACGTTCGATATCGGCGATATCGGGCGCGGGGCGCTGGAATTCGGCGCGCTCTATGCCGGGGGCGCAGCCGGGGCCGGGGGTGGCTTCGCCTTGAACACCACCGCCAGCCAGGTTCAAGCCGGAACCGCGTTGCTGGCGCGGTCCGGCCTGCTCGGCGATGCCGGAAGATATGTCGCGACGGCGGGCGCCGCCTATGGCGGCGATTGGTCGTCGGTGGCCGACAGCGCCCGGACGGCGGCGATCGCCCTGCGAGATACGGGGCTTCTGGGCGGCGATCTCGACAACGTCATGAATGCCGTGATCGCGGCGGCAGACGGCGACTACGCCTCCCTACAGACCGCCGTGCAATCGGGCGCCCAGGCACTGCGTGCCGCAGGCCTTCGGGGCGCGGACCCGTATCTTGGCGCTGCTGCCGCCTTGGCGGGGAACGATTTCAGCGATGCCGGGGGCACGATGCGGACGGTCAGCGGATCGCTGGGCGATTTGGGCGTCCTGGACGAGCAGACCCGCCGCGCGTTGGAGACGGGCCTTGATGCGACCGAGGCCGGCCTGGCCGGTGGGCTGGACGACGCGGCGGGCGCCTTGGTCGGAAACGGGCTTTTGGGCACGGATGTCTCGGCCGCGCTGGTCCTGATCCGCGACGCGGTGGCCGACGGCGTGTCGCCCCGAACGGCCGTTGCGGCGCTGCGCGACAGCGGGGCGTTCGGCGCGGATACGGATCGCGTGCTGAGCGTGGCCCAGGCGGTCTTGGCCAGCGAAGGTTCCGACTGACCGCCCAGCCCGAACGCACCGACGGCCGGGCCTGTCCCGGCCATCTGTCGTCGGACCGTAAGTGCCTCGTAAGATCGAGCGGCAAAGGTGCGGACAATCCGAATTGTTCACGATGGAGATGATCCGATGACCCAAGCGCTTCCCCCAATCGAAACGGGACCGGTCCAACCCGATATCGGCGCCTTGCCCGCTCCCGAGACCTTCCTGGCTTCGGCAGGATCGGCGCTTCCGGCCACGGGCGTGGTCGAGGCGGCCCAGGGCGTAGCCGTGACCTTCGATGCGGCCGCATCGGTCGGGGCGCTCAACAGCGATGGAGATGCCGTCGTCCTGCGAAATGGCTACGGTCTCAGCGGCTCGGTGGACAAGGGCAGGTCAGCGATCCCCGGCGGCCGCTCGGTCCTGGGACAAACCGACGCCAATGTCAGCGTCGGGCTGAGCGGTGGGCTGACCGACGGTATCCAACTGACCCAGCAGGGCGACGGACCGGATGCGACCTATAAGCTGAGCGTGGCCGATGGCGGTAGCCTTCTGGCGACCAAGTCCTGGGGTGTGACCGGCGCGGGTGAGACGCTCGGCGGTAGTTTGGGCCTCCAGGGCGGGGGCAGTGGCACCGTCACTACCGAGATGACCTTCGACAGCAAGGCGGCCGCGATTCGCGCCTTAAATATCGCCGCGCAGCAAAAGAGCGGCGAGGCCGTCGCCCAGCCCGCCGTGGACCTGCAAGCCCGGGCCGATACGGCGACCGGGCCCGAAGCCGCTGACCTGCAGTCCCGGGCCGACATGGCGGCCGACGCGATCGCCGGGGCCCAGGGCCTGGTCCTGGCGCCGGCGTCGGGCGAAACCAAAGCCGGTGCGTTGTCGCGGCAGATGCAGGAGCTCCTCGGGCCATCGCCTGATGATGCCGCGTTCCTGGCGGACAACCTGACCGGCTTTTCCCAGCGATTGAGCGGTGAATTCGGCGCCCGGATCGCGGGGGAGTTGAAGAAGCAGGGCCTTGGCGGCTCGGCCACGCTGGACGCCGATATCGACATCACCCGAACCGTCCAGCTTCCGACGGCAACGACCGACGGGTCGGTAAGCTATAGCGGGCAGGTCGAATCCGGTCTCATCACCTCGGAAGCGGTGAAGGTCGGCGAGGAGCTGTTCGGGATCGAGCTCGGCGGCAATCTGTCCGTGTCTCAAAGCCTGCTCGGATCGGTCGAATCGCTGACGGCGACCTACGATATTCCGGCCGGGACGCGGCTGTTCGGGATCCGCGGCAATAAGCTGCCCGAGGCCAACATCCTGAAGAGCGAAGGGCTTCGCGGAGTCTTGCCGGACACCGTCAGCTATGAACGAAAGCTGACAGTACCGACGGAACTGACCGGCGCCGACCGCCTGGACATAAAGGAAGACAGCCTGGACGTCGAGGTAAAGGAGCCCGCCAATTCCATTGCGGGGCTGATCGGAAAGGTCTCCCGGGGCGACCTATCAGATCTCGGTGACAAGTTTGGTGAACAGGTCGACATTTCGCGCACCATCAAGACGGTCGAGCGATCGGGCGGGGCGGCCGGGCTCAGCTTCTCGGTCGGCGATCCGTTGCCTGCCAGCATCAGCGGATCGGTGAGCTTCGAGCGGGGAAACGACGATGTCACGTCCCAGCAAACGGAGCCTCTGTTCAAGGGATCGGGCACGCCCGGCGGTGGCCTGTCCATCGGCGACGCGGCGAAGGGCTTCGCCGGGCTGATCGGTTTGGCGGGGCAGCAGGCCTTGGCGCAGACCAAGCAATTCGCCGAAGACGCCGTCGATGCCGTGCAGGGCAACGGCGCCGTCCGGTCGCTGATGGAAGCGGCGGGCGCGGCATCCGAGGCATTTCGCGAGGCCATTGCAGACGGTGACAGCGTCTGGGACGCCACAATTGCCGGCGGCTTCGCGGCGGGGCGGGATGCCTTCACCGACGTGATCGAGTCGGCCGAAGCCATTGAGGCCGGGGTGGGGCTGCCCAACAACGCGACCCCGAACCCGCAATCGGTGATCGACGCGGGCGGCACACAAACCCAGAAGGACAGCTATGGCGATGCCTTGAAGCATATCTACAGCGCGGCGCTGTTTTCCTATGGCCGCAATGGCGGTGGATCGGTGCCGTTCTTCCTGCAAGGCAAGGAGGCTATCGCCCAGGACGGCTGGCGCGGATCGCCGCAATCGACGATGGACTTCCACAACAATGAGATCGGCTTCCAGATCGGGCGGCAAGCGCGCGAGATGGGCCTTCAGGGCGACGAGGCGCGGGACTTCATCGTGGCCGAAGTTGCCGCCGCCATCGACCGGGGCATGTCGAATACGGAGATCGTCTATTCGTTGCCAGAGGACACGCCGTTCTGGCTGAACAATCACGGCTATGCGTCGGCCGACCAGGCCGCGCCGGGTTGGGAAGGCCGCTTCGCCGCCATCGCCGAGGAAACCTGGCCCTTCGACGATTGAGAAGACCAAACCATCGAAAAGGCCCGCAGCGACGGATCGCTGCGGGTCTTTTCATGCAGTGCGGGGGTCAGGACGGTGGAAAGGTCATGGTGAAGGTCGTGCCGCCGCCGCGCCGGGAACGGTGGGACAGTTCGCCCCCATGCCGCCGCATGACCCGGTCCGCCACATAGAGACCGAGTCCCGTGCCCGAGGTCGACTTGGCGGCCAGGCGTCCCCGGCGGAACGGCTGGAAGATCGTCCCGTCGTGTGGCTGCGAGACGCCCGGCCCCCGGTCCAGAACATGGATCGCCGGGCGGGCGGTCACCACCACCGTGACCTGGCTTCCGTCGGGCGCGTATTTCAGGGCGTTCTCGACCAAATTGCTGACCGCCTCGCCCACGAGATCGGTTCGGATCGCCGGTCGCGCCTCGCCAGAGAGATCCCGCAAGACCACAATCTGATCGCGGGTCAGCGCCAAGGGCAGCAGAGACACGCAGATGCGCCGCACCACCTCGGCCAGCGGCGGCCGCTCGATCTGGCCCGGACCGCCGTCCTGGCACTGTCCCAAGGTCTGCAACTGGTCGATCAGATGGGTCAGGCGCTGGATATCCCTGCGCAGCAAGTCGCGCTCCAACTGACCCCGACCCGCCAGCTTGGCGTCCAGCGCGCAGAGCGGGGTCTTCAGTTGATGGGCGATAATCGCGCTCCAGCCTTCGGGGCCGCCATGATCGGAAAAGGGTGCCATGACACCTATCCGTCCGTCACCCGGTCCCGCAGCATATAGCCCAGGCCGCGGATGGTCTTGATTTCGATCGACGCACCCGATTGCGCCAACTTACGACGCAGCCGGTGGACCGAAACCTCGATCGCGTTCAGCGAAACGGCATCGTCGAAACCATAGTTTGCCTGCTCGATCTGGTCTCGGGGCACCGTGCGGCCCCACGCGCGCATCAGGTTTTCCAGGATGCCCAACTCCCGGCGCGAGATGGAGACCGGCGTCCCGCCGATCTCGACCTGGCGCGAAGCGATCTCGAAGCGAATGTTGCCGATCTCGATGGTCTCGGCGGACAGGGCGCGGGGGCGGCGCAGCACGCACCGTACCCGGGCCATCAGTTCGGTCGTGTCCAGCGGTTTGCACAGGTAATCGTCCGCCCCATGGTCCAGGCCCGCGATGCGATCATGGATCGTCTTGCGGACGGCGGACACCATGATGACCGGCGTTTCGTTTCGGTCCCGGCGAATCGTCTTCAGGAAACTAAGTCCATCGCCATCCGGCAGATTTCGATCCAATAGGATCATGTCGTAAGGATAAATTGCCAACGCGGACGAAGCTTCTTCCAGGCAATCGACACTATCGACTTCATAGCCGCCATGTTTCAATGCAGACTTCGCGAGATCCACAATTGATTTCTCATCCTCGACCATCAGAAGTCTCATGAAATTTCTCCATACTCTCTTCGGAAGCCGGGAATAGACGGCCGGCCGCCAGGCAGACATAAACAAAACACGTTAAGCCAATTGGCTGACAGTTCAGGCGATCCGATGGATCGACTTGTCTGGGGGCTGGAGAGCGACCCCTGCCAATGCGACGTGTCTTGCACCACAGTGTGGCTCTATTGTTGCCGAACAGGCAAAGGTTTTATGACATGAAAGTCAGTTGTTTAGCGATTCTCCGCCGAATGACAGGGGACCTGTGCCGATTGCCGCAAGGTCAAGTTGACAGCTGTCGAACGACGACGGCGCGAATCCAAGCACCGCCCGACGCTTACGAAAGCAAGCCGCAATTTTAAGCACCTGCACAGTGCCCGAGTAAAAATCGCGATTGCCTGGACCGGCGCGCGGCAATCGCGTCACGGCGACCTAATCGGATGGATCCGTAAGCCTGCCGTAAGATTTCGATCCTAGCGTCTCACCAAAGTCCACCAAACTTCGAACATGTGAGGAATTATGACCGGACCGGGTGAATCGCCGGGCGTTGAATTAAGTGCGCCTTGGAATGAAGGGGTCACACCGTCCGATCCGAGTGGAGAGATCGGATTTGACGGTGAATTGCAAAAGGCGGCTGAATTACAGCCAGAGATCGCATTGAATGCGATCCCGCCTGCGACACAGGACCCATCCCCGGGGCAGATCATCATGGATCGGATCGAATCCGCCTCTGCCGGGCCGCAACCGGTCGAAGGCGGAGCCGACACGACCATGGGCATGCTGGGCGGACCGGACGTCTCCGGCTCCAAGGCCATGGCCGCGCTGGGCACCACTGAGCTGCCTGCCCCGACCTATCGGGAGGCGATGGCCAACCTCAACAACGCGTTCAACCACGCCATCGAGGTGGAGCTGATCGCCAAGACCGGAACCAGCATGGCCAGTTCGATGAACAAGCTGATGTCCGGGAACTAGGGGGGATGCGGGGGATGGGACGCCTGATCGTGGCCGCCGCGCTGTGCCTGGCGCTGACCGGATGCAAGACCGATCTCTATTCCGGCCTGGGCGAGCGGGAAGCCAACGAGATCGTCGCTGTTCTACAATTGGCCGGGATCGACGCGGATCGTAAGATGGTCGCTGCGGGCGAGGTGACAGTGATGGTTCCAAAGGCCCATTTCGCCGCCGCGGTCGAGACGCTGAACGCTGAGGGTTATCCGCGGCAGACCTTCCAGAACCTTGGGGACGTGTTCGAGGGCAACGGCTTCGTCGTCTCGCAGATGGAAGAGCGCGCCCGCTTCATTTTCGCGCTGAGCGAAGAGTTGTCGCGCACCATCTCGGAAATCGACGGCGTGTTGTCGGCGCGGGTCCATGTGGTGCTGCCGACGGAGGATCCTTTGTCGCGGCGGTCCGAGCCGTCCTCGGCTTCGGTCGTGATTCGGCACGCCGCCGATGCGGCGACACGGGAATTGCAGCCGGAAATCAAGGTTATGGTCGCCAACAGCATTGAGGGGCTAGACTATGACAGCGTCTCGGTCGTTTTCATCCCCGTGATCGCGCGCGACTTGCCGCGCCCCGACCCGGTGACCCCCTTGCCGGATCTGCCCATGGGTCTGCTGGTGGGGGCAGCCGGTGGCGCGCTGGCGCTGATCTTAGGTCTGGTCGGCGCCCTCGTCGTGATGATCCGCCGGAAGGCCCGGCCACAGGCCCCCGCCTTCAGCGTGGAGCCGGCGGAATGACCGCCCTGCCCCAACCCGTGGTCGAGACGTTGGGCATGGGCGACATGGTGCCGGTTCTGCCGCTGCGACTTCTGTCGGACCTGCTGGACCTTGAGGTGACCGAAGACCTGCGCGGCCGCATCGCCGACAGCACACGGTTCCGCGTCCGGATCTGCGCCCGCTTGCGCGCCGAGCGCGGCTTGGCCGACCCCGTCGCCGTTCCATCCGACCCCGTGGTCGCCCTGCTGCGGGACGCTGACGAAACGACGTTGAATCGGGTGATGGCGCGGGCCCAGGCGCTGCTGCGGGCCGATCTGCTGCGCCGGGGCATCGGGCGCGCGGACGTGCTGGCCCACCGGCAGCGCTTCGGGCCTGATTACGACGCCGCCCTGGCCGCCGATCTGCCCGAAGGCTTGCCCCTGGACGGTTCGGTTTCCGCCCATGAAGCGCTGGCCCAGGCGCTCGCCGATTTGCCCGCCGAGGTGGCCGCGCTGCTGAAGCTGCGCTTCGCGCCGGACGTGGCCGCGCGTTTGATTGCCCCGCCGACGCGCGGCTACGGCGCGGTGATCGCCATCGCGATGGAGGCCTGGCATGCGGACGCGTGACCCGTCGGCAGATGTCGAGATTCTTTCCCCCTGCATCCTGCGCGGGGACGAACTGGCAATTTGCCTGACGGCCGACGATCTGCGCAGCCGGTCCATCGAGATGGCGGCCCGCTGGGACGCCGCGGCCCGGACGGCCTTCCGGCAATCGCGCAAGGACGGTCGGGCCGAGGGGCAGGATGCGGGCGTGGCCGAGGTGCTGGGGAATTATCGGCTGTATCGCGGCGATGTCTCCGCGATGCGCCAGGCATTCGAGGCCGCGTTGAACGAACTAGTCCTCGACGCTTGCGGCCGGGTTCTGGCCGAATTGCCGCCCGCCGATCTGATCGCCGGGGCCGTCGCGCGGGCCATGGCGGACGTGCAACCCACCGGACGGGCCGTCCTGCATGTCCATGGCGACGCGGTGCAGGCGCTGACACCCCGGCTGGCGCCGCTGGATCTGACCGTCCTGGCCGACAGCACCGTCGCGCCGGGCACCGCGCGGCTGGAAACCGAAGGCGGTGTGATCGACCTGTCCCTGGCGCGGCATCTGCACATGTTGGAGACGATCTTGGCCGGAGATTCCCCATGACCGGGGCGGCCGATCTGCTGCGCGACCGGCTGAAGACCGGGATGGCGTTCCGGCCCGCCGGGCGCGTGGCCGATGCGTTCGGGGCGACGGTCCGGACCGACCTGCCCGGCGCCGCCATCGGCGAGATCTGCCGGATCGAAGCGCCCGACGGCGGTCCCCGCATCGACGCCGAGGTGATCGGGTTCCGATCCGGCCACACGGTACTGGCCCCTCTGGGCGATCTGCATGGGCTGTCGCTGGGCGCTTCGGTCACCGCCACGGGCCGGGCCCGGTCAGTCCCGGTCGGCGACGGGTTGCTGGGCCGCGTGGTCGACGCGATGGCGCAGCCAATGGACGGGCGGGGGGCGATCGCGGGCCCGACGGCGCCGGTCCCGCTGCGTCAGGCGCCGCCCGACCCGATGAGCCGCGCGGTGATCCGCACCCCGTTTCCGGTGGGCATCCGCGCCGTTGACGGCTTGCTGACCTGCGGCTTGGGCCAGCGCGTGGGCATCTTCGGCGAACCGGGCGGCGGGAAGTCGACGCTGCTCGCCTCGCTGGTCAAGGGCTGCGAGGCGGATGTCTGCGTCGTGGCGCTGATCGGGGAACGGGGG